>JALHUM010000138.1 GCA_022865905.1 Anaerolineales bacterium | reverse complement strand
TTCTGCGGCAGGGGTGAGAATAACATCCACCTGCGCGCCTTCCCGGGTTCGTTTGGAGGCCAGGTCGGCGGCCTTGTAGGCGGCGATGGAGCCGGTGATGCCGAGGAGGAGGTGTTTGGAGGTGAAGATGGACATATAGGGCTGATTATACTGCCAAATAAAAAGCTTCTCTCAATAAACTGTCACCTCGTAACCCTTCATTTCTTCCCCAACATACACAAACTTCGCCGAGAAAAACTTCTCCTCCTGCATCCATTGGAAGAAGATGTGGCCGCTTGGCCATACAGGCAGCGACTCCAACTCCTCATTGGGAATCCATTTCAGGTAGCCCTCGCCGTTCTCTTTCAACTCACCGCTGAATTCTTGCGTAGTGAAGACGAACACGTACCAGTCGTCGCCCTTGAAGCCGGGGAACATCACCAGCCCACGCAGGCGCGGGTTGACGATTTCCAGTCCCGATTCCTCGCGCACCTCACGGACGACGCACTCCTCCGGCGATTCGCCCGGCTCGAACTTGCCGCACCCCCGCAAGAACCGGGGGCCTTCGGCAGGCCGTTCCACTTCCCGGCGTGGATGTCGTCTGTCCGCTTAACGCGGTGGAGAATCAGCGTGTGGCCGTTATGACGTAGATAACAAAGGGTGGCAAGGAGCATAAAACCTTTTTAACAGCGACGCGGCGACACTTGCACCTGCGCAAGTGCAGGTGTGGACGCGAAGTTTTTCTTTGTGTCCGCGAAGCCTTCGTAGCCTTTTTCCCTTCACGGTGAAATTACCCAAACTGCGCCTCCAGCCCGCGCCATACGTCGTCCCGCCAGGAGGTGAAATTGTGCCCGCCGTTGGCTTCCCGGTAGGTTACCCGGTAACCCTTTTCTTGCAGCAGGGCGTGCATCATGCGGTTGTCTTCCAGCAACCACTCCAGCCGGCCCACATCCATCCAGATGTCTAACTCTGGGCGCGGCGCGTGTTGTACCAACTCGACCGCCACGCTGGGCCGCTCCCACAGGGTGAACGCGCCCGATTGGCTCAAAACCCTGCCGAAGATTTCCGGCAAGCGCAGACCGGTGTAGAGCGCCATAACTCCACCCATCGAAGCTCCCAAGACGCCGTACGAGCCGGGATGTTTTTTTATATCAACCAGCTTCAAATGCTGACGGGCGAGCGGCAGGACAGTCTCGACCAATAAGGCCAGGGTGACATCCGAGCAGCCATACTCGACGAACCGCACCCGGCCGCCGTTGTGCAGCATCGCCAGCGCCACTGGCCGGATGCGTTTCTGGGCGATGAGATTGTCCACGATGACGGTCAATTTACCGCGACGCAGGTAATCCAACCCGTCGTAGACGACCAGCAGCGGGACAGGCTTTTCGGTGGGCGGCCCGTACAGGTAGACGGTGCGCTTTTTGCTGGCGGTCAGCAATTCGGACTGGACCTCGTGCCGGGTCACCGTTCCCTGGTCAATTCCCTTTTCTAAGCGTACTAGCGGTGTCGGCCTGCCTTCTGGCATGTAGCAGTAATGGTTGTGGGCGTTGATCCCGTTCCAGGCGCGGCGTGGGTTGAGCGGGTCAGGATAGCGGGTTTTCGTCTCAGGGTCGTAAAAACCGTATTCGAAGTAGGCATCCGCTGGCAGCGTAACGGTAGCAGACCAGAGGTCCGGCGAGACGCGCTGAAGCGGCTGGGGGTTCTCCTCCCAGCCATGCAGATCTTCGATAAATTTTGGCGCGGTCTTTCCCTGCCAGACGAACGTGGCTGTATCGCCGTTGATCAACGGATTACCCTCTCGGCGGGCGCGTTCGAGCAGGGAGTCAGTGTACATCCGGCCTGTGGTTCTTCTCAAGTTCTTCTTGGTCCTATCGTTATGGATTTTGGATGGTAGTCTTCGTTCGTATCCCCAGTATGAAGCTGTAAAGCGAGATTAAGATCAGGGGCATGTGTAACAATGTCCAGTAGATGCCGTTGGATGGCTCTTTCATGAATGCGACCACCAGTGTTATCACGCCAATCACGACGCCAATAAACCCTTGCACCCTGAGTAGTAATAGGTTTACCTTCGGATAAAAGAGCAGCAGCACGGTTAAGTAAATTGGGGTCATCATGCAAAATGCAGTCGGGGAGTACGAATCGATAAAGAGCCTCAGATGGAGTTGCCAGACTTGGTCGGGATTCCAGAATGCGATCAGCGCTAGAGGAATAGTCCAATAGGGTTTGCGCCTGCCCTTATCCCAGGTAAAATCGTTTTTGGGCGCCAACGCCTCCCAAAGCCACAGTAAAAGAACGATCAAGTACCAGGCGAGCAATTCACTGACAACCACAAGCCCATATTTCTCGGTAACTATCAAGGTTTGTGCAAATGCAATAAAGGCATAATTCAACGCGACCAACATTGAAAAAGCGCGGCCAAATCTCCTTCCTAGAATCGCCAAGGCGAAAATCATCAAGAGCATAGCCAGATGCATGATTGGCATGGAATAGTGAAACGAGATCTTCTTGTAGTACACCGCATCTGACACATACCAGATGAAGCCGTTCAACTCGCGCCAATATCCCAGACCGGTGCTGGCAAAGGGTGGCAGGATAGCAGGCATGAAAAAGATCAATAGGTAGAACCACCACTTACTGGTTATGCGTTCCGCTTTTTGATAAATATTCATCAGGAAAAGAAGGCCATGCGGGTTCGATTTGCAACGCGCCTTTAATCATGTGCGACACGCCTCCCAGGTGTGTCGCACATGATTGACTAGATGTAGAACTTCGTTGGGTCAATCTCCTCGCGCAGCAGGCGCAGTTCTTCCGCGCTGGGTGGTTCGTTCCCCCCGACCTTCTCCGGCATGACCAGCTCGAAACCGGTATTGGCGACTACTTCCTCGACTGTCACGCCGGGATGCAGGGCTTTGAGCCTCATACGGCAGGTTTTGGGGTGGTAATCCATCAGCGCCAGGGTCGAGACGACGGCGATCGGACCGGTGCCGGGTGGCAGTCCGGCTGCTTCGCGCGCACCGGGGCCGGAGAGGAAGCCGGGCGTGGTGAGGAAGTCCACTTTGGGGACGAAGCGGCGGGCGTCGTGCTGCATGATGGCGATGGTTTGCCAGCAGTGACTGCCCACGTCGTTGCCGCCTCCGGAGCCGGGCAGGCGTGCCTTGGGGTGGTCGTGGTCGCCGATGGTGACGCTGTTCAGGTTGCCGTAGGGATCAATCTGCGCGCCGCCCAGGAAGCCGTAGTCAATGAAGCCGCGTTGGGCGGTCTCCATCGTGTCGCAGATGCCCAGGGCGGAGATGCCCTTGTGGAAGGTGCGCGCCTCGCCGACGGCGCGCGGCAGCTCCTCCAGGATCGCGCCCGTCCCGCCAAACTCGAAAACCGGGACGAGGTTCGGGGCGGTGGTCTTGGCGGCCAGCATGGCGGCCAGCATGGGGATGCCCGTGCCGATGAAGCAGGTTGTGCCATCCTCGAAAAGGCGGGCAGCCACGCAGATCATTAGTTCAGTTTTGGAGTAAGTCTGGTCAGTCATAAGTTTATGCCTTTTTCATTCACCACGGAGCGCACAGAGACCACAAAGAATCTTTTTCTCTCTCTGTGCTCTCCGTGTTCTCTGTGGTTTTCTCACTCGCGTTTCTCCCGCAGTTCGACAGCCTGTTGCAGGCGTTCTTCGCCGATGAGTTCAAGATATTCATCGTGGTTCTTGACGCCAAAGACGTACTTATCGAGATAGGCTTTTGCCCCCTCAGCGGTCTTACTCATATCGACCCATTCTTTGATACCCTCCTCATCGCGCCCGTACAGGTAGGCCATCTCGCCGGGATACGAGCCGTAAGGCGCATGGACGACCGCGTCCACCAAAAAATAGGGGATGACAGTGCGGTCAGGGTATTTGCGGATCTCCTCGGTTGGGATGATTTCCTCGGCGCTGATGATGAGCCGCTTGCAGGCGCGTGACATTTCCAGGGCAAAGCCGCTGATACCCTCGATCTGGCAGTTGCCGTGCTTGTCGGCGCGGTGGACGTGGATGAGGGCCACGTCCAGGATCAGAGCGGGCAGCAGGGCCAACTTGATACCGGTGAACGGGTCTTCGACGACTTTCGCGGCGCTGTACTTGAGCATGTCCGTACCGAGCATGGAACGTGTCGGCAGGAAGGGTACGCCCATCGCTGCCGCCTTCATACGCCACGAAATCGAAGCGTTCGACCATTCGACGCAGCTTTCCACCTGGCCGGACTCTACGGCGCGGCGTAGACTAGGCGGTATCCCATAGACTTCCAGGCCGATGTAGGTGATGTCCAGTTTCTTGACGATGCCGGCGGCCAGCCACAGGTCGAGTTCGAGCACGCCCTGTCCGCAGACGCGCAGGTCTTTCCTGCCCTGGCGTACCACTTCGCGCGCCAGCGACATCGGGCAACGCACTGTGCCATACAGCTCGGTGCCAATGTAGCAGCCATCGTAGACGAATTGGCGGATGGCCTCCTTCTCGGTCATCACCTTATCCACGAGCTTGCGGGATTTCTTGGTGTGGTTCCACGCGCGGAATTCATCCAGGTCGAAGGGCTGGATCATCTCCCCGATGCCGGATTCAAGTACTTGCATGACGCCTCCTTGCGATTGCTGAATGATGATTATAGATTGGCGATTGGCGGATGGCTATATTCTACTTCAGGTTGCCTTTTGCTGCTTCAACCAGGCCTCGATATCTTTGCGATGCTCTTTGTAATGCCAGTCGGTGTTGGCGGCCACGCCGAGCCAGAGCGGCCCCATCGGCCAGGTGTCGGTGTAGGCGGTTTGGAGTTGCTCTTCGCTTAGGCTTTCGGCCAGGGTGAGAGCCTCGCGGTACGACCGGCGGAATTCTTCCAGCACTTCGGCCAATGGCCTGTCCTTGACCTGGGCGTAGGTCTCGGCATTCATGCGTTCCACATCCCAGGGTAGGGGCACGTCGGGGGCTTCGCCGCGTAAGTGGCTGCCGATCCAACTCAACATGCGCCGCTCCCAGGCTGAGATATGGGCCAGCGCATCTTTTACCGTCCACTCGCCGGAGGCGCCGGGTTGGAGCATCTGGTCATACGTCAGGGCGGCGAGCACTTCTTCCAGCGCCTTCCGTTCCGCGCGAATTGCGATGAGTAGTTTAGACTTCGTAATGTTTTCGATTCGTTCGCTCATTGGTGATCGTTCTCCATAATTGCTTACATTGAAGCCAGCAGTTTCTTACCAAACTCTTCCGGCTGGCTGTGCTCGATGACCAGGTCTTTGGCATCGTGAAAGGCCAGAAAATCGCGCATGGAGTTGGCAACACCCGCGACCAGTTCTTCGCCCGGCTCGACGCCCGGCTCCAGGTACAGGGTCTTCAAGCGCAGCGTACCGTTTTGGCGTTCGAGCTTGGGATCGAAGCGGCCGACCAGCCGGTCATTGTGCAGGATGGGCAGGCAGAAGTAGCCGTAGACGCGTTTGGGCGCAGGCACATAGGCTTCTAGCGCCTGGTGAAAGCCCCAGAACATCTCATCGCGGCGCGTAGCCCAGAAGAGATTGTCGAACGGGCTGAGGAATGTGGTGCGTTGAGCGCGCAGCGAACCGTCGGCGGCTTGCTCGAGCTGCGACAGATTGTCACGGTGAATGAGCAGGTCGGCGGTTTTGCCATTTGCCAGATGGCCTTGGATAGGGACGAGAATACCTTCTTTGACCAGGGATTCCACATGCGGCTTGGAACGTGAAACTTTCATCCAGGTGTAATCGCCAGCTTGCTTGGCTGTGCAGACGCCCAGCGCCTTTGCCCCGCGTGCCACCCAGAAACGGTCGCGTTCTTCGAGGGTGGGCTCGGTCGTGTCCACCCACTCTGGCAGGACGCGCCCGGTCAGGTCGTAGATGCGCTGGAAGTTGACGCGATTTGCGATCATCAGTTCGCCCCAGGCATAAAGATGCTCCAGGGCATTCTTGGCAGGTTTCCAATCCCACCAACTGGCGCGTTTGGGGCCATCGTATTCAAAGTCCCCGCCGCGTACCGCGCCGTTCTGCCAGATGCGCTCTCTCACCTGTTCCAGCAATTCAGCGCTACCCGGCTCTGCCAGCCATTTGTCCGACATCGGGGCGGGATGCCCACGCAGGTAACGCTGGTGCGGCATCTGGTAACGGTATTCAGTTAGCGGGATGAGACTGGCGGCGTGCTGCCAGCCCTCGAACAGGTGGCGATCAATGGGCGATGAAAGCGCATCTAGGTCGGTGGGATCGTAATTCCCAAGGCGGCTCCATGGAATAAGATAATGACTGCGCCGGATGACGTTGATCGTGTCAATCTGTATGCAGCCGATCTGACTAATAGTAGCGTAGATCGTATCCCGAGTCGGGGCAGGTTCTGCCCCCGTGGCAGTATGCAGGCCCTGGGATAGGAGTGCAACAGCGTGCAGGGCGGAGAGGGGGTAAACAGTCATCAGTCTTCAGTCATCGGGGATCAGTGATCGGTTTTCCTACCAGCGAGGCGCGGAAGGGATGCAGTTCGGCTATCATCACGTTAGCCTTGTCGGATGGGTCGTTGAACATGAAGGACCTGGCAGCCTGCTCGTTTTCGGCTCGAAAGACGACCAGTCCGAAAGTCTCGTCGGTGCAAGGACCGGCCAGCATAACCGTGCCTTCTTTGCTAGCCTTTTGGAGATACTGGAAGTGTTCTTCCATTACGACATCTTCCTCGGCTGTGGGCACGTCGAAGAAGCCGTGGCGGATGGGGTGGATGAGGTAGATGTATTCGGGCATAGGTTTTTCTGCCCTCACCCCAACCCCTCTCCCGATTTCGGGAGAGGGGTTGGGGTGAGGTAACTCAGTCGGAAAACGCTCCCGACCAGGTCTCAAAGCGGTGGCCTTCGCGTTCGTCTTCTTTGAAGAACGAGAGGTGGGAAAGCACCGGGTAGGGGACGAACTTCTGTTCCTCGGGTTTGAAGACGGCTAGATCGTAGTAGGTATGCCAGGTGCCTGAGTTCATGTACATCTGGTTGGTCGGGCGCGGCATGGATGGGATGGAATCCAGCGGGACGATCTCGTGGTGGTGCGTGTGGCCATAGACGATGAATTGGGCGGTGCGGTCGAGAAAAGCTTCATCTTTCAGGGCATGTTTGGCGAAGGTGATCTCTCCAGACCAGAATTGCTTGCGGATCCAGACGACCACATCGTCAATGTCCTTGAACGAGAAGCGGTCGGTCAGCTTGACGATCAATTCCAGCCCATCCACGATGTCGAGTTTGAACTTCTTATCAGCTGCGCGCATGAACGGCAGGGACAGGAACTCGTCGCTTATATCGTCCCAGACTTTCTTGATTTTCTTCTGGTCGGCCAGGCTGATGTTGTTCTGCCGCAACTGGCCGCTGATCCACAACGGCGTGGCCAATGCCGGGCGGACATTCACCAGCTCGCGCAGGCCTTCGATGATACCGGGCAGCAGCTCTTGTCCCAGGCGTTTCTGCGCCACGACCGGGAAACGGTTGAGCACCTCGACAGAGAAACCATCCCCCAACGTGGCGGCGTTTCGGCCTCTATTTCTGCAATAGTTGAACGAGTCGTACAGGTCGCCATGTTGGGCGTAAATCTTATAGCTGGTGAACAATCGCTGGAGCGTTTCCGAATCTTTGACTTCGTGAGGGAAAGGCGAGTTTGGATTCGCCAAGCCTAATGCCTTGATGATCTCCTGGCGGATTCGATCGAAGACCTGACCGGGGATGTGGTAGTACCAGTCGTGGTTGCCAATCATGTAAAGGATGCGGACGGGAACCGTCACCTGTTCTTTGGTATTCAGCGCACCGCGACCGCGACTGGTGGCGGTCGGCAGGCGGATGAACTGCCCCTCGGCGATGTGACGCAGGGTTTCAATCGCCTCGGCGTTGTACTTGAGGATGGCCTGGGTGATGGCCTGGACCTTGGCGGCATACTCCGGCGCGTGGATGTCTGTCCACGGGCGCACGTAACCCGGCTCGCCTGGGCTTTTATCCAGCCACAGCGTGGAGTGCAGCGGATCGAGGATGTCGCCCAGCAGCAGGATGTCAATCCCGTCCAGCGGGCGGTAGCGCTTGTCTGCCCGCCAGGAGGCGTTGAAAGCCAACTCGTTCAGCCGGGCAGCGAAGAGCCGGAAAGCGCTGGCAGAGATAGGCTTGCCACAGGTGCCATCTACCAGATGAAGGTCGCTGATTACGATAAGCATCGTACACTTCCTGAACGGTCACGATTTTTTTATTCTTCCCCGCCCTCACCATCATCCGCCACAGTTGGCTGATCTACCCGCAAAACGTCCCCGTGGACGTTGATCACAACCCGGAAGCCCACCATGCCCATGTAGGCGCGACCATCTTCGGGGATGCCTGTTTTCAAGACATTTTCGAACTGCTGGTCAATGGTCTTGAGTTGTTTCTCGATCATGGCCTTCGAGAAGATGTCGTCCGTGCCGAGCATCTTAGCGGTCTGCTCGCTGAGCAGGTCTTCGTGGCCGCTGATCTGCTGGCGCATCATCTCCAGCACCTGACGGTCCACCTTTTCGGAAAGGATGTGATGGCGGAATCCGGCAACGTCCACCACGTAACATGGATCTTCTCCTACGTAGGCCGTCTCGACCGGGCGGCTGTTTTCATCTACAACTAAACCGGCGAAAAGAGGTTGGCGCGGCATGGTTTAACTTCTCTGCTTCCCCTCGATGATCGCCAGCAGGATGCCGGCGGCGATGCCCAAGCGACGATCCAGTTTATTGGCGGTATCCATGCTGAAGTCCAGGATTATTTGGTAGCTGAAGAGGTTGAACTTCTGGCGCAGGTCGGCCACGCGCTCGTCGCCGATGGTGATGTCATAGTTCTGGGGCAAGAGCGATCCTAGCAGGAAGCGGCGCAGCAGCGCCTGTCCGACGCTGTCCTCGAACAGCATCCCGATGGGTTGGTCAGTGGCATCCAGCACTTCCCACTCGTCGCGGAACATGGATCTCAGGCCCTTGCGCCGCAGCGTGCCGGCCTTCTGGCCGTTGGCTGACTCGATCACATCGTAGGCCGCCGAGAAGTCAATGATATTGCGCGCCTGGATCAAGAGAAGTTCTTGCGTCTTGCTATCGTCGCCGAAGACGCGGATGTCTTCGCGCAGGCGGAACATTTTCTGCTCGACGTAGAGCACCAATTCGTCATTTGGATTGTATAAGCGCAGCTTGCCAGTCAGGGCAAAAACCTGGCGCTTGAGCAAATAATTAGACCATGAAAAAGCGGGGTTCATTTGGCCTCCTTTGGTGCGTATGTTCGACAACCTGTACGTCGGTACCTGAACCGGGTTCGTAAACGGAACGTTGGTCAGACGGGACAGTCGGCAGCGTCCAGCGGTAGAGCCATTTTGCCGCCTGAGGGGAAAGGTTGATGCAGCCGTGACTGTGGGGCGTCCCATAATCATTATGCCAGAAGGTGCTGTGTAATGCAACCGCATTTTCGGTGATGTAACAATCCCACGGCACGCCGGTCAGGTCGTAGAGGGCCGCGTCGCTCTCGCCGCCGACCATACGGGCGGTGGGGCGTTTGTGGAAAGTTCTAAACCTGCCGGTTGGCGTAGCGAATTCAGCCTTACCGGTGGAGGTGCGTGCATTGAATACCAGTCTCTCGCCCTCGTAAGCCACCACAGTTTGCTCGTCCAGGCGGACCTCGATGTACTTGTCCTCCGGGGGCACGGCGGGCGAGAGCGGAGTCAGCTCCTCGGTTGGAAGGATGCGGACGTTGTAAGGGCGGATGTAATAGTAAGCGGAATAGAGGTGATCGTAAGCGCGGTACCACAGGCTGCCGTCGCGCTTATCCACGACGATATCCTTGATCCAGTGGGTGGTGGCGTAATACAGGCGCGCGCCGGGGAAGGGGGTGCGGTTGATTGCCCACCAGGATTCCGAATAGGGAACAGTGATCTCGCCGACCGTACCCGCTTCTGGGAGGTTTGTGACGACTTCGTTAAGGCGGGTCTCTACTGGTTGAATGCCGCCAGAGTAGACGTAACCCTGGTCGCTAATGCGGTACCAGGCGCGGTTGTAATCTCTCAATTTTCCACCCGTTACCTGCTCGCTGATCTCCAGGACCGAGTCGCGCCGGAAGGTACTGACTTTCTTGCCGTTTTTCGATGGCGCGTCGTAAACCGAGACGTTGTTGTAGGTGACGCGCCCCTGCATCGTACCGGCGGCCCGCGCCGGGTCGAGGTGGAGTCCTGGCCCCAGGAGTCCCATCAGTCCTGCAACACTCAGTTTGAGAAAATCGCGACGGGAGATCGCGCCGTCCCTATTCAAAGACGTCCACTCCGGTCCCGTACTTTTCGTAGACCGTTTGTTCGTTCGGCGGGACGATCGGCAGGGTCCAGCGGTAGAGCCACTTGGCTGCCTGTGGGGTCAGGTTGATACAGCCGTGGCTGCGTGGGTGGCCGAAATCATTGTGCCAGTACGTGCCGTGCAGGGCGACGCCGGTTTCGGTAATGTAAGAGACCCAGGGTACGCCGGGCAGGTCATAGCCGTTGGAAGCCAGGTCGCCAGCAGCCATGTGCCGGAAGGGACGCTTGTGGTAGGTCATGTGATGGCCTACCGGCGTGGAATAAGTGCCGTTGCGGAAGCGCCCGCCCGAGGCAATGCGCGCCATGAAGACAGGATTCTGGTCCTCATAGGCGATGACAACCTGCTCGTTCAGGTGCACCTCGATGCGCTTGAGCTGGCTGGGAAGATCTGGCGAGAGCGGTGCCAATTCCTCGGTCGGGATGATGCGCAGGTGCTCTGCCTGGGCATAGTAATGGAATTTCCACTTGTCGTCGTACACCTTGTACCAGGAATTGCCGTCTATATCCTGTACCATCCCGACAGCCCAATGCGTGGTCTCGTAATAGAAGCGGTAAGCGAACTCTTTATCCTTCCCGGCGTCCCAGCGGGCGTCGGTGTAGGGGACAGTCACCTCGGCCAGCGCGCCTTCTTGTGGCAGAATGCTGGCTTGCGGATTGAGCAGCGTCCGCACCGGCTGGATCGCGCCTGAGTAGGCGTAGCAGCCCTCGCCGATCTTGTACCAGACGCGGTTGAAGGCTGTCTCATCCTCACTGATGACAATGCCAATGATCGGGAAGATAATGTCGCGCCAGTAGGCCTTGACCACCTGGCCGGTGAGGGCTGGTGTGTCGTAGACGTTGAGGGTGGGGGTGGTCACGCGGCCTTGATGGTTCGGGTCGAATTGGGCCAGGGCCGGTTCGAGGTCGAGCTGGGGCAGGAGCAGGCCCAGCAGCCCCGCGCCGGCTAGTTTCAGGAAGTCGCGTCTGGAGATACCAGAATCAGACATTTTTCGTCCAAGACCTCACAGGTCTTAAAGACCTGAGGTCTGTCTAGTAGTGCACATTCACCAATGTCCCAACCGAGGCAAAGTTGAACAACCACTCCGCGTCGGGAATGCTCAGGTTGACGCAGCCGTGGCTCATCGGCGTCCCGAAATTGTGGTGCCAGTACGTGCCGTGCAGGGCGTAACCCTTGTAGAAATACATCGTATACGGCACATTAGGTAGGTAATAGCCGGGGCCAGACATGTTGGCGTAGAGTAATTTTATGTAAATGTGAAACTGCCCGGTGACGGTCGGATGTTGCCAGGTGCCGGTCGAGACGATGAAGCTGTTCACCACCACGCTGCCCTCGTAGGCGTAGACGCGCTGCTGCGAAAGGTCCACGTCAATCCAGCGTTCGCCATCTCCACCGGGCATAGGGACAGGCGTAGTCGGTTCATACGTGGGGGCTGGCTCCGGCGTATCGGTTGGCAGCGGCGTCGAGGTGGGTGTGAAGGTCGGCGTCGGTGTGGGTGTGGCGGTGGGCGTCGGTGTGGATGTTGCGGTCGGCGTGGGCGTAAAGGTGGGCGTAAGGGTTGGCGTGTAGGTCGGTTTGAGCACCTCTGCCGCCGCGCCGGGCAGCGTGGGAGTTGCTTGCGGGAGGGAGATGTTCTCTCGTATGAAAGCCAGCGCTGGCGAGGCGTTCCCCGGCCAGACGGCCCAGGCAATGGTGACGCAAGCCAGTATGAGCAGCAAGGGCAGGAAGGAGCGCTGCCGCGCCGCCAGTCTATCCTGGCCGACAGCGTTCGCGCCGCCCTGGCCTGGCCGCCAGGAAAAGTGTGCAACACGATCGTCTATATTCTTCACTGGCGAGCTTGGCTGAGTCTGCGCGCTGCGCTCCGGCTGCGCCGCTGACATCGTGACAGCCTGTCCCGGCATGGTCCGGGCCAGAGCGGCATGGCGCACAGACAGCTCGCCGCCGCCCGGCTGTGAGTGTTTGGCTTGCTCCTGTCGCAGGCGTTGGACTGCCCAGCTCATCCCCTGGCGGGCGCGTCCGCTTTGCGGGTTGACCTGCAGTGCACGTTTCAGGTAGGCTACGCTGGCGCATGGACTGGCTAATGCGGCCAGGATCAGCCAGGGTTCCTCCAACTCTGGGGCGGCAGTTGCGGCGAATTCGGCCCAGCGGCGGGCGGCCTGACGGTGACCGCGTTGCAGTTCCAGCTTGGCGTTCTGGATCGCCTGGCGTGCAGAGGTGGGGTCGCGGTTCATGGGATTGGGGTGGGCATCGGTGTGGGTTCGACGCTTTCGTTTGTGAGATAGCACATGATCCCGGCGACAATGCCGTTAGTGATCAAGTCGGGATGCTGTGTCAGGATATCGTAATCCAGGTACAGGAAGCCGGTTTCAATGATGGCGGCGGCGGTGCGCGGATTGATCTCCTCGAAGGCGTGGTAATCGGTCATGTCGTTGGTAATGCTTCCGGCATGGAAGGGCAGGCCGGTGACGCGCCCATAGCGGTCACTTAGGCAAGCGGTCAGGCGGTTAGCCAGGTTAGGATCACGGCTACTTTTCGCAGCGGCAACTTTGAATCCGGTCGCCTCGTCATTGATGTACGTACACGAGTCGTTGTGGATGGATAACAGTACCGCGGCCTGGTATCCGTCCAGACGTTGGTCGAATTCTTTCATCAGGTCTACCTGGAAACCCAGGGCGGTCAGTTTTTGCTGAACCAGGTTGGCAATGTTCAGGTTGACCTGCTGCTCGGTCGCGCCGTTGTCGCAGACGGAACCCGAATCGTAACCCCAGTGTCCGGCGACGATGCCGATGCGTTGCGTCTGCTCGGCGGTGGGGAGGACCGGGTTGGCGTCTGCCTGGGGGGTAAGCAGCAGGTTGAATCGTTCGCCCAGGCCGCCCGTCAGCATCTTCGGCGAGAAGCCGGTGAACAGGGTCGCCAGCAGGATGGCGACGCTGAGCGTGGTCTGCAAGATTCGCCCGGTGCGGATCCGTTCCTGCGGACGAATCCTTTCGGGTTGGGGCGAAGGCGGAGGCGAAATTTCCATATCCATCGCAATAGTACCTTAATATACCTCTGAATAGCAAGCCTTTTCTATAGGCGGTTATCTGCATATGTTTGTGCCCATTAATAGGGAATATATGTCCTCTCTGAAGGGGGGGAATTTTACTACCACGGGGTCCAGTGTCTCTGACAGTGTGCACGCAAAATTCGCCATAAAAAATGCTCAAACTGCTGTCCTCGGAAGCGTGCCCAACGCCGAGGACGGGGTTGGGAGCAGGTTGTCCTGACATATTTTGCGTGTACACCCTCTCCCGTACCTGGCTTGACGCCGGACCCTCCCGCAGGTATGATGAAGCCAGGAGGTAGCCAATGAGCGAGAAACTCACCCAGGAAGAAAAGCAATTGCTCTTGAAGCTGGCCCGCCAAGCGCTCGAATCTGGCGCACGTGGCCAGCCCTTGCCTCCTCTCGACCAATCCACGCTGACATCGGCTTTACGCGCCGAAGGCGCCTCCTTCGTCACCCTGACCGAGGGCGGCGAGCTGCGCGGCTGTGTCGGTGCGTTGGAGCCCAACCAATACCTGGTGGAAGATGTGCGTGAACACGCGGTCGCGGCAGCCTTGCAGGATTATCGCTTCCCGCCAGTGCAGGCGGACGAGCTTGCGGGGATTGAGATCGAGGTCTCGCGCCTGACCCTGCCGGAGCCATTCGACTATACCACAGCCGACGATCTGCTAGCCAGGCTGCGCCCCGGCGTGGACGGCGTCATCCTGCGGGATGGCTTCCGGAGGGCAACCTTCCTGCCCCAAGTTTGGGAGAAAGTGGCTGACAAGGAGGATTTCTTATCCCATCTTTGTCTGAAGATGGGCGCTTCGCCCGAACTCTGGCGGCGAAAGCACCTGGAAGTGTTGGTGTATCAGGTAGAGGAATTTCGAGAATAGATCCCGAGGAGTGATCCAATCCAATAAGTGGTGTTTAATCCGCCGGCAGCGCGACTATGAACGTGCTTCCGTGTCCAGGTTCGCTCTCGGCTGAGATCTTCCCCCCGTGGGCCTCGACAATGGATTTTGCGATGGCCAGCCCCAGACCCGATTCACCTTCGGCCTGTTGGCGGGCTTGGTCGGCGCGGAAGAAACTGTCGAAAATGTGTGGCAGGTCTTGCGGGAGGATGCCCGCGCCTGTATCCGTGACCTTCAACAGCACGGATTCCTGGTCCCGTCCGGCTGAGAGCGTAATTGTGCCTCCAGCTGGGGTGTAGCGTATCGCATTGCTGACCAGGTTTTCCAGTACCTGGACCATCCTCTCCACGTCAACCTGGATCTCTGGTAAATCCGGAGCGGCTTGAACTTGCAAAGTCAAATCATTCTGCCCGGCGGTGTGTTTGTAGGTGGCGGCTAATCGCTCCATCAATTCCTGGGGAGGAATGGACTGGCGGTTCAGGGATAACTCGCCTGCATCAGCCAGGCTGAGCGTGCGCAGATCATCCACCAAGTGCTGCAAATGCTGCGCTTCCTGGTGCATCACGTCGAACCGCTCCCGTGTGGGCTTGAGCACACCGTCTCGCAGTGATTCGAGATAGCCTGCCAGGACGGTCAGCGGGGTGCGCAGATCGTGAGCGATGTCGGCGGTCATCTGGCGGCGGGACTGGTTGGAACGCGTCAGGTCAGCGCTCATTTGATTGAAGGCCGTGGTCAATTCACCCAACTCGTCACGCGAGCGCACCGGCACCTGCTGTTCGAGTTCGCCTTTGGCCATGGCGCGTGTGGCAGCAGTCAGCTCGCGCACCGGGCGCGTCAATGTGCGCGTCAGGAGCAGACCCAGGATCAATGCAATGAGGACGCCGCCTGCGGCGGCGATCAACAGGGCTTGGTTGATTCGAGCAACGTATTTCTCTTCTACCGGATTCCGCGCCGGAGATTGACCGGTTGCCAGTACAGTCCCGACGATCTGGCCGTTCACTTCGATCGAAATTCCGCTGTTCAGCATGGCTTTTGGCACTCGTGCGTCGAGAAGATAGGGTCCGCCGGGAATGATGACGACGCGGTTTTGATCCACCAGGGCAAAAGGCGGAGGCTGTGGCGCCTGCCCGCCTGGTTGCGCTGGCGGTGGAAGCAGCCCTTGCCTGCGCAAGGCCACTCCGACACCCTCCTAGGTATTGTTGGCTTCATAATGAGCCTTGGCTGCCGCCGCGAACGCGCTTAGCCGCTGGTCTTGCAGATAACGGTTGAACTCGAGCGATGTCACTCCCCAGACGAAAGCAGCCGCCAGCCCAATCGCGATCAGGCTGACCAGCAGGAAGGCGAGCGTGAGTTTGAACGTCAGGGAACGCATTCCAGGCTCTATTCTGGGCAGAAACGATAGCCTACGCCAAATACCGTTTCGATGTAACACGGATTGGATGGATCAGGCTCGATCTTGGTCCGCAGGTTGCGGATATGCACATCTATCGTGCGTTCAACCCCTTCGAAAGTTATACCCTGTAATTTGATGAGCAGGTCGTAACGTGAGAAGACGCGGCCGGGCGCGGCCATCAGCACGGCCAGCAGGTCGAACTCCGATGGGGTCAGGTGAACAGGCTGGCTGCGCACCTTGACGATGTGCTCCTCCCTGTCCAGGGTGACATCCGCCGCCTGTAATAGCGGCGCAGGCGGGACCTCCTGGCCGGCGCGGCGCAGGACAGCGCGGATGCGGGCGACGAGTTCGCGCATCCCGAACGGCTTGGTTACGTAGTCGTCCGCGCCCAACTCCAGGCCGAGCACCTTGTCGGTTTCTTCCAGTTTGGCGGTGAGCAAAATGATGGGCGTGTCCTTTTCTTTGCGATAGGCACGGACGAACTCATAGCCGTCCATTTCCGGCATCATGATGTCGAGTAGGATCAGGTCAGGTTTTTCCTGCCGGGCGGCGAAGAGGGCTTCGCGACCGTTCGCAGCGCTGACCACGCGGAAGCCCTCCTCGGTCAGGTAATCGCGCACCAGGGTGCGTACACTGGCTTTATCGTCTACCACCAGGATCGTTTTCACTGTATTGGTGTTTTGCCCTTTAAAGCCTCATCAATTCAACCATTGGCGACCGCGACGTGCTCAACCTCCGCAGTCGAAGAGGGTGAGGGTCTGTTGTTGGGCACCGGGAATCGGTGCGGTGCCGGGACCTTGGGTGGCGGGACGCTGGTCCAAACCGGCAACGCGGACCACTGTACAGGATTGCCTGACCCAGGCCGCGATCTCCGGCTTCGAGTTTGACAGTTCGCCAGTATCCAGAATGAAGCGCAGTTCTCCGTCTGCCACCATCTGCGCCACGCCAGTTACGTCAATGATATTGTCGCTGCCCATGAACCCGCCGAAGGTCAACACGGGGCGGCCGGTTTCCAGGATGTAGGGGGAGGCCTCGCGTGCGTTAGGCGTCGCCAGCAAGTAACCCTCCGCTGGGGTATTGGCTTCCACGTACGCAAGGATCTTTTGTTGAACTGGTGTAAGGAAATCTGAAGACCAATTTTGGCGTTGATTGTCGTTGCCTGGCCCGGCCTTCGGCAGGGCGACGTCTGCCGACCTGCTGAACGTGGTCAGGCCAGACCAGGTCAGCGGGGCGACGATCAGGCCGAGGATGACCAATCCCAGGGCCAGCTTGCTCATCCATCCGTTGGCGCGCCAAGCCAGCAATATGATCCCTGCCAGCCAGAAGATGAGGCTGAAGGCTGTCACCGTTCGAGCATACTGCGGGTAATTCTTCAACGTGAAAATCTCAAAGGCAAGGGTCAGCCCGCTGAACAGGACAGTTAACCCCCAGCCCAGCCAGCGCCGGTTTTGCAGCATGCGTCCCAACGCCCAAACCGTAGCTCCAACCAGCGCTGCCAGAGGCGGTCCGAACATGATCAGGTAATAGGCGTGGAACAAGCCTGTCGTGAACGTAAAGTACAGCGCGACAGGTAACAGCCATCCTGTCCACAGCACGACCGCCAGGTGTTTTTCGCTCAACGGCCATTTCCAGCCCACCACGCCCAGCACCAGCAGGATGCCCAACAAGGCCAGCGGTAGCAGCCAGGAATCTTCGGTCACCAGCGGCTCGGTGAACAGGCGCAACACACCTGCCCTGCCGACTTCGGAGGATTGGCCTGGGCCAGCGTTGGGTTGATTGCCAGCCGGATTAGCTTGGGGTCCGTCAATAATTTGTCCGGGTTGTCCGCCAACGGCGGGAGGCAAGAGCGGCTGATCCAATGGAACTTGTCCCGGTTGGGAATAGAGGGCTTGATATTGTCCTGGTTGCCCACCGTAGGATTGGAGAGGCGGTCTGACAGGTTGGTCGGGCTGCGCGTACCCCGCGGCAGCCGGCCGATCGTAACGCGCGTTCGCGAGTCCTCGCCTGGCCTGAGCGAAGAGCCGGCTGAGGCCGTTGTGTCCGACGATCAGTTCCATCTCGGTGTTGTCCGTGCTGCTGCCTATGTAGGGACGGCTATCGGTCGGCGTCAGGTCCACGATGGCGGCCCAGGAAAGCGAAACGACAAGCAGCAGGTGGCTGGCGACAACCAGGTGGACGACGCGCTTCCACCAGGCGTCTCGGACATTTCGCTTGAGCTCCACACCCAGCGGCCCATAGTCGTAACA
>JALHUM010000137.1 GCA_022865905.1 Anaerolineales bacterium | reverse complement strand
GGCTCGGATGGCACTGTTGGAGCCAACAAGAACTCGATCAAGATCATCGGCGAAGAAACAGACAACTACGCCCAGGGCTATTTCTTCTACGACTCGAAGAAGGCCGGGACGATGACCATTTCCCACCTGCGCTTCGGCTCCAAGCCAATCCAGGCACCATACCTGATCACTCCCAACACCGCCAACTTCGTCGCCTGCCACCAGTTCACCTTCCTGGAACGTTTCGACATCACCAAATACGCCCAGCCCGGCGCGGTGTTCCTGCTGAACAGCATCTATGGTCCCGAAGAAGTATGGGATAAACTGCCTAAGGAAGTACAGAAAGATATCATCGAGAAGAAATTGAAGTTCTACACCATCAATGCCTATGAAGTGGCCGAAAAGACCGGCATGGGCAGCCGAGTCAACACCATCATGCAAACTTGCTTCTTCGCCATTTCCGGCATCCTGCCGCGCGACGAGGCGATCGAGCAAATCAAGAAAGCCATCAAGAAGAGCTACGGTAAACGCGGCGAGGCCGTTGTCAAAAAGAACTATGAGGCAGTGGATCAATCGCTGGCGTACCTGCACGAGGTCAAGGTGCCGGGCAAAGTAACCAGCACTTTTACCCGCAGACCTCCGGTCCCGGCGGAAGCGCCGGCCTTCGTCCGCGACGTGCTCGGGCTGATGATCGCCTTCGAGGGCGATAGCGTCCCCGTGTCCGCCATGCCTGTAGACGGCACCTTCCCCACCGGAACAACCAAGTGGGAAAAGCGCAACATCGCCTTGGAAATACCGGTTTGGGAGCCGGATCTGTGCATCCAGTGCGGCAAGTGCGTCTTCGTCTGCCCACACGCCGTTATCCGCCACAAGGTTTATGACAAGAAGTTCCTGGAGAAAGCCCCAAAAACCTTCAAGCATATGGAATCCAAGTTCAAGGAATTCCCCGGCATGGCCTATACCATCCAGGTGGCGCCGGAAGATTGCACTGGCTGTACGATGTGCGTCGAAGCCTGCCCGGTCAAGGACAAGAGCCAGGCTGGCCGCAAAGCCATCAACATGTCTGCCCAGCCTCCGCTGCGCGAAACAGAAGCCGCCAACTGGGAATTCTATCTCTCCCTGCCCGAGGTGGATCGTGCGCTCGTCAACCCTGGCACGGTCAAGAACTCGCAACTGCTCCAGCCGCTGTTCGAGTTCTCTGGGGCCTGCGCCGGTTGCGGCGAGACGCCTTACGTCAAACTGCTGTCGCAGCTCTTCGGCGAGCGGGCCATTATCGCCAACGCCACCGGTTGTTCGTCCATCTACGGCGGCAACCTGCCCACCACGCCTTACACCTTCAACAAAGATGGGCGCGGCCCGGCCTGGTCGAACTCGCTGTTCGAAGACAACGCCGAGTTCGGCTTGGGCTTCCGCCTGACGCTCGATAAGCAAAACGAGTTCGCCCGCGAGCTTCTACCGCAACTAGCCAAAGAGCTTGGCCGCGACCTAGTGAGCAGTCTGCTCGACGCCGACCAAACCACCGAGGCAGGCATCGCCAGCCTGCGCGAACGCGTCGAGATCCTGAAGAAGAACCTGGCAAAGTCCGACGATCCGCGCGCCAAGAACCTGGTCAGCATCGCCGACTCGCTGGTCAAGAAGAGCGTCTGGATCATGGGCGGCGACGGATGGGCTTACGACATCGGCTACGGCGGCCTGGATCACGTGCTGGCTTCGGGGCGGAACGTCAACGTGCTCGTACTGGATACCGAGGTGTACTCGAATACCGGCGGGCAGGCTTCCACGTCCACGCCGCGCGCCGCAGTCGCCAAGTTCGCGGCCCAGGGTAAGGGACTGCCCAAGAAAGACCTGGGCCTGATCACTATGTCCTACGGCTACGTCTACGTGGCGCGCGTCGCCATGGGCGCCAGCGACCAACACACGCTCAAGGCATTCCTGGAAGCCGAGGCTTACGATGGCCCGTCCTTGATCATCGCTTACAGCCACTGTATTTCTCACGGGATTGACATGGCGAAAGGCTTGGAACAACAGAAACTGGCTGTCCTGGCTGGCATGTGGCCGCTCTACCGCTACAACCCGCGCCTGGCCGCGGAAGGCAAGAACCCGCTCATCGTCGAGTACAAAGAGCCAAGCATCCCGGTGGAACAATACATGTACAATGAGGCTCGCTACCGGATGCTGGTGCAAAGCGACGAACAACGCGCCGAGATTCTGCTAAAAGAGGTCCGCGAAGATGCCAAGAAGCGCTGGCAGTTCTATTCGCAGATGGCCGCCATGCACTATGGCGGTGAAGGAGAACAGAAATAACTTAAAGAGATAAAATAGGGATATGGCTGACCTCCTATCCCTATTTTTGAAAGGAGTGGATTATGGTTGACCTGACGACCACTTATCTCGGCTTGAAATTAAAGAATCCCCTGGTGGCCTCTGCCTCACCGCTTTCCGAACACGTAGAAACGGTACGTCAATTGGAAGAGGCGGGCATCGCTGCCATCGTGATGTACTCACTTTTCGAGGAACAGATCATCCATGAGAGTTTGGAACTCGACCACTATCTAGAGTACAGAAAGGATTCATCCCCAGAGGCGATCACTTACCTGCCGGATGTTGGCCGGTATAGCCTCGGATCTGACGCTTACATCAATCAATTGCGCCGCCTCAAGAAAGCCGTAAGTATCCCGATCATCGGCAGTTTGAACGGCGTCTCGACTGGCGGCTGGATTGATTACGCCAAGAAGATCGAAGATGCCGGCGCCGACGCGCTGGAACTCAACATCTATTACCTGCCTTTCGACCCCGAACTGAGCAGCACCAAATTGGAAGATACGTATGCCCAATTGGTCAGCGACATCAAAGCCAGGATCAAGATACCGCTGGCGGTCAAGCTTGGCCCCTATTTCACCGGCATGGCATCCGTCTGTCGGCGTCTGGCCGAGGTCGGCGCAGATGGCCTGGTGCTTTTCAACCGCTTCTATCAGCCAGATTTCGAACTAGAAGAGTTGGAAATCGTACCCAATCTGATCTTAAGCACCTCGCAGGAACTGCGCATGCCACTGCGGTGGATCGCCCTGCTCTATGGCCACATCCAGGCCGATTTTGCCCTGACAAGCGGCATCCACACGGCCGAGGATGTGCTCAAGGCCATGATGGCAGGCGCCAGGGTGGCGATGATGGCCTCCGAATTGCTCAAGCGCGGGCCGGGGCGCGCCGCCGAAATCCTGGCCGCGCTTGAGTGCTGGATGATCGAACACGGATATGAATCGATCAAGCAGATGCAGGGCAGCATGAGCGCCCAAGCGATGAGGGAACCGCACGCCTTACGCCGTTCGAATTACATCAAAGTGCTGAACTCCTTCAGATATTTGCCCTGATGTAATCACTCAAAAATCCAGTGAACAGACGGGTGCGCGGGCAGTCGCGAAGCATACCCGAAGGGTGCGATGCTGCCTACCCACCCGCCATCTTCCTCCACTATTGAGCATACAACCTCAGTCATCCAAACCAAGAACTTCCGCGATCTCGCGGAAGTTCTTTGTAACATGAATAAATGCAAAACGGAACCGGTTATTCTTCAGGGGCGGGCTCGGCGCTAGACTTTTTCTGCCGATAAGTAATGCGCCCCCGCGACAGATCATAGGGGGATATCTCCACCTTGACCCGGTCTCCGAGCAGGATGCGGATGTAATACTTGCGCATCTTGCCCGAAAGGTAGGCCAAGACATTGTGTCCGTTATCGAGCTTCACCCGGAACTGTGTGCCGGGCAATGCTTCGGTCACTGTCCCCTCGACCTGGATTTTCTCTTCAGCCATACACACCTCCAGTCCCGTCAGCCACTACTGCAGCAATTCTATTCGTAATCTTTTACCGTTCGCCGCTTGATACGCCGGATGGCTTTTTTCTTATCCATGCGGCGCTGCTCGCTCTTGGAAACATACCAGCGCTTGCGGCGCACTGTGCTCAAGACACCGCTCTTGACGACCTTCTTACGAAAGCGCTTGAGCAGTTGATCTTGAGATTCGTTATTGCGTAGCATCACTACCGTCAACGTTTTCACCTCCTTCCATTCGGAAGGTAATTCCTTACAGAATAAAAACAAAAATCGGCTCGTTACAGACTCAGCCGAATGCATGCGCGAAACCCGGAAGACATTTATTTCATCATCGAGAATTTAACGCTGCTGTTCGCACTCCTTGATTGCCACTAAAACGATAAAACAGCAATCCTATTGAAGCTGATCTGTAAACAAAAGCATTATACTACATGACCTGCTGGCTGAAAAGAGAAATGGCGGAAATGCTTCTCTATTGCCGCTCGTAGAGCAGCCATAATGGTAGCCTTTTGGCTACCATTATTCGATCACCTCCAGCCATTGGGCCGCGCACCAGCCTCCATCCGTCAGGTGCGCCCAACCATCCTTGATCTCCACGAACTCGACAATCGTATCATAGGGCAGCGCACGCAATATTTCCGCCTGTAGATTCGGCGCGACGCGCACCCTCAAGCCGATCTTCACGGTGACGCGTGCTCTCTTAACCCCGGTGGGCAGCGAAGGAGGTTCAGCCGGAGGCTCGGGAGTTTCCGGGAGCAATTCCAGCCATTGCACAGAACTCCAGCCGCCGGTCGAGAGGCGCGCCCAACCATCCTTGATCTCTGCCACCTCGACTTGTGTGCCATACGGCATCGTGCGCAGGATTTGCGCCTTCAAATCTGGCGCGGTACGGACCCTCAAGCCTGCCCCCGCGGTGACGCGTGCCATTCTAGGCTGAGAAGGTGGCGGGGCTTTTGCGATTGCAGATGGGCTGTTGGACAACCCGCCCAGGTTGGGGACTTCATCCTGGGCGCGCACTGCAAAATAATACAACGCGCCAGGCGTCAACCCGCTCACGGTCATCTGTTCCGATTGTCCAGCCGGTTTGGGCTGCGGTACACCGTTGGTTACCGGCGTGGCCGCCTCCCAGCTTGCCGGACTGTCAATCACGCTCACGCTGTAACGCACCAGGTAACTGGCAGCCGTTCCGATATGGGCATCGTCTCCGGGAGCAGCCCAGGAAAGATCAATGGAGCCAGCATCCGTCCCGGGAGCCGCCGCCAAATCCATGATCGCGGCTGGCGCAATTAAGTCTTGTTGTGGCACAGGTACATCTGAAAGCAATTGCAGCCATTGTATCGCGCACCAGCCACCGTCTGCCAGGCGACCCCAACGTTTTATGATCTCCACAACCACGACCTGTGTGTTGTAAGGTAAAGTGCGCAATATCTGTGCAGTAAGACTCGCAGCCGTCCGTACTCGCAGACCCGCCCCCGCGGTGACGCGCGCCACACAAGGCAATGATATTGGCGATTGTTTAGCTATTGCCGAGGGGCTATTGGACAACCCGCCCAGGTTGGCGGCTTCGTCTAGGGCGCGGATTGCAAAGTAATACGCCGTACCAGGCGTCAGCCCGCTCACGGTCATCTGCTCTGCCTGCCCGGCGGACTTGGGCACGGATACACCGACCGTAACAGGCGTGGCTGCATCCCAGGCTGCCTGGTTCTCGATTGCGCTCGTGCTGTAGCGCACCTGGTAATTGGATGCCGTACCGACATTGGCATCGTCTCCCGGCGCAGTCCAGGCGAGGTCAATCGAGCCAGTCGCCGTTCCTGTGGCTGCCGCCAAATCCACGATAGCGGCTGGCGCGGTCGTATCTGGCGGCGTAGGCTCAGGTGTGTCATCTATCAACTGCAACCATTGCGCCGCGCACCAACCTCCATCCACAAGATGCGCCCATCCGTTCTGGATTTCCACTATGTCAACGAGCGTGCCATAAGGCAGCGTTCTTAATATCTGAGCTTGCAGGTTCGGAGCAGCGCGCACGCGTAGTCCCGCTTGCGCGATGACACGCGCCTGGCCGGTTGTTCCGCCAGAGGGCAGCTCATACGGTTTCGAGAGGATGAAGAGGTTGTTATACACCTCCTCGGAAGCGATCGCATCCAGGTCCAGTTGCGGAAGGCCCGTGATCGGCAGGGAGGCCGAGAACTGCCAGACATCCCAGCGGTTCAATCCAACAGGAAAGACTGGCGATCCCAAGTTGCTTACGATCCCCAGAAAGTTGTCCCAACCAATGACTCCGGCCGGGGCCGAAATATAGCCTGCCAGCCAAAGGTAACTTTGACCAAGCCAGGCTGACATCTGCGGGCAGTACTTATTCACGAACCATGCCCCAGTATAAGAAACCAACGGGATGCTCAACGCCGATCTCATTTTCGTAAAATATTCATAGTTAATGGCATTAATATGAGCCGGGGGCATGGTTGGGACATCGCCACCCCCTCCGAGCCTGGCCTGATTCCACGCATCCCAATCCGTCCAATACTGCTCGAAATCGCCGGTGGCACATTTCGGCGGATATTGCTCGATCAGTTGCAAGAAATGATCTATCTGTTTTTGAACATCCTGGGTTATGTCCACCCATTGGTATAGCCCAAACGGTATGCCGTACTTATTGGCCTGTGCAACGTGCCGTTGCAGGAAAGGGTCCGTATAACCTGCCCCATGGCAAGCGCGGATGATGGCGAACGACAATCCATTGTTGACCATCGCCTGCCACTGGGCATCGGATAGGTCATCATAGCGACTGATATCAATTCCCCAACGCATACTGCCTCCTTATTGTATGGTAACTCGAAGAGCCACCATTATGGTAACTGTAGTGAAGTTACCATTATCGCTCGAACCGGTTCGACCGATTGGAGTCGTGCTTCCTACGTATATTATACCAAGCCTCCAGGCTTATTAAAAGAAAAAGTCTCTTGGCGATGACTTACTCTCCCAGGCAGTTACCCACCAAGTACCATCGGCGCTGACGAGCTTAACTTCCGGGTTCGGGATGGGACCGGGTGTACCCTCGTCGCTCAAATCACCAAGAGACTTATTCACAAGTTCGGTTGAATAGCAACTGTTGATTCCGAAAAGTATCAAGTTCTCCGTACCACGCAGATCAGCCCTCGACCATTAGTACGGCTTAGCTTAACGCATTGCTGCGCTTACACACGCCGCCTATTAAGCAGGTAGTCTACCTGCGGTCTTACTCCCTTAAGGGAATACAGGGATCTAATCTTAGGGCGAGTTTCCCACTTAGATGCTTTCAGCGGTTATCTCTGCCAGACGTAGCTACCCAGCGATGCCGTTGGCACGACAACTGGCACACCAGAGGTCTGTCCACTCCGGTCCTCTCGTACTAGGAGCAGCTCC
>JALHUM010000136.1 GCA_022865905.1 Anaerolineales bacterium | reverse complement strand
CCCGCCTGCGCCAGGATCGTCGCACTGCCAAAGTGCCCTGCATTGCCTTGTGCAGCCGAGATTTGCAGGATCAAATACCATTACTTACCTCTGCGGGGTTCGATGAGTACCTGGTAAAATCCAAACATGCGGTGCCCCAACTCCTCGAGTTGATCCCACGCTTACTGAAGGAGCAATCAAAGAAAGGGAAGTTGTTGGTCGTTTTTCTGAGCGCAAAAGGGGGGACTGGCACTTCCTCGCTGTGTGCCAATATCGCCATGTGCGTTGGGAAGGAAAGACCGGATGCCCGCTTGGCGTTGGTGGATCTGGTCTTACCCATCGGTTCTATTGCCAACATTGTTGGGTATGAAGAGCAATTAAACCTGGCGACTGTCACTGCGTTGACCGATGAGGGTATGGTTTCGTTCCTTAGTGAGAATTTGCCAAAATTACCTGAATGGCATTTCCATCTTCTGGCTGGATCTCCGGATCCTGAAAGCTCTAGCCAGTTGCAGGTCGGGCGCGTCAATGCTGTCGTTACAATTCTTCAAAACGTCTATGATTTTGTTTTTATTGATCTTGGTCGCTCGCTTTCGTGCATCAGCCTGCCGATCATCCAGAGAGCAGATGTGATCGTCTGTATCCTAGGTACTGACTTAAGCACCATTAAACTTACACAGATAATGTGGGAATATTTGAAGACAAAAGGTGTGGATTCAAAGTGGACATACACAATTCTGAATCGAGCAATTGGTTTGGAGGGCTTGACGAAGGCAGAGGCAGAACAGATACTTGGCGTGGAAATTCGCGCCACTATACCTTACATGGAAGGCAACTTTGCTCTAGCGAATAACCGTCACGAGCCTATCGCAACCAAATTCCCCAATGACACCTCAACGATTATGCTGGAGCAATCTGCCAGGCAGATTGCTGAACTGGGTCTGCGTTCACTCAACCGGTAGTTATCAGTAGGAGAGTTTCATGACCATCGAGTTTGACGATAAAGGTAAATTCTTCACCGATGTAATCACGAAAGTCACTGTACCGGCGATCATCCAGACAGTGACTCAACGCATTCACGGCAAGTTGCATGTCCGGCCTGACCAGCGACTGAAGGACGAGTTGGACATCAACGAAAAGTTCCTGGCGGTCACCGACGCGACCATCTATTCTTTCGATGGCCAGGTGCTTTACCAATGTAAGTTTGTTAGCATCCAACGTACCCAGATCGTCTGGGTCATTCCAGAAAGTGAAGTGCTCGGTTCTACAAACGAGTCAGGTGAGAAATGACAAAAGGCGACGTTTCTGTAACGCCGGGATTGGCTGCGCCGGATTACACCAAGCTCAAATCCTATCTGCTGACGGCCATCGCGCGCGAATTGGAGGCGGCCAACCCGCCGCCGGATCAACGCCGGGCAGTCATCTCCAAGACCCTGGCCGAGTCTTACGCTCAAACCCGCCTGCAGCTATCCGATAGCATACGGGAAAAACTGTTCCAGGATATTCGGGACGATATCCTCGGCTATGGCCCGATCCAGCCCTTTCTGGACGATCCTGAAATCACTGAGGTGATGGTCAACGGCCCAAAGAAAGTGTACGTCGAAAAACAGGGACTTCTCACCAAGACGAACATCGTCTTTGACGATAACGAACACGTACAGCGCATCATTGATCGCATCATCCTGCCGCTCGGCCGGCGCGTGGATGCCGACAGCCCAATGGTGGACGCCCGTCTACCGGATGGCTCGCGGGTCAACGCCATCATTCCCCCGGTCGCGATTGATGGGCCGTCCATCACCATCCGCAAATTCAGCAAAGATAAGCTGTCCATTAGCCATCTCATCGAATACGGCTCGATCACCGCCGCCATGGCTGAGTTCCTGCGCGCCTGCGTCATCGGGCGTCTGAACATACTTGTTTCCGGCGGCACCGGTTCCGGTAAAACCACGCTGCTCAATGTGCTTTCCAGCTTTATCCCGGAAGAGGAGCGCATTGTCACCATCGAAGATGCCGCCGAATTGAGGCTCCAGCAGGATCACGTGGTGCGGCTGGAAACCAAAGTGGCGAACGTGGAGAATCGCGGAACAGTTTCGGTTCGCGACTTGGTGCGCAACTCGTTACGTATGCGCCCGGACCGCATCGTGGTCGGTGAGGTGCGCGGCGGCGAGGCCCTGGATATGCTCCAGGCCATGAACACCGGACACGACGGCTCGCTGACCACCATCCACGCCAACTCGCCGCGGGATGCCATCTCCCGCCTGGAGACGCTGGTGTTAATGGCTGGCATGGATTTGCCGTTAAAGATTGTCCGCCAGCAGGTCTCCTCGGCCATAGACGTAATCATCCAACAGTCGCGCTTGCGGGATGGCACGCGCAAGGTCGTGGCGATCACAGAAGTGGCTGGCATGGAAGGCGATGTGGTCGTGTTGAGTGACATCTTCAAGTTCGAACAAACCAGCATTGACGGCAAGGGGAAAGTACTCGGCCAGTTGAAACCGACCGGCATTCGCCCGCTCTTTGGCCCGCGCCTGGAAGTGGAAGGTTTCAAACTAAGCGCGGAAATTTTTGGTGCCTCCGCCGCGGATATCCTGGCGGCCAACCGCCAGCGGCGCTGAGTCGCTCCGAACTTCTCTGCTATAATGACTTGGTCGAATAAAGAGGCATCTTATGAGCATACAAGCCCAGGCTTCCATCCGCACGAAAAAGTTAGGCATCTTGATCCGCGATGCACGCCTGGCGGCTCGGCGGGGCATCCCGGAGTGCGCCAAGGCAATTGGCGTGACGAATGGTATTTTCCGCGCTTACGAGGAAGGACGCAGGGCGCCCTCGCTGCCGGAGATGGAAGTGTTGGCATATTTCCTGGATATGCCCTTTCGCCGCTTCTGGAGTAAGGAAGCCGTTTCGGACGATATGTCGCCTACCGAGTCGCTCAACCTGCCGGTGCTGGTGGGGGTTCGCCAGCGTATGATCGGCGCCCTCTTGCGCCAGGCGCGCCTGAAGGCCAGCATTTCGCCCAAGGCGCTGTCTGAACAATCTGGCACTTCGACCAGCCGGATACGGGCTTACGAACTGGGCGAACGGTCCATCCCCCTGCCGGAGTTGGAAGGCTTGATATCCCTGTTGAATGGGCAGATCGAATCGCTCTTCGATCAAACCGGGCCGGTCGGCCAGTGGTTGAGCCAGCAGCAGGCCATCCAGGATTTTAAAAAGTTGCCGCCCGAATTGCAGGATTTCGTTTGCAAGCCGGTCAACCGGCCGTACCTGGATCTGGCCCTCAAGTTGAGTGAATTATCTACCGAAAAACTGCGCTCGGTGGCAGAAAACCTATTGGATATCACGTTCTAATGGCAACCAGTAGGATACCATAACCGGTTATGCCTGAAGAATTCTCCCCTCAGCAGCTCGAAAAAGAAGGCAAAGCTGCTTACGAACGAGCGGACTACATATCGGCAGCGAAGGCATTTGCTGAGGCCGCGGCTGCTTATTCCGCTCATGACGAGCCCCTGAATGCGGCCGAGATGAAGAATAACCAGGGCGTTGCCCTGCTCCAAGGCAAGCAGGCACAGACCGCGCTCGATGTGGTCAGCGGCACGGATGCGGTTTTTGCCGTCGCGGGCGATCTTCGGCGGCAGGGCATGGCGCTGGCAAACCAGGCCGTTGCGTTGGAAGCCCTCCGCCGCAGAGACGAGGCGATTGCCTGCTACCGGACATCGGCAGAAATCTTGGAACGGGCTGGCGCGAGAGATTTGCGCGCCGAAGTGATGCGGGCGGTGGCAGGCCTCCAGGCGCGCGGCGGCAAGATGACCGACGCCGTGATTACCATGCAATCCGGGCTGATGGGGCTGGAAAAGCCGACCCTCATGCAACGCATTCTCAAGAAGCTGCTCTTCCTTCGTCTATGGCGGTGAAGGTAGATTTCCAGGTGCGCCCGGCAGCTTCAATGGATCAGCGCCAGATCGCCAACCTGATCCATTTCGAGAGCTATGTCCACCGTCACCTGGACTGGCGCAATCCGTTGGATTGGATAGGCGT
>JALHUM010000135.1 GCA_022865905.1 Anaerolineales bacterium | reverse complement strand
CCCCCTTGCCCATTTTCTGGCCGTCCGGTGACCACTCGCGGATGACCGCTCGCGGATGTCATATTTTGGCTCTCGCTCATTCCAACTGATCAGGTTGAACTGCTTGGCACAGCCCGAGTCGGACTTGGAAAGCACGCCAATCTTTTTGATGATTTCGAATTTGATTTCGGACATTGTATGAACCTCCTCACAGTAAACTTGATGTTCACTGCAAATCAGCTAACCACATCCCCCAGCCTGACCTGTTGATGCAGATACCAAGACGCCGCAAAGAACAACGCAAAGATGATAAATGTATCTTTAACTTCTAAACCCCAAACTCGCCTTTGACCAATTCTAGCTTATTAATGATTCCGGTTAGTTCGGTCACCAACTCAGCGGCGCGCATGACCTCGGCCACTTCCATATAGCCTACCGAGCGCCGGAAGCTTTCCGAGAGTGTTTCGATTTCACGGCGTATTTTAGTAAGATCATCAGGCATTGCAACTACAATCAGCCGTTGTACGCTCGGATTATTCTGAGCGCGTTGCAAGTTCAGAATTAACGAATCATACGAACCACGACGTTGGACTTCAAAAACATAAGTCACAACTCCAAGGTTGGCGATTCGTGCTTGCCACACAGCATCCACTTTTGCTCCCAGCGCAATAGGCTTTTCTTTGTGCACTTCAAATCCCAACCATTGGCCGATGGCAATAATTTGCTCAATCATGTCATCGTGATCAAAGTCGGTGAGAGCGGTTGCTTCAGGTTGTTCAGTTTCATCAGTGGTCAATTCCCGGCTTTCCCAGCCAGCCTTCCAGACTTCAAATAGGAAATAATCAATGCCTAGTAAATCCAGTTCCGGGAGGCCTTGCTGTGCCAATTCGCCTTGGATCAACAACATGAGTGCATTGAATTGTTCGTATTCCTTACCTACAATCTGGGACTTTTTGACAGTTGGAAAAGTCTCCTCGAAACCCAACAAAAACAAGGCCTGCCGGGCCTTGTTGTTCCATAGACCAAATTGTTCAGGGTGAACAAAAGCCAGGATTTCGGTGATCATGCCAGCACCAAAACCCTTTATGGATTTACGAAAATCATCGTAGCGCGCGGCAATTGTGCGGTTGCCCCACAGCAGATCGCGAAGCGATACCTGTAATTGGGATAAACCATTATCGTTGAGTAATCTCTCAACCAGATATCCTTTGTTGCCCCACATCAGGCTGGCCCACAAGGAACTGATGACCTGCCCGAACTCCAGTTCAGTCATTTGCTCCAACCCTTCAGCAGAAAGCAGTCGGCTCAACATCTCGGTACGCTCATGACGTTCATGCAAATCAGCCTCCCGGTCGGTTGCCTCTAGATAACGTTTGAAGGTGGGAACGAATTGCTCAATACGCTGTTCTTGTAGGGTGGTCAATTCCATGTGGTTGCTCCTCACTCAGCCCAATCTCGGGCAATCAACTCGGCCTGCTCCAAAACCGTCCTTGTGGCCTTTTCCTGCTTGTCGGGGGGATAACCATATCTTCTCAGTATTCGTTTTACCATCACACGCAATTTGGCGCGTACAGTCTCCCTTACGGTCCAGTCAATGGTTACGTTATTATGCACCATCTCGACCAGTTCACGGGCAATACCCTTCAGGACCTCATCGCCTAGAACTTTGACGGCACTGTCATTGACTTCGAGCGCATCATAAAAAGCAACCTCGTCCTCTGTCAGGTGGAGTTGCTCCCCGCGCCGATTGGCCTCTCGCATCTCACGTGCCAGTGCTATCAGCTCAGCGATCACTTCAGCGGACTCAATCGTACGGTTCTGGTATCGGAGAATGGTGCGCTCCAGCATTTCAGCGAAGGAACGCGATTGCACCAGGTATTTGCGTGAGCGAGACTTAATTTCGTCATTCAACAACTTGCGTAAGAGTTCAACCGCCAGGTTCTTTTGTGGCAGGTCCTTAACTTCGGCCAGGAATTCGTCCGATAAGATCGAGACTTCAGGTTTTTGCAGGCCAGCCGCGGCGAAGATGTCGATGACTTTGTCGGTGACCACCGCCCGCGAGATGATCTGTCGGATGGCAAATTCAATGTCTTCTGTCGTGCGCTCGCCCTCCACGGTGGACTTCACCAGCGCGGAGCGCACGGCCTGGAAGAAGCTGACATCATCGCGAATGGCCAGGGCTTTATCGTTCGGCACGGCCAGCGCAAATGCAATCGACAATGCCTTGACTGAATTCAACAGCCGTGTCTTGCCATCCTCCAACGTCAGGATATGTTCCTGTGCCAAGGGGAGCACGCCAAGTTTCTGCTGTGGGGTGCCGGTTGTCCATTTGGACCAGTCGAAGTCGTGGAACAAGCCCTGACAGATTTCATAATACTTCAGTAATTCTGCAACCGCCACTTCCTGGTCAATGGCTGTCTCACCTTTTCCGCCGCTTTCAGTGTATGCGGCCAGGGCGCGCTGCAGGTGATAGGCCAGGCCGAGGTAATCCACAATCAGGCCGCCGGGCTTGTCGTGGTAGACGCGGTTGACGCGCGCAATCGCCTGCATCAGGCCGTGACCCTGCATGGGCTTGTCCACGTACATGGTGTGCAGCGGCGGGACGTCGAAACCGGTCAGCCACATGTCACGCACAATGGCTATCTTGAGCGGGTCTTTGGGGTCTTTGAAGCGCTTGGCTAGGTTTTCGCGGCGGGCTTTGTTGCGGATGTGACCCTGCCAGGCGAGTTCTTCGCTTGGATTTCCTGTCATCACAACTTTAATGACGCCCTGCTTATCGTCTTCCGAGTGCCATTCAGGGCGCAGGGCGACGATGGCGTTGTATAGTTCCACGCAGATGCGGCGGGACATGCACACGACCATCGCCTTGCCGTCCATGGCTTCCAGCCGCTGGTCGAAGTGATTCACCAGGTCACGCGCAATCAGGATCACGCGCTTCTCCGCGCCGACGATGGATTCAAGCGCCGCCCATTTCGTCTTGAGTTTCTCTTTCTGCTCGACTTCCTCGCCCTCGGTCACCTCTTCGAATTCGGGATCAATCTTTGGCTTTTCTTTCTCATCTAGTTCCAGTTTGGCCAGCCGGCCTTCGTAGTAGATGCGCACGGTGGCGCCGTCTTCCACCGCCTGCTGGATGTCGTAGACGCTGATGTAATCGCCGAACACGGCACGCGTGTTGGCATCCCGGAGTTCGATCGGGGTGCCGGTGAAGCCGATGAACGAAGCGTTCGGCAGGGCATCCCGCATGGCACGCGCGTAGCCGTCGATGAAATCGTACTGGCTGCGGTGGGCTTCATCGGCGATGACGACGATGTTGCGCCGCTCGCAGAGCGCCCCGCCGCCCGCCAGGAATTTCTGGATGGTGGTAAAAATGACGCCGCCCGCGGCGCGCTGGCGCAGCCGGGCTGCCAGGTCGTCGCGGCTTTCGGCCTGCTCGGGGGTCTGGCGCAGGATTTCGGCGCAGCGCGAGAAGGTGCCGAAGAGCTGGCCGTCTAGGTCAATGCGGTCGGTGATGACCACGATGGTGGGGTTTTCCATGGCCGGTTCGAGCACGATGCGCCCAGCGAAGAAGGCCATCGTCAGGCTCTTGCCCGCCCCCTGCGTGTGCCAGACCACACCGATGCGGCGGTCGCCCGGTTTCCCTTCTTTAGACCTGCGCGCCAGGTAGCGCCCACGCAATTCGGCCACGAGGCGTTCGGCCATCTGTGAAGCCCGGATGGTTTCCTGCACCGCCACAGTCACGGCGTGGAATTGGTGGTAACCCGCCATCTTCTTGACTATCGGCGCGCCGCGTTCCTGCTCGAAAACAACGAAGTAACGGATTAGATCGAGGAAGCGCTGTTTGTCGAAGACGCCGCGCTGCAGGACTTCCAGTTGGGTCACCGAGACGGGTGCGGTCGTCTCGCCTTCGATGGTCTTCCAAGGCAGGAACCACTCGCGGTCGGCGGTGAGCGTGCCGAGGCGGGCGTTGAGGCCATCCGAGACAACCAGCGCCTCGTTGGTGACGAACAGCGCCGGGATCTGCTGCTTGTAGGTTTGAAGCTGGTTGAAGGCCGACCAGATGGTGGCGTTCTCGTCGGCGGCGTTCTTGAGTTCGATCACCCCCAGCGGCAGGCCGTTGACGAACAGGACGATATCCGGACGGCGGTTGATTTCCCCGGCCAACACCGTAAATTGGTTGACCGCCAGCCAGTCGTTATTTTCGGGCTGGTCGAATTCAACCAGGATAATGCGAATGCTGGCCGGGCGGCCATCTTCGGCTCTCCCTTCGATGGAGATGCCATCCACCAACATGCGGTGAAAGGCGTGGTTGTTGAGCAGCAGCGAGGGATGCTCGGGCCGCGTTACCCTGCGGAAGGCTTCTTCGAGCGCCTCCTCCGAGGCGGATGGGTTGAGCCGCCGCAGCGCTTCCCGCAGGCGGCCGGGAAGGAAGGCCTGCTCATAACTGAGGCGCTCGGCGCCCGGCTCTTCCGGCGCAATGGACGGGCCGAAGACGACCCGCCAGCCCAGACTTTCCAACCAGGCCAGCGCGGCTTGCTCGATGGTGGATTCGGTAAAGTAGGTCATATCTTCTTCACAGGATTCTCGTCGTCCATCACCCAATTGTAGATGTTGGATTCGATGTAGAGATGGATGCAGTTGTGTTCCTCGTCATCCCGGATAATATGCTCATAATAATTGCGCTGCCAAACGGGGATGCCTGAAGAATCCAGGATTTCGTTGATCCGCCTGGCGGAATTCATTTTGAAGTATCCAACCACGAGCGGCAGGGTCATACGGCGGCGTTCGGTTGTACGCCCCCGTAAGGGCGATTCATGAATCGCCCTTACGGGGATTGCTTCCCCGGTAGGTGCATTATTGATAATCACGATACCGTGAAAATGGTTCGGCATGACGACCGCCGCGCCCAGTTTGATATGCGGATACCGCGCCGGCAGGAAATTCCAGACGTCCCAAACGACCCAGCCCGCTTCGTTCAGCCGCATTTCACTATCCTTGATATCGCCGAACAAACATTCGCGCCCGCGAGTGACCAGGGTGACGAAATACGCGCCGGGTTGGGAATAGTCGTATTCTGGCAGTCGTATGGAATGGCGATTGTGTTTGGTCGGATCGAATTTCATGGTTGGTACTCATTGTCGAGGCTCATAGTCGGGGCAATTCATGAATTGCCCCGACTGGCTTGCTAGCCCAGCCCTTCCAGCCAATCCAACGCGGCTTGTTCGATGGTTGATTCAGTAAATGTCATTCTTTTATTTCGTCGGGTGTTGCTAATTCAATCCAAATATCTAATAATTTGCTAGCCGCGCGTACATGTGCACCATCAGTTCCAATAGCGCTTGCCATGATTGAACGGTCCTTAATAACAACTATATATTTTGAAGGGCTTTCTTCTATAACTTTTAGTACATCCTCTTTTCGTAAAGGATACAAAGAACAAATAATCGCATCGGTTTTATTCGAATGTTTATTGCAGAAGTAAATTTTCTCGTTGCCCATAACCAGTGTTCGTAATTGGTCCAAGTATCCAGCACATATTTTGTCTGGGTTCTTAAATTTATTAGAGGATACCAATACCCTAATTTCCTGTTTAGCCATTATCACAACGTTTTCTATCTTTATTTCATTCCTCGAAATTTCAGGAATTGTCTTTGACAATAATCCAACAAGTTCAGATTTTGGATCAATTCCAATGTCAATAGAATATTCTATTAATGCTTCAGCCAACATCAAAGTTTTTCCTTCTTTTCCCAACAATTCTCGAATGGTTTTTGTAGATTTAACAGATACATATGCTAGTCTATTTGCAGGGTCGAGCGTAATGTTGATTACATCTGAATGGTCATGTGTATCTAAATTATTTTCAATAGCAATTACCAGATCTGATGACCATTCTATAAACCTAACATATTCACCCGCCAATCTATTTATTTCCTTCCCAGTTGAGCCGCCTTTACCTATACAAAGTTGCATTACATTCTTGGCGGGATTTTTTGAATGAACAACAACTTGTGCTTGATATCCTTTGATCCATGCAGATTTAATAATTTCTATATCCGGATCACGTACAACTGACATAATAGTGTTATGCAAAGAAGTGTCATTAATTAATACATCTTTTTTTTCTTTATTATCATCAATAACCCGGCTTATTGCTTGAGCTTTCACATCGCATCTTACACAAATAGCCGGAATATTATTCCGTCCGGTTATTGACAGCTTATAATTTGAGACATACTTACTTGCAATATATTCTTGGTGTTGTAACCAGATTCCTAGTGAATTAGCTATTTTTATATTAGTAGGACCAAGCGCAATTATATAAATTGTTGCAGCACCTCTTCGAATACTGATACGCGTTCTTTTCTTATAAAAATCCAAACCCCTTGAGGCCCAAGCATATTCATCAGCCAAGATCGCAAAAGCGACATTTATAGTTGAAGATGAATATTCAAAGTCTGCTCGTACTCCTTTATTATCTAATGTTTTAAAAAGATTCGTAGTAAATTCAAGGAAACTTGATAATTCCCATTTTGGTTTTGAACTCTCATGTCCAATACCAACTACACTAGCTAGTTCGTTGCATTCTCTTAAAAATACTCGTGTAAATAATCCTTGATTATCCAAATATTCTAATTGCCGTGTTGCTTGAGCAATTGATTTATTATTTAATAATGTTGGATTGTACCGATCACTTCTAAAGACCACCATCGCAGATCTATATCGCGTGATAGAGAGAATTCTTTCTATCAATATTAATTTTATACTTTCAAAAATATGTCCATGAATATATGGTCTAGAATTCCCTAAAAGAATTCGTTCGAAAAGACAGTCTATTGATTTTAATAATAATTTATCAGCATCCTTGTCTTCTTGGACACGGATATAAATTCCCTTTTTATCTAAATTTGCATGCTCTTTACCTTGCTCTAACCATTCAACTTTTATCGCCTTATCGAATAAGCCGGGAACTTCAGTGTCAAGTTCGGTGATAGCTGAATTCATCTCTGATTGAATAGATAAACGTAATACTTCAGAATTCCCTGATTTAATGATGCCTGAGATCAGCGTTTTGAAAAAAGTTATAAAGTTATCAACTTTATCCCAGTGATATACCAACAATAAGAAGATTAATGCAAGTAGAGGCAAAATCCCATAATTAATTATTGATTTAATAAAGTCAGTATCAATTTTTATCTCCATGATATACCTCCCTCCTTCCTAGTATTACAATTCTGATCACTACAAAAAAAGTGAATATCCCCCTCGTCGTCAAAAAACCAACCTTGTACTTCCTGTGAAGTTAATTTTTTATCGCAAACCTCACATTTTATTAATTGACCCTCTCTGAACCATTTCTCCGAATATATTTGAAATTGTTTGTTATCCACTAAAAAAACATTTTGACGAGAAAAGAATCGCCCTAGTCTTCGAGAAAAATTCCTTAGGAATCTATTTATTAGGTAAAATATTTCTAACATATTCTCCTCCTTCAATTTTTATCTCCCCGCTTATTAGACGGGGCAGCAGACTATCGCGCAGACTCCCCAGTGTGCGGGATTCTTTCAGGTTGGCTTGTATTTTCTTTCGAATATTTCCAGCAAACTCCTCAAATTCTCGCATTTTGTTTTTATCAGGCAAGCAAGTAGTTTGCCTAAAAAGCCACTGTTTATCCATGTGTGGAATGGAAGTTCCTGTAAGATTTTCACGGGCTTCGGACTCTATCTCCTTTAGTGCATAATAAAGAAAATAATCTCCTACAGCGTTTTCCCTATTAACAATCATGGCGATAGTAGAACCCACAATGCCTCTATGTCCCATTTCTACTCGCCCAGAACTAGCACCATCCATCACCATAAGTACATTGTTTTGTTCTGAAACCACCATTTTTTCGGGGTTGGCATAAGATGATTTACCCGTGTCGAATGTCTCAATTAATATCACTGGCAGAAGACCATTAATTGACTCATCCACTGTTACAGTTGGTTTCTTGCCTTTTACGAATTCAATAATTTCGCCAAAAGGTTTTGTTTCCCATTTTGCTTGTGGAAAATCCACAAACCACTGACGAAACATCGCTCTTGCCATCGTCTCCAGCGTGGCGT
>JALHUM010000019.1 GCA_022865905.1 Anaerolineales bacterium | reverse complement strand
TTCGCTTTCGTTGTGGCGTTCATACCGGTATGTGAGAGAGAACGACTCGGTATCCAGGGGCATGGTGAACGGGAGGGTGAAGTACGTGCCCTCCCGTTCGTGACCGACGAAGAATCGGATCGCCAGTTGATTTTCGATGTGAATCCCCTCCTTACTGCGTTGGAATCGGACCTAAAACGGCAGCCAGGAAACGCCGGATCTGCCCGTCCCAGAAGAACCAGTCATGGCCGCCATCTTCCTCGTGGTATTCCGCCGGCACGCCCAGCGACTGGCAGGCTGCATGGAACATGCCGCTCAGCGGATACAGGTCTTCCTGCCGGCTGCATGAAATGAACAGGCGGGGCAGGAGGGAGGGATTTTGGGCTGCACGCTTCAACCAGACAGCCGGGTCATGGTCACTACCGGCCAGCTTTTCCAGGTCCCCAAACAGGAAGGCAAACTCATCCCGGCGCGGGTCGTCCGGCATGGCTTGGAGGATCGCAAGAGAAAGCACTCCCGAAAAGCTTGCCGCAGCAGAATAAAGCTCGGGGCGCAGCAACGCGGCTTTGAAAGCACCGTAACCGCCCATGGAGACACCGGCGATGAGTGTGTCTTCACGGCGGGGCGCCAATCCAAAGACATCTACAAGGTATTGCGGCAATTCCTCGGTCAAATAGGAGAAATATTTCTGCCCGTTGGGCTGGTCAATGTAGAAGCTGCGACCCACCGAAGGCATGACCACCACCAGCCCATATCCTGCGGCAACGGTTTCGATGGATGAATAACGCTGCCAGGCGCTTGCGTCGTCGCTGAGTCCATGCAGCAGATACAGGACCTTGCGCTTTGCAACCGCCAATCCTCCCATTTTTCCCGGGTCGGGAAGGATGATGTTCAGGGGGAGATTGACTTTTACGGTTTCGGGCACATGATCGAGGTGAATAAGAGCCATGGCGTCTCTCCCGTTTATGCAACCTCGGGACCGGCCGGGGCAATTTCCTTCTTGTCGAAGTTGATGAAGAATGAGAATGCGAAACTGATGACCATCAGTATCGGGGGAAATACCGTCAGCAGAAACCGGGCGGCATTATCCGGCTGAGGTCCGGGGTTCAGACCGCTTTCAAAGCCGAAAATGACGAAGACCAAGTAGAAAGCGGAACTGGTGAACAGGCCGCTCAGCCGGTTCATGAATCCCAGGGAGTTGGCGATGATGCCCTCCCGCCGCAGGTTGTGCTTTTGGGTATCTTCGTCCATGATCTTCGCACCGATCAAATCCATGGTGGTGATGATCCCTGCAAAGCCGAATCCCACCAGGGCAGAGCAAATGATTGCCGAGACGAGGGATTTGGCAAAATAGAGCGGGATGAAAGCCACTGCCAGCGTAACAAGGGAAGCCCGCCAGACGGGCATCAGCGAGAATTTCTTGACCAGTCTTGCCCAAACGGCAACGCAACCGATGGCGATGAGCAAAACAGCCGCGAAAAGGAAGGTGCTCTGGCTTTCAGAAAGCCCCAGCGCATACTTAACAAAGAAGGGCATGGAGGCGAGGACGAGTGACATGGCTGCGCTGTAAAAGGCGTTTGCAAACCCTGCCACCCAGAATTTCCGGTTTGTGAACAGGTCTTTAAGGCTGTTCCAGAGCTGGGGTTTTTCTTCCTCGGGCTGGGGTTCCGTTTCCTTGCAAGAGAAGGTCATGTACAGAATGACCCCGCCGCCCAGCAGGCCGTACAGGATCGCAGTGAGGCTGTATCCGAGGGCGTGGGTCACCATCGGCGTCAACGCGATGCTGATGATCATGCCAACCAGCATGAATGCCTGCCGCAGGGCATTCGCGTTCGCCCGGCTGGCGTCATCTCGGAAAAGCTCCGGGAATAGGGCGGCGTAATTGGCGTTGATCACCGAATCCAGCGTGCCGGCGAGCATATAGAAGAGCATGCAATAGGCAACCAGGGAATTCCCTGCCAGAAAGGCGGGGGGGCTGTAGAAGATGACGAAACACAGAATCAATAACGGCGTGCCAATGGTCAGCCAGGGTCGCCTGCGCCCCCAGCGTGAGCGCGTCCGGTCAGAGAGAAAACCATACACGGGATTATCAATGGCATCAATGAAGGTATAAATCAGCAACATGAGCGCGAATTGTACGGTGGTCATCCCTAATTTATCCACGTAGTAGATGGCAGCATAGGTCTTGAGCATATTGATGGGGATGGATGTGCCAAACATGCCGATGGCATAATTAAAGGGTTTGGTGCGGGGCTTGTTCATGGGGAAAGGCCTCCTTGGGTGAATTCAGTATTACTTTGCAGGTTTCGGTTGTGGCTATTGCTTTACCCGATATTATATAACGATTCCTGCAAAAAGCTCCTCTGCTAACTCCTGCTAAAATTCTCGTTACAATGGCAGACTCACAAAACAATAAACTGCCCCAAAGATTCTGTATGGAAGTGCTATTCCAGCCATTGAAGACATGCCTGACGATCCATTAGCTCTACGATTGGGAAGTACATGCTCCATATTTTACCCAATCACTTGTCCTGAACATGAGCCAAGGCTTTTTTTCAGTAAGTTTTGACTAAAGGCAATAATTTGAAGACTTGTTTCATATGACTGCATCGCAAGAGCGCAGGTAAGCGATATTTTGCCTGGCCGCCGTCTCGGCATCGGGTTTGGGCAGGAACTCGCCCGAGACCCAGCCTGAATAACCGGCGGCATTGAGCGTGCGCAAAATGGACTTGAAATCCAAATGCCCCGCGCCGGGAACCCATCTGTTGGAATCAGCCACATGAAAGTGAAATATACGGTCGCCGCAGAGACGGATACTTTCCTCGATCACTGGCTCTTCGATGTTCATGTGGAAAGTATCCAACAGCAGGCCGAGATTGTCCGCGCCAACACGCTCGATCAACTCCAGTCCCTGCGCGGCGGTGTTGACGAGCATCGTCTCGTAGCGGTTGATGGGTTCCAGTGCCAGGCGGATGCCGTTCGGATGGGCGACTGCGCTGCACTCACACAGGGCA
>JALHUM010000134.1 GCA_022865905.1 Anaerolineales bacterium | reverse complement strand
TGCGGAGTTGGTGAAACATACTGGTGCGGAACTGATAGTGTCAAGGGCAGAATTCGGTGGCTACAGGGTTGTACGTTGTAGATATTGGACACCAAGATTTAAAGAATTATTAAATCCATAACCCGCTAATCCACCGGACGGCTTACAGCCGCCGGTGATCTGCACGTTAGGCAGCGTCTAAAATAAGAGAAGATGGAATTGATGAATATGGCCAGAATCAGACGATTCTTTTCCGATTACGGAATTGGCCTGCTAGGAATACTTATACTGGTGGCAGAGTTGATTTTAGATTTGCTCGGTGTTCACATAGAGAATGGTTTTTCATTCTCATTTGGCATCTTTGTTGTTTTATTAGTCATTCAGGCAATAAAGCCCCAAGCGGAGCTTAATAAACTTTTAAACTCACGCCCACATATTGTTGTGAAAAAAGCTTATCCAAGAAGAAACGTTCCTACAACAGATTTCGTCTTCTACGATCATGCTGGTATGGCCGATGTCGTTGACAGGTATGCGGGCGGCACAGGGATCGCAATGGACTATAAGCCAGCAGTTCGCCAAATATATGGGGACACCGATAGTAGCGATGTGGAGATCACTGAACAAACTTATGTTTTGGTTGAATTCCAGAACAATCCCGAAAGACGTGCTAAAGTGCATGATGCGGTAGAAGTAATTGCCAGAATAAGGTACCACAATGACAAAGGCGACGATATCCTAGGGAAGGAGATTAAAGGATTGTGGGCCGGGCGAGAACCTTCTAGATTGACTGTTCCGAAAGAAGATTATGAATTTACCCAGATGACCATACCAGCCAATGGAGACGAAAGAATATTATGCATTGGGATAAAGCAGAAAGATGATGAAGATTGTTTTGCATATTCATTAGAGAGTTATAGGGGCGGAAAATTCCTAAAGAATGATGATTTGAAGCTAGGAGCAGGCGTAATTCGAGTTGATATAACTCTTAGTGGAAGCAATCTTGATGATGTGCCTTTCTCTTTTCGGTTGGTAAACCCTGGAAAAGGAAGAGATATTACAGTAACAAGAATACTTCTTGAATCATAGATCGCCGCCCAACACCGGCTCCCCCGAAAGAACCGGGGAAGCGCCGAAGGCCAACGCCTTCGGCATGGCGCTCTGTGGCTTGAGGCCACGAGCGCGCAAGGCAGCCCCCTACGCTGCGCTCCGGGGGTGCTTCGCGAGGGGTGCTTACCCTACGGGTACGATGTCGCGAAGCCAATCCGTTAGGTAGCCCAGGAGCTTACCTGCTTGAATAATCACTCGTTAATCACTACCCTGAAAAGCCTGCGCGGGAACCCGCGCGGTTGTGTCTATACCGAACCATTATGGGGCATCCCTTTCAACCTGTATGCTCCGTATGTTTCAATTTATATGCTGGCCCTCGGCCTGTCTGATAAACAAATCGGACTGATTGTCAGCATCAGTTGGGGCTTTCAGATCGTCCTGGCACTGTTGAGCGGCGTGGTCACCGACAAACTGGGACGCAGACGCACAACCCTGATCTTTGACATTCTTTCATGGAGCGTTCCAGCGCTGATTTCAGCCCTGGCTCAAAACTTCTGGTATTTCCTGGCGGCGGGCATCGTCAACAGTGTCTGGCGTATCGTCCATAATTCATGGACCTGCCTGCTGGTGGAAGACGCCGACCAAAGCCAGTTGGTAGATATTTACACCTGGATCTATATTGCCAATATTATGGTCGGCTTTATCGCGCCGCTGGCGGGAGCATTGATCGGCGTTTTTTCGCTCGTGCCGACCATGCGCGGGTTATACATCTTTGCAGCAGTCATGTTTACGCTGAAAGCAGTAGCCACCTACCAGATGACGCAGGAGACCGGGCAGGGTCAGGTACGCCTGCATGAGACGCGCCATCAGAGCGTCATTAGTGTGCTGGGCGAGTATAAAGGCGTTTTACGCACCCTGCTCAACACACCGCAGACGCTCTATACCGCCGGGATAATGCTGGTACTCAGCATTTCCTCAATGATCAGCGGGAGCTTCTGGTCAATCATTGTGACCGAGAAGCTGCACATCCCGGCCCAGAATCTGGCTATCTTTCCATTTGTCAAATCAGCCATCATGCTGCTTTTCTTTTTCGTGGTGATGCCGCGCATTAGCACAATGCACTTCAAGCTGCCGCTGATGCTAGGGTTTCTCGGCTTTGTTCTCAGCCAGTTGTTGCTGATCACTGCACCAGACCAGGGCTATTTCTTTCTTATCCTCAGCGTATTCCTGGAAGCGTGTTGCTTTGCCGCTGTCAGCCCGCTCGTGGACCAGATGATCGTGCTGACGATTGACCCAAAGGAGCGCGCCCGCATCCAGTCAATCCTGTATGTGGGCATTATTCTGCTCACTTCGCCGTTCGGCTGGATTGCCGGGACGCTCTCCGGAGTCAATAAGGGCCTACCCTTCATCCTGAACATCGTTCTGTTCGCGGTGGGCGCAGTGCTGGCTTACCTGACCGGGAAAGCTTCGCAAAAAGGACCCGCAGCAGAAGCGCCAGTGGCTTAGAGCGTGTAAGGCAGGCACATGGTTCACGACTTACGCGCCCTGCCGAGACTGGCAAAAGACAAGAAAGAATAGCCGTCTGCGCCGCTCGGAAACCGGCGCGTTTTGCCAGAAATGTGCCATAATTGTGAAGGAGTAGTCTCCGACGACTCATGTCGCCGGAACAGCCGATGGCGGCTCTTCCTTCGACGCCTCATGGCGTCGAAGTGGCTGATGGCGGCTTGACGCCGCCTCAGCCAAGCCTCGGCTAGTCGCCAGTTCCGCCGCTGCCGCAGCCCCCTATGGGGGTGCTTCGCGAACGCAAACCGTTGGGCTTTGAACTTCAGTCATCGAAAAGGTGTCCACAAAAAGAGTACCCCGTAATGCGCAAAAATCTCATTACTAGATCAAAGCACTTTGTGCTTCACCAATTAGCCGAGGGTATTTTCGCTGCAGTTGCAGAAGATGGCGGCTCAGCGATCAGCAACTCGGGCGTGATTGACCTCGGTGAACAAATCCTGGTCTTTGATACCTTCCTGACACCACAAGCTGCGATAGATCTTCGACAAATAACCATTGATATCCTCAAACGGACACCCCGACTCGTAATCAACAGCCATTATCACAATGATCATATTTGGGGCAACCAGGTATTTGCGCTTGACGCGCAAATTGTATCAAGCACTCGTACTCGCGCTCTGATTGCCACGGCCGGAGCGGAAGAATTCCGATGGTATTCATTAAACTCTGCACAACGGCTTGAATCTCTTCGTGCTCAATACCAAAACACGAAAGATGAGCAACAACAGAAGCAACTCTTATTATGGATTGGCTACTATGAAGGCCTAGTCGAGGCATTACCGCATTTGAAAGTGTGTCTGCCAAGCATCACTTTCAGCAACCACCTTGAGATTCATGGCGCTAAGCACACATCTGAACTGATCACATTTGAGGGCGCACATACAGAAAACGACACGGTTCTATATCTTTCGAAAGAAGGTATCGTCTACATGAGCGATTTGTTGTTTGTTGGTTGCCATCCTTACCTTGCAGATGGTGATCCGCTTCAACTTCTGAAAGCCTTGAGAGAGCTGAACCGGCTCGATGCGACTTATTTCATACCAGGACATGGGCCAGTCGGGAGAGTCGACGATCTCAAGTTGTTGATTGAGTATGTCGAGCATTGTTTGGATACAGCGCAATTGCTGGTTGATAAAGGAAATGCTTACGAGGATAAGATTACAGAACTCAAGATCGCTGAGAGGTATGTACATTGGCAACAGCCCCAGTTCTACAAGGCCAATATTCGTTTCCTATGTGAACGCATGAGTTCGCCAAACGGAGGCAAGCAAGCTCATTGACAACCCCTGTTTTTATCGCCCAACCCCCGCATGAAAGCTGACTGGTGCTTCGCATCGTAGGGTACGCGTGCCGCCCCAGCGAGGTCATGGGTGAGCAATCGTTCTTTGCCGGTCCCACCGCTGCTCCTTCGCTTCGCTCACCTGTGCCTGCGGCACTGGCGCAGGCAGGACAGGCGCAACCCCCTACGCTATGCTTCGGGGGTGCTTACCCTACGGGTACGATGTCGCGAAGCCAATCCGTTAGGTTTCTCTGTCATCCGCCGTATTGTTACATTGCTTGCCTGTCTTTGGAAATAGCAGATTGTTAAGGAATAGTGTTATGGTTAGAATTATAACCACCCTTGGTCTTAAGAGTTCCACCGAATTGGGTATGATTTTGCCCCATGAACACATCTTTGTTGATCTTCGGACTTGGGACACTCCTGGCTATGCCCAGGCCGAAGTTGAAGAAGTGATCCGGCTAATGGCTCCGGAAATAATAAAGGCACAAAAAGCCGGTGTAACAGCCATTGTAGAATGCAGTACAGTCGGCGTGGGACGTCGGGCTGATATTGATCGAGCTGTGTCTGAGGCTACCAATCTACCCTTGGTGATCCCAACAGGTATTTATCGTGAACCTTGGGTTCCGGATTGGGCACATGCAGCCAGCGAGGCCAAATTGGCCGAGTGGATGCTGAGCGAACTGCAAGGTGAAATTGAAGAAAGCGGGATGCAAGCCGGTTGGATTAAGTTGAGCGCAGGTGATGACGGGTTAACGGCCTGTGAAACTAAAATCCTACGGGCGGCTGCAACTGCTGGTCGAGAAACGAATGCAGTTATAGGCAGTCATACGATTAGAGGCCGGGTAGTTCGGGACCAACTCGATATTATCGAGGCAATGGGTTATTCTACAGAACGATTTATCTGGATCCATACCCAGGCAGAGCCGGATTTCGAGTTACACTTGGAGATGGCTCGACGCGGGGCTTGGCTTGAGTATGACGCAATTGGTAATATCGACAGTGAAAATGATGAGTACCATGTGAACCACATTCAACGCTTGTTAGACGCTGGTCTGGGTGATCAATTGCTGCTGAGTCATGATCGAGGATGGTATGATCCAGCTCTGCCGGGTGGTGGTGTTCCCAAACCATACACATATCTTCCAGAGCAATTTCTGCCCAAGCTACGGGCTTGCGGAGTGGATGAGGTAACGATCAATCAACTAACTCACGCCAATCCCTATCGGGCCTTTGCCCGTTGATTCTTTAGAAGAGAAACCTAACACCGGCTCCCCCGATAGAACCGGGGCAGGCAGCCGGCTACGCCGCTCGGAAACCGGCGCGCCCTTCGACAAGCTCAGGGCAAGCTTTACCAGAAATGGCGCGATAATGGGGAGACCCCACCCGGCCCTGCCCCCTACGGGGACGCAGCGGTCACCCTCCCCATTTTCTTCGAAAATGGAGAGGGAGAGCCCGCCGCTGCCGCTGAAGTCCGCCTTCCGAGGTCAAGGCCGAGCGGACAGTTCGCGAAGAAGGCGTCCGCGCTGCGCACCAGCGCCCCGCGCATAAAAGGATCCATGCAATCATTATTAAAACGAACTGCAACGTTTTTTCAACAGCGTCTTTGGGACCCTGCAAGCTTTATACTTTGACTTGACCGTAAACCTCTGCACAGGCAAGCGCATATTCGCTGCCCTCGCCACTGTCTTCAATGTCCCACCATGCGGAAAGGATTGCGTGGCAGATGGCCCAGTCGCGGATACGTTGAGGCGCGAATCCAAGCCGCTCGGATAAGATGGCAATGCGCCGCTCCGCCTGCCTGACAGCCGCCTCGCCTCTGAGAAAATCAGGGATGGGATTGATCAGTAACGGCCCGACCTCGTATTCGGGCGGGCCGATGACGCCCTTGGGGTCAATTGCCAGCCAGCCTCGCCCGGAGGAGAGAATGTTGAAGTGGTGCAGGTCGCCGTGGATGAGGAGGGGTGGACTCGAGGTTGCAAACAATTCAGGGATAAGGGCCTCAGCCATTTCGAGGATGCGCTGCGGGAATGGCCCCGTCCCGCCGCCGAAGTGCGGGCGCACGCCGTCCAATCCGGCAAACCAATCTGATAATTTGATGAATGGCAAACCCTGCGGTGCGGGTTCCCCTACGGGGACAGGCTTCCACAGGCGGAGCATTACATCCGCAGCGATGTGTGTGCGCTGATCATCGTCTGCCAGGGCGGCCAGCATTTCGCCTGGATATAAGCGTTCCAGCAGGCACATGCCTCGCTCAGGATCGGCTTCGAGCAAATGCACGGCGCCATAGCCATCAAAGCAGCGCAGCGCGGCCATCTCGCTGATCAATTCGGGATTGGGCACGCCTATCTTGAGCACTGCGCCCTGAGTGGAACGAAGTGCAGTCGATGGGCGATTTGCATACGCAACAAAGTTGTATGAAAGATTCTCGACAGGCGTGATGTCAGTCAATCCCCAGCGGCGAGAGGCTTCGTCAATCAGCGCGGGCAATTCCGCCAGCCAGCGTTTGCCGTCATCGCGATAAGTATTGAGGATGGTGGTGATAAAGGAGGATGGCAGGTTCAAATCTGATAGGGTTAGGGGATATAAATGCGAGCTTCAGATTAAAGGCTGAGTTGGATGCGGAGGGCTTTTTCGATTCCCATCATTTCAGCCGCGGTGACGCGTCCTATTAGCTTGACCATTCTTTCCTTGCTGACCGTTGCCAGTTGATCGGTCATGGCCTTGCTCTGCCTTCCCCCTACGGTGACATAGGCCTCGCTAGGGTAAAGTTTTTCTACTTTGCTTGTGATAGGAACGACTTGAACGCGGTTCAGATACTTATTGGAAACGTCATTGCTGAGGATGACAGCAGGACGCTGTTTTCGGATTTCGCCCCCAATGGATGGGTCAAAGCTGACCCACCAAACTTCACCGCGCTTCATTAAAGATCTCCGAGTGTCGCTTCTGCCCATTCGAGCGCTTCGGCTTCGCGTTCTTCGTCTTGTGACATGGCGCGATAGGCCGCTTCCATATCCTTGCCGAGAACATGGGGGCGAACCAGATCCTCGACAAATTGGCTGATGTGCCCCCTCCCGATCACCCGATGAAGTCCTTCGTAAACCCGAGAATCCAGAGTAATGGTGAGTTTCTTCTGCATGAAACACCTCGCAATACGTATTCGATACGTATTATATCACCTATGGAATAGACTCGGCTCATTTAACCTGGAAACAACTTCTCGAACACCTCCGGGCAATACTTCTGCACCATTTCGCTGGAAAGCCCGTTTTCCGTGCAAATTTCAGCATACAGGTCCGCGCTGGGACGCTTGCGGCGCGCCTGAGTGCGGATGTTGAGTTCCCACAGGCCGAAGCGCTGCGTCCAGCCGCGCTCCCACTCGAAGTTGTCCACCAGCGACCAGTGGAAGTAGCCCTTGACCGGCCAGTTGAAATTGACGGCGCGCCAGATTTGGTGAATATGCTGGGCGAGATAACGCGGGCGGATGTGGTCGTCAGCGCACTCGATGCCGTTCTCTGTGACGATGAGCGGCAGGCCAGGGTAGGAATTTACAGCCCATTTGATCGTAGCGAACATCCCTTCCGGCATATTCGCGATGAAACCGGTGTCGCTCAGGTCAGAGCCTTGCGGGTAGAACCGGTGCCCAAACAGTTCGCCGGGTTTACGCAGGTCAAAGGTCACGCTGTCAACCGAGTAGTAATTGAGACCCAGGTAGTCTTGCGTGCCTTTCGCTTCCGGGGTACGCACCTTGCCCAATGGCGTGCGCATGACGCCCGTGCTGATGGCAGTCGGAAAGGCCATATTAATGGCGTTGAAGAGAATATTACGCTCCAGCCGGTCGAGCGGGAAGCCAGGCCGGGCCGCGAGCATCGGCCGGTAGTGCAAGGCATAGCCAACGCGCGCCTCAGGCTGGATTGCGTGGATGGCGCGGTAAGCTGCGGCGTGGCCGCGCGCCATGTTGGCCTGCACCCGCATTGCCAGACGCAAATCCTTTTTGCCGGGCGGGAAGGCGCCTGCGGCGTAACCGCTTAAGGCATAGATGTTCGGCTCGTTGATGGTGCACCACAGAGAGCAATAATCTTTCAGTGCCTCCACCACTTTGCGCGTGAATTTCTCGAAGAGTGGGACGACGGCCTCAGTCTCCCACCCACCAAAGTCGTCGAGCCAGAGTGGATCGGTGAAGTGGTGCAGCGTGACCATCGGGATCATGCCGCGCTCGCGCAGCCCGAGCAGCATTTGGCGATAATGTTCGAGCGCGTCTTCATCCCAGCGGTCGGGCGCGGGCTGGATGCGGCTCCACTCGACCGACAGGCGGTGGGCGTTCTGTCCGCCCTGGGCGGCGTGGTCGAAATCCTCCTTCCAGCGCCCGCCCCACCAGTCGCAGGCCAGGCCGGATTTCTCCCCATTTACGATGTAACCTTCTTGTTGCTCCCATGCCCACCACTGGTTATTATTGTTGTTACCTTCGACTTGATGCGCGGCGGTGGCTGCTCCCCACAAAAAACCTTTCGGAAAATGGAATGAAGCGATAGGCATGCTGTCCTCCGATGTGGGACGGGGTGCCAACCCGTCCTACGAATGATGACGCGCCAGGTAAGCCAAGTACAACGCAACGGAACCGGCAACGGCGGCGTTCAATGATTCGATTTGTCCCTGCATCGGCAGGCGTAGCAGGAAATCGCACTTGGATTTTACCAGCGGACGGATACCCTCGCCCTCGTTGCCCACCACTACAGCCAATGCGCCCTGTAAGGGCGAGTCATGACTCGCCCCGACCAAATCACCATTTTGGTCGAGGCCAACCACCCAGGCCCCAACCTCCTTCAGGTCTGCGATGGTCTGCGCCAGGTTGGACTGTGCGACGAGCATGTGTTCGCTGGCTCCCGCCGACGCGCTGACGACGGCAGGCGTCACCCCGGCGGCGCGGTGAGACGGGATGACCACGCCGTGCACGCCGACCGCTTCCGCCGTGCGGATGAGCGTGCCCAGGTTCTGCGGGTTTTGCAGCGTATCCAGGATCAGCACAAAAAGCGGCTCGCCGCGCTTTTGGGCGTTTTCGAGGATGTCATCCAACGCTGCGTATGGGTAGCCGCTGACCTCCAGCGCCACGCCCTGATGCGAATCCGAGAGCTTATCCAACCGGGCGCGGGGTACACGCTCGACCGGGATTTGACGTTGCTGTGACAACTGTAACATTTCAGCTAATTTTCCCTTTTCCTGCACCCCCTCGGAGATTTGCAGACGAAAAAAATCCCGCCGTTTGGCGCGCAGGGTTTCATAGACAGGGTTTCGGCCGTAGATGAATTCTTTCATAAGCTATCAGTGTATGTTACGCTCTTGCGCATGGAGAAATACTGGTTGTATTCTACCTTCAATCCCACCCTTTCCAAAGCGGGATTGCGTTCTTCGCCTACCGGGCAGGCGGAGGGGCGTGCCTTAGATGGCTAACAGCTTCATACAACTATCCATCCTTTCCTTTGGCTGGAGGGCATTCACTAATTACACGGTCCCCGTTTCGCCAATTTTCTGGTCCGGTGGAATTGATAGTTCACGCAGAATAGCCAGTGTCTCCTGCCTGCCTCCCATGCCATTCTCCCCGGCAGGTCCCACGCAAGAGGGACAACCATCCGCGCACCCGCAGGCGCGTATCAGTTCCTCGGCGTGGGCGAGCAGCTCATCGTGCATCTCGTAGAGTTTCTGGCTGAAGCCGATTCCCGCCGGGACGAGATCATACAAGACAACGGACGGCAGGTTTTCGGCATACGCCCAGGCCGGGTCGGTGAATATGCCCAGGTCGCTGGGGTCGCACATCAGGAAAAGCGGGGCGAGTTGACCCAGCACGTAGCCCAGCCCAGCCAGCCCACTCCTCATGCGGACGTTGGCCTCGACTTTGCGGTGGCAGGCCGGGCAGAGGGTGATGAGATTATCCATCTGATTTGCGCGGGCGATAGCGGAGCGTGAAATCTCATGATTTCGCATTGCGGCGTCTGGAGACGCCTCACTCCGGCTTGTATGTTCTACAGCGGAGTGCATATTCTCCTGACTTTGCTGCTTTGTGACGACTGGAGTCGTCGCACTCCGGATCAACGCGCGTAGTGGCACCTTGTGATGCACGTCGTGCTGGCGGCTTGTTTCGGCTAGACCGCAGACCTGGCAACGGTATCCATCTCGGGCGCGGACGGCGTTACGCAGGCGCGGCCAGCCGTGGCCGTAATCGTTGGGGGCATTGGTCCACAGGCCGTCCTGGCTGAGGCGTTCCACAGTTTTCTCGGAAATCGAGAACCAGTAGCCGGTGGTCTGCAGGTCGGTTGTCGGCAGGTCGAGCGGCTCCTGGCCCAGGTTCTCGCGCGTGTACCAGCGCAGCTTGCGGAAGCCGGTCACCTGCGTAGTGACTTGCAGTTCGCCCCAGTTAGTATCATGTGTGACGCGAGGCGTGTGATCCGTGACGGATAGAATTTGCACCGTCGTTTGTTTCAGCGGCTCGGTGAAATAGTCGCTTTCCAGCGGGCGCAGGTGGGCGATCTTTTGATCGAGGTCGAGTTTTTCGACAAAGAACGACTGCGCCTCGTGCAGGTAGACCGCGCCGGGGTGGACCATCCAGAAGGCGCTTTCTCCGTCCACAATGCCGACTGTGCGCGGGCCATTTTCCTCGGTCGCCTGCAAAATGAAACTTTCCGGCGAGGCCGAGCGCAGGGAGATGTTCGCCGCCGGGTAAGAATCGGCCATCCAGTAAAAGCGGCCATTCGAGAAATGTGATTCGTTACTCGTAACCAGGAATTCGAGAAACTCATCCACCGCCCGTCCGCCGAAGGTTTCGCCTTTCTGGAACGGCAGCTCGAACATGGCGCAGCGCAGGTGGTTGAGCAGGATGAGCAGGTGATCGGGATTGACCAGCGCCTGCTCGGGCGAACGCCCAAAGAAGTAATCTGGATGGTGGGCCAGGAACTGGTCGAGCGGACTGGCCGAGGCGACCAGCACCGCCGCGGCCGGTTCGTCGCCGCGCCCCGCCCGACCCGCCTGCTGCCAGGTCGAAGCGATCGTCCCCGGATAACCGACCAACACCGCCGCGCCCAGCCCGCCGATATCTATACCCAGTTCCAGGGCGTTGGTGGCGACGACCGTGTGGACAGTGCCATCGCGCAGTCCCTTTTCGATCTCGCGCCGCTGGGAGGGGAGGTAGCCGGAACGGTAGCCGCGAGACCCCTCCCCTCCTCGCCCCTCCCCAACTCCGAAGGATTTGGGGAGGGCGGCTGAAGGCCGGGTGGGGCTTTCTTGCAAATACTTCAAAATCATCTCCACACTGCGCCGTGAGCGGGCGAACACCACAGACTGCACGCCCGCGGCCTGCAAATCCTGCGCCAGGCGGACACTTTCCAGCAGCGATCTTTTCCGCAGGCCGATGGCTTCGTCAACAACCGGCGGATTGTAGATGAGAAAATGCCTCTCGCCGCGTGAAGAGCCGTCCTTCTCGATCAGCACAACCGGCTCTTCTACCAGCCATCCTGCCAGTTCCACCGGGTTGCCGATGGTGGCGGAGGTGAGGATGAACTGCGGGTTCGCCCCGTAGAAACGCGCTACCCGTTTTAAGCGTCGGATCACGTTGGCAACGTGCGAGCCAAACACGCCGCGGTAGGTGTGCATCTCGTCAATGACGACAAATTTCAGGTTGCGGAAGAATTCAGCCCATTTGGTGTGGTGCGGCAGGATGCCGGTATGCAGCATGTCCGGGTTTGTCAGGAGGATGCGGGCGTTCTTGCGAATTTGCGGACGGTGAGACTGGGGGGTATCGCCATCATAAATTGAAGTGATCTGAGACCAGTGATCAGTTATCAGTACTTTTTGCAACACTGATAACTGGTCTTGCGTCAACGCCTTTGTGGGGAAAAGATACAGCGCCCGCGCCTCAGCACTTTCAAATAACGCTGCAAGAACGGGCAGGTTGTAGCCGAGCGTCTTGCCGCTGGCGGTGCCTGTTGCCAATACGATATTATTCCCCTGTCGTGTAAGCTCCCACGCTTGCACCTGGTGGCTGTAGAGCGATGTGATTCCGCGCGCCGTCAGTGAATCCTCCAGGGCGGGCGGCAAATCAGGGGGGAAAGGCCGCAGGTCCGCGGGGCGCGGCGGCAGGATCCGCCAGGCAGGGAGGTTCGGAGCCGTCAACGGGTCCGTGCGCCAGGAATCGAGCAGCAAGTTCAGGGACATCGAGAACAATTATACCCATATAGGGCTTGTTTTTTCTCTTGAGCAGATTGATGTTAGAGGTTACAATCCGACCCACTGCGAATCGCAAACCATGGTCGAAAAGATCATTATTCTTGTTCTGATTGGTCTGCTGACCGGCACCATTACCGCCATCAGCGCGGGCAGCGGGGTGATGGTGGTTGTCCCGCTCCTGGCAGTCATCCTGGGCTATACCATGCACGCCGCCATCGGCACCAGCCTGCTGGTGGATGTGATCGCGTCCATCAACGTGGCCTATAACTATTACCGGTAAGGCCGGATCGAGCTGCGCTCCGGGGTTTGGCTGGCTCTGGGCGCCATCGTCGGGGCGCAGGCCGGCTCCCACCTTGCGAGCCTCATCCCACAGGAGGGACTGCAAGGCGGTTTCAGCGTCTTTACTATTCTTTCGGGGTTGTCTTTTTTCTACCGGGCTTTTGGAAAACGCAAGCTCACTTTGGCCAAGTTCAAATTCAAGAATAATACGAATCAAATCCTGGCCACGATTGCAATCGGCCTTTACATTGGCATTTCCACGGGACTTTTCGGCACGGGCGGAGGCGCCACCATCCTGATGGTGCTCATCTACGTGATGGATTTTCCTATCCATACCGCCATCGGCACGGCGACGGCTCTCATGGCAATCTCGGCAGCTTCCGGAGTGGTCGGGTACACGCTTCAGGGACATATCCCCTGGCTGGATGGCATCATCATTGGGCTGGCGGCCATGGCGTCCGGGGCTTTATTCAGCAAGGTGGCGAACCGCGCTACAGAAAAGACGCTCAATACGGCGGTGGGAGCAATTTTTATTGCCATTGGGGTTGCCATGTTCTTCGTCGAAGGCGGGACAGCCGGTGTGCTGCATTCTGTGCAGGCGTTGCTGAGTTGATTTTCCTTGGACCTGGGAGAGGTTGACGAACCCGGCTGTCTTACTTTTCCCGAAAATTAAGGCCATACCCTTCACGGCGTGGAGGGTTGCCAAATATACCTATTAGAAATAGAATATGTCCCGATGGTTGTATGACTTGTAGCACCACATTTTTTTTTCAAAGGAGTGTCCCTTATGAGCGTCATCGAAGTGACCAATCTGACCAAGTACTACGGAAAGTCGCGCGGCATCGTGGATGTCTCTTTCAGCGAGGAAGAAGGGGAAATCTTCGGCTTTATTGGGCCGAATGGCGCCGGGAAATCCACCACCATCCGCCTGCTCCTGTCGCTGATCCATCCGACCAGCGGCAGCGCCAAAGTGTTTGGTAAAGATGTGGTCGCCCACGGCCCGGAAATCCGCCGCGATATCGGCTACCTGCCCTCGGAAGTCTATTACTACGAAGGCATGAAAGTCATTGACCTGCTCAAGTATTCCGCCAGTTTCTACGATTGCGACTGCACCCAGCGGATGCACGAACTTTCCGAGATCATGGAACTGGAGATGAACCGCCGAATTAGTGACCTGTCCTATGGCAACAAGAAGAAGGTCGGAATCGTCCAGGGTTTGCTGCACAGCCCCAAACTACTCTTCCTGGATGAGCCGACCGCGGGCCTCGATCCGCTCATGCAGCGCAAGTTCTTCGACCTGATTCGCGCCGAGAATGCCCGCGGCGTGACCGTATTCTTCTCGTCGCACATTTTGGGCGAAGTGCAGCGCCTGTGCAACCGCGTGGGCATCATCCGCGAGGGAAAAATCGTTGAAATCTCCGACATCCGCACCCTGCAGCAGAATAACTATAAGAAGGTGAACGTGATGGCTGACGGGCTGAACCCAGCGACCTTTGACCTGCCGGGGGTGACCAATTTGCAGACTGAAAACGGCGCGCTGCATTTCTTCTTCAAAGGTGATATCAACGCGGTGCTGAAGAAGATCAGCGGCATCCAGGTTGCCGATGTGACCATCGAAGAGCCGACGCTGGAAGAAATCTTCATGCACTACTACGAATAGGCAGAGACCATGAATGCAAACATCTACCGACACGAATTCCGCATCCGGTTGAAATCGGTGATCATCTGGTCGCTGGCTTTGACGTTCCTGATCGTTTTCTTTTTCTCGCTGTTCCCAGTATTTGCTGACCAGGCTGCGCTGATGAACGAATTCCTGGCAAAATACCCGCAGGAACTGCGGGCCGCCTTCGGTATGGATAACATGGATCTGGCCACCGTGCTGGGTTTTTACAGCTTCATCTTCATGTTCGTCCAACTTTGCCTGGCGATCCAGGCCAGCAACTACGGCTTTGGGCTGGTCTCGATCGAAGAGAGCGAATTGACGGCGGACTTCCTGTTGAGCAAACCGGTCAGCCGCGCGCAGGTGCTGACCAGCAAACTGCTGGCCGCGCTGACCAGCCTGACCATCACCAACCTGGTCGTGTGGGTGAGCAGTTTTGTAGCCATCTTGCTTTTCCGCGAGGACCGTGAGTACAACATGTCCACGCTGCTCTTGCTGATGCTCAGCATCGTGATCTTCCAACTCTTTTTCTTGAGTGTTGGGCTGGTCATTTCGCTGCTGGTCAAGCGCGTGCGCAGCGTGACGCCGTATGCCCTCGGCCTGGGCTTCGGCATGTACGTGTTGAGCGCGTTCAGCGGCGTGTTTGGCGAGGTGGCGCTGGAGCTGATCACGCCCTTCAAGCACCTGGATGCGCCCTACATCGTCAAGCACGGCGCATTTAACACGCCGCTGGTGCTGCTCAACGTGGCGGTGACCATAATTGCCCTGGCAGTCAGTTATTGGCTGTACACCCGCCGCGACATCCCGGCAGTGTCATAAGGAGGTGCCTGATGAACATTTTTCTTCGTGAACTAAAAGCCAACCTCAAATCGCTGTTGATCTGGAGCGCAATAATTATGCTGCTGATCTTTATGGCAGGGGCCAAATATTCCGCCTTTGCCGGCGATCCCGAGCTGCTGAAAATGCTGGATTCGATGCCCCCGGCGATGCTGGATGCCTTGAGCATGAGCGCCTTTAACCTGACGACGATCAGCGGTTTCTACGGCGTCATGTTCATCTACTTTGGACTGATGGCCGCGATCGCAGCCGCCATGTGGGGCAGCGACAGCATCTCCAAAGAAGAGCGCGACAAGACGGTCGAGTTTTCGCTGGTGCTGCCGGTAACGCGCAGCAGGGTCGTCACAGCCAAGGGGCTGGCTGCTCTGGTCAACTGCATCGCCTTCGTGCTGATCACCTGGGTAGTGTCGCTGGCGGCGGTGCAATCGTATGACCCCGACCAGGCCTTCTATAACTTCCTGGCACTCGAAATGGAGGGCATGTTCGTAATCGAGCTGATCTTCCTGGCCATCGGGCTGCTGTTGGGCTGCGCCATGAAGCAGTATAAACGCTCCGGTTCCACCGCCGTCGCCATCATCCTGACGGCCTACTTCCTGGCGATTGTCTCCGTGATGAACGAGAAACTGGATTTCCTGAAATATTTCACGCCGTTCAAGTTTTTCGATGCCGCCGCGCTTCTCCAATCCGGCAAGCTGGACGCGACGTACCTGCTGCTTTCGGCGGCGATCATCGTCGTCAGCGTGATCGCGGCATATTGGATTTACAACAGGCGTGATCTATACATTTAGAGTATCATCTCTTCGATTCCTCTCAGGGCGAGATGGATAGGGTGAAATGAACCGACCGAGGGCGCAGGCTCTCGGTCGGTTGTTTGGTCTGACATCCTTGCAAACAAAGATTGCTGGAAGATGTTGTATAATCTAAATATGTCCCCTACCGTGCGAGTGATTGGGCCACACCGCTTTTTCTTTTTCAGCCGCGAGGACAACGAACCGCCTCATATCCATGTGGAAACGGCTGAAAATGCCGCCAATATATGACCACCTTAAACGTTAGTAGCCCGACTGCTGTTCTGGCAGTCAATATCCGATTTTCGGAAGATTCTATGCACGTGAGTCTCTCTGACGGGCGCGAAGTATCTGTGCCGCTGGAGTGGTTTCCCCGCCTGCGCAATGCCACGCATGAACAGCGCAATCGCTGGCGTTTCATTGCACGCGGTGTAGGCATTCACTGGGAAGAAGTGGATGAAGATGTTGCCGTAAGCACACTGTTACGGGTTTAGTTCGCTGGGCGAAGGAAAGAATAAACCGACCGAGGGCGCAGGCTCTCGGTCGGTGAAATTAATCAAACAGATCAGTGTAACCTGGCGTACGCATCAACCCCCCAGTTTCTCGAACATTTCCTCAGCGTTTTCCGTACGGATTACATTTCGTCCGGCATCGGAATCTTGAAAAGTCCTGGCAGTGGTTTCATTCGGGATTCTGACCTCGAATGGCAGCCCTCTGTTCAGCCTGAATTGCCGGTAGAACAGCGTGATCGCCTCAGTGATGGACAATCCTAACTCCTGGAATATATTCTCGACAGCTGTCTTGAGTTCCGGTTCGATTCGTGCCCGGATCATTGCTGCCTTAGCCATAGGGATCTCCTCCCCTACACTGTATCACAGATGGGGTACAGACGCAGGGCAGATGCACAACTCCAGCCTCCAACTGCCTACCGGTCGCCCTCCTTCGGCTTCTTCTGCAACGCCCGCAGCGCCAGCGCACCTATCCCAAGCGGGTACCAGAAAGTGATGGCGCGGTAGATCAGTGTGATCACGCCGGCTGTCCCCAATTGCACACGCAGTGAATTCAGCGCAAGCGTCAATGCCCCCTCGACGAAACCAAGGCCAGCCGGCGTCGGCGAGACGATCAGGAACAGATAGCCGATGCTGAACCCCCCAACCAAAGTCCCGACCGTGAAAGGCGTCTGGAAGGCCAGAAAGGTCAGCGCCAGGACGCAGATCAACAGAACTTTGTTGTTGAGCGCAAACAGGAACGGCCAGAGCAGCTCTTTCCGTTTCCCCCGGATGGCAGAAAGACCTTCCGCGATTTCATCCGCGAAAGTGTAGGCGCGTTCGACGCTGAGGTAATCACGGTGAAGGAAGGGACGCAGCACCCGGTTGAGCGCGCGCGCCATCCATGCCAGAGCTTTGCTTAGTTCTGCGGCTGACCGATAGCCCAAATACAGCATGACCGCAAATGCCACGGCCAGGCACAGCAAGATGATCGAAGCGGTGATCTCGCCCGCGTTGAGGTTGTTGCGACGGATCAGGACGACCCAGCCCAAAGCCAAAATGCACAGAAAGGCGATGTAGTCGAACAACACGAACAGCGCGCCGACCACTGTCACCCGGCCCGAGGCGTGATTGCGCTGTTTGGCGTCATCTATAAAAACGGCTATCCCGCCAAAACCCGCGCTCGGGGCAACCACATTGATAAAATTGGCTGCGGCTGCGACCAGCATCAAATGCCGGCTGTCCTCCTCCAGGCCCACCAGGCGGTACAGCGCCCGGAAGGTGGTTGCCAGGTTAAATAACCAGACAGTTTCGATGATCAAACCCAGCCCAAGGAAACGCCAATCGCTGTGTTCGATCGTTTTTAGGATAGTCTCCAATTCCGAGAAACTGAAAATGATCAAAACAACGACAAGGATCAAGACGATCACGAGGAAGGTTTTGCGCATAATTCGAGATTATACTGGATTTCTTTCTTTTCCCCTTCGTCTCCATTGTAAACTCCGTGGATCAGGTTTTCTTGCATATCCTCCCTGCTTTGACCTGCTCGAACAATGCCCCAGTTTCTGGCTCTGGCTCTATCCACAGCTCCTCTCCGAGGACTTGAACCTCGAACCTAGCGGTTAGAGGTCCTAGTCCTATTCACATACATTTTTCTTATGCCAGCAGCCCATTATCCATATCTCATTTCGAGATACTTAAGGTGTTGCTTTTTTCGGTCTAGTTACATGCTTATCTAGAATTTCCTTAGGTGTTAGAAACCTTAATGCATTGGCAGATACCCACAACTCAAAATCAATAAATAGTTTTTCTACTTTTAGTGCAAAAATAAAATCAATGATTGTGTAGATCAATATTACCGATATGGCAAACACACCCAAATAATCTAGCCAAGAACGATTCGTATCCTGAAGTAACTGTTTTATATTCAAAAATGCCACTGTTATCTCTGAACCAATTACTATGAACTTTAGAAGTCCTTTTGCTAGTAGACCGCTGGCATTAGCAATTCGTTGGTCTCTTCCTTGGTAAATCGAGAGTTTTGAAGACTGATCATTAACCTGAGCCTTGAGATCGGAGTTATAGTATTCGATAGCATATTCTAAGACTTGTTCAAATGTACCATGAGAGAATGCAGCAAAATCTCCTGTTGTAATCTCCATGAGTACTTTGCGAGCAGCGTTACTGTGAACGGCAATAGAGTAAGCTTCTTCAGTAATAGTTCCCTGCTTGCGCAATCGGTCGGCTTCGTTAATATATTGCCGCCATAATTCCTCGCTTGGATTTAGAGCAGCAAAACAAGCAGACTGAATCAGTTTGCGCGGAAGGTCGGGCGCCTTTAGTGGGTCTTTTAGCCAAATTAAAGTCGTAAATAAATGTGCTGGAAAACAATGAGGAACATAATTATCGTTATATCCCTCATACTCTTGGAAGTAAATCTTACTGACTCTAGCAAGTGGATCATTGTTTGTTACTAGGATTGCTTTTGAACGCTCAATTTTTCTTTCTCGAATACCATCGCGAATCTGATTTATAGCTGTAATTGAATGAATGTCTCTGTCACGCGTCGCCTCAAACCGATATCCAACACCCTTATCTAGCATTTCTCGAAACCTCTCTTCATTCAATGTATATTTTTCTTTAAGACTCGGTGTTGGTGTTACATCAATACGCATTGCCTTCAAATCTGAGTCTAATAATTCAGCTTTTCTTCGGATGTCGTCTGGCTGCAATCTTTGTGAAGTGAAATAGGTAAATGTTTCAGCATCTCGTGCCGTTGGGAGTAGTGTTCCTTTTTCAAAGTTGTCAGCAAGATTATGTAGGACATTTCTTATCTCGTCGCGAGTGTGCGTAAAAATCCGCAATTTCGCCTTCATCCGGTATAAAAGCAAGAACAATTCTTGATATGCATCCCGATAAATAGAAGTGGTTATTCCGAGGGCGTGAATTATGAATGGTGTATCAAAGTAAATTTCTACATCTCGGAGATTCTTGCTCAATTGTTCCTGAGTGATTTGCGGGAGATACAACACACTTGTCAGCATATAGCCCTTAACAAAGGTTTCAAAACAACCAAAGCCGAGAGGATCTTCATCATAAAGATGCTTAATAAATGTACTAGTCAAATAATATGTCCCCTGTGTTGTATCATCTGTTGTTTGAATTGGTTGTCCATCGATTGCGGCTTGCAATATGGGCAGGGAACCCTTTCGTATGAAACCTAGAATTGCCTTTTCAGCTATCTCTTCGCTCCAATCTTCGTTAATGCGTGCAAGAATATACTGACGGAATAGTCCAATGAGAGAGTTGTGCTGCCGAAGTGCATCTTGTTCGAGCTTATTGAAATCGAATTCCGCCAATTTATCATGTCTGATTGTATAAACTCCCGCTTTGGAATCGATATATCCCTTCAAATAGACTCTGCCCATAATTGTACGTAAAGCTTCAAGAGGAATATGGATACAAAATCTCTTGTTTACAGACTCTTGAACATCCTTAAGGCTAACGACACTTGCTTTCATCTCTGATAAACACACTGAGATGAATGGTACAAAATTGTCGACATAATCTCTGTGGTGCTGATTCCATTCAATATTGATAATCGCCAAACTGATTAGTGGTTGATCCTTCATAATTTCCTCCCGAGATTATTGATACAAATTATTGGATTTTTTATGCACCCAAAAAGATATTCTAAACATGGGAATACGGTTTTTTATAAGAGATAATATTATTAATTTACCAATATTTAATAACTAGCACATTAGTTGGTGCTTCAAATATGGGCACGGCTGGAATCGAACCAGCGACCAAGCGTATTCAGGCTCTATTCCTGTTCGGCATAGAGTTGAATTATTTAGAAGTTTTCTCTTGTTCTATTTCTTTCAATCTTGCTTCTAATTTATGACGGAATTTAGGTTTGAGAGTATAACTTCCTGACATTAGATTTTCGCTTATTTTCACGTCAAATAATAAATTCCTAAAGGCAGCTCCATTCATTTTGAATACCCCATAATAAAATATTCTTAGGGAATCTATACCAAAAGCTTTTTCAAATTCATTCATAGAGTCTTCGTCTTCAAATAAATACGCTATTTTTTTATATCTCGCTACATGGTCATCTAAAGTGAGTATTTTGTCATCAATATCCAAAAGGAAATTCCATGTTTTTTCCCCAAATTGACGAGTAATTACATCTAAGAATTCATCAGTGAGTTCAATTTTGTTTTGAACATCTGAAGAAGTTTGGGATTCTGAGACACTCTTAGAGATATCGGAATAATCGATTGTGGCTGAAAACGAACCGGCTTTGATTTGCTTTATCGCTGGAAAAATAGCTGATATATTTTTTCTAAATAGCCAAAGAATGATAATTACCAATGAAGCAATAAATATAGTAGGGGTTGAAATAAATTTCCATAATTCGCTGATTATGGTAGAGAGAATCTGGTCAAGAGTAACTATAAAAGCAACGTTAGAAACGATAGAGTGAAAATATGAATAAAAAGCGATAAGCGTGATTGCAGCGATGGAAATCAACAAAGTCTTCAAGAAAGTTTTTTTCATTCTTTCTTCTCCAGACTATTCGACAAAATCATTATTTTTCTTTTGTCGTTTCTCCAGAATTACCTTTATTTCATTTCAGATAAAGCTCTAGCTTGAGCAATTAGCCTTCGTAAATCATCGGTATCTAATCGTCGTACTTGTACAAGAAGTTCTTGTTCAAGGACTGTTAATTTTTCTGAGTCTATTTGACGAACAATTTCTTTTGGAAAGAAATATGTTATTGGTTTATTTAAAGCATAGCTCAAATAAACAAGTTCACTGGAGCTTACTTCCCTTTTACCAGTTTCAACTTGCGAAATTGCTGCTTGCCTAAAATAGGCTTTTTCGGCAAGATTGGCTTGACTCATCTTCGCTTCTACTCTAGCTTGCCGAATAAGTTCCCCCATGCTAACAGTAAATTTATTCGGGACATCCCCTTTATAAAAACTATCTAAAATGCTTGAAAGCATGGATATTAGACCTTTCAAACCCTTGACAATTATTCGTTAATCGTATAATATATCATACGGTAATAGAATATTATTTAACTATATATTAGTTTCTTATCTTACAACCGTATTGGTTTTTTTACAAGAGTAATTCGTCGACCGTCTAACCCTTAGCCATCCGTCCGCAGCCGTTTTACCACTCTCAGAGAGGCTCGTTGTCAATGCCGGTGAGCGGCGACCGGGCTGTGGCTGTGAATGAGATCACGTTCCGGGGCAGGCAGGCGGGCGTCAGCGCGTTGGGCGTCGTAGCGGCGATCCTGTCCACATGCTAGGCGGAAGTGATCCCTTTCACCGCGCAGACCGGGGGCATTGGGGTCAATCCACGCGGCCAGGCGCCGGATGGTATCGCCATAACCGGACAGACAGAACCTTTCCAAAGCACAGGGTATAGGGGGCTTTTGGCGCTTGCCAGGTTGTCCATTCTCGCCTTTTCGATCTCGCTGGGAATATTCATCTACATTCTGCGGCGTAGAAGATAAAAAGACAGGCAATTGACGGCTCGTCTCAGGCGTGCTATCATGGTAGCGTAATCGGCTACCATCATGGTAGCGCAATCGGCTACCATCATGAGACTGTAATCATCTTTATTTATTCAAAGGAGTTATTAAATGAGTGCTGATTTTATTGCCCGTCTTATCGGGATGGTTGTCTTTGCGTTGCTGGGAGTGTACGGGGGAGGCTGGCTGGGAAAAGATACCGCTGAACAGCAGATAATCTACATCCTTGCAATCGGCCTGGTGGGTGCGTTATTCGGGCTGGTCATGACGCCTTACCTGACCACGCGCCCGATGCGGTTGTTGCGCGCGATACTGGGCAAACAATCCGCAGAAACGTTGTTCTCCGGTCTGTTCGGGCTGGTCGCCGGGCTGCTGATCGCGGCCTTGTTGGCCTTTCCGTTTTCACTGCTCCCTGTGCCCTTCGGGCAAATCCTGCCTTTCATTGGCGTACTGATCTTCAGCTATTTTGGCGTCGCCCTGTTCGTCATGCGCCGGAATGACATCGCCAACATCCTGGGCGCGGTCACTTCCCGCCGTGAGAATGGGACGGCCGCAAGCTGGTCGCAATCGAGCCGCACCATCCTGCTGGATACCAGCGTCATCATTGACGGGCGTGTGGCCGACATCGCCAAGACCGGCTTCCTGCCCGGCACGCTACTCATCCCGCGCTTCGTGCTGAACGAGCTGCAATACATCGCTGATTCACCCGACAGCCTGCGCCGCCAGCGCGGACGGCGCGGCATGGAAGTGCTCTCTGAACTGCAAAAGGCCACCTCGGTTGTGGTCCGCATCAGCGACATTGACGTGGAAGGCGTGCGCGAAGTGGACGATAAGCTGGTTATCTTGGCGCGGCAGATGAAGTGTCCCATCCTGACCAACGATTACAACCTGAACCGCATCGCCGAGCTGCAAGGCGTGCCAATCCTCAACATCAACGAGCTGGCCAACTCGGTCAAGTCGGTTGTCTTGCCCGGTGAGATCATGGTCGTAAACGTGATCCAGGAAGGCAAAGAGGCCGGGCAAGGTGTGGGCTACATGGAAGACGGCACGATGGTCGTCATCGAAAACGGCAACAAGTACCTCAACCGGGAGATTAATGTCACCGTGACTAAAGTTTTGCAGACGGCGGCCGGGCGTATGATCTTCGCCCGCCCGGAAGAAAAAGAGAAGTGATCGGGTGTCAGTTATGGTAGCCACCTGGCTACCATCATCAGCGAACAGTGAGAGCGCGGCGCAGGTCGCGCTCTTTTTATCCCAAATCAGTGTTCATCTGTGTTCATCTGTGGTTATAATAGAAAGACACTGTTTCAGGAGCCTGCCTATGTTGCGCGTTTACAATACCCTCACCCGCAAGAAAGAAGAATTCCAGACCATCGAACCAGGCGTGGTCAAAATGTACGTCTGCGGCCCGACGGTCTATAGCGACGCGCATGTCGGGCATGCCATGTCGGCTCTGGTTTTCGACGTCATCCGCCGCTACTTCGAGTATCGCGGCTACCAGGTCAGGCACGTTATGAATTACACCGACGTGGACGATAAGATCATCAACCGCGCCAACCTGATGGGCGCGGACCCCTTCCAACTGGCCGAAGGCTACATCCAGGATTTCCGGCGGCATCTCGCCGACCTGAATATCCTGCCGGCGACGGCCAACCCGCGCGCCACCCAGACGATGGACAAGATCCAGGCCATGATCCAGGGGCTGATCGCTAAGGGCTTCGCCTACGCCGCGGCTGGGGATGTCTACTTCCGCGTCACCAAAGACAAAGAATACGGCAAACTCTCCGGCCGCAGGCTGGATGATATGCAGGCTGGCTCGCGTGTCGAGGTCGGCGAGCAGAAGGAACACCCGATGGATTTCGCCCTTTGGAAGGCTGCCAAACCCGGCGAACCGGCCTGGGATAGCCCCTGGGGCAAGGGCCGCCCCGGCTGGCACATCGAGTGCTCGGCCATGAACCTGGACATCCTCGGCGAGCAGATTGACATCCACGGCGGCGGCAACGACCTGATCTTCCCGCACCACGAGAACGAGATCGCCCAATCCGAGAGCTACACCGGCAAACAGTTCGCCCGTTACTGGCTGCACAACGGTATGCTTCAACTGGCCGGTGAGAAGATGTCCAAGTCGCTGGGCAACCTGGTGACCATCGAAGAACTTCTATCGAAGCACGAGGCGGATGCCCTGCGTATGATGGTGTTGAACGGCTCGTACCGCGCCCCGTTATCTTTCAGCGAGGGGATCATCGAACAGGCGGAACGCGGCCTGGACCGTTTGCATGCCGCCCTTAAACCAGCTTTGACGGACGCCCGCGGCGCTCCCCCCGAAACGCGCCTCTGGCTGGACAAGCAGGCCGAGACGGCCCAACAGACCTTCGTCGAAGCCATGGACGACGATTTCAACACCGCCGGGTCGCAGGCTGCCCTCTTTGAGTTAGTCCGTACCATCAACACCGCCCGCGACAACGGCGCGACCGGCACCGAGCTTAAACCTGCCCAGGATACCCTGCGCGCGTTGACCGGCGTGCTCGGTCTGCGCCTGGCCGAGAAGAAAGGCGCGGGCGAGGCGGATAAGTTCGTGGATTTGCTGGTGGAGATCCGTACCGAGATGCGCAAGCAGAAGATTTGGGCGATGTCCGATTTGATCCGCGACCGGCTCAAGGAGCTGGGTGTGGGCATCGAGGATAACAAGGATGGCACAAGTTGGCGGTGGTCGTAGGCGTTCAAGCGTTGAACCATCGGCAAGTTAGCATGTTGGGAATGGGGTCGAGCGCACCTTTTCACCTAATGCATTGGGATGTATAATGGATATACAAGGTATATCCTATGGCTATAAAGGTACTATTTTCCCTGCCCCAGGAATTTCTCGAAAATATTGACCGCGTGGCTGCGGAAGAACACCGCTCGCGCAGTGAGTTGATCCGTGAGGCCCTGCGGTCATATCTGGAAACGCGCCAGATCCGCAAGTTACGCCTGCGGCAGGTAGCAGAACATCCCGCTCTGTATGACGATTTTGCTGCCGAGTTCAAAGCCTGGGACGCCGCTAGTGATGAAGCGTTATTATATTTTGAAAATGGATTGGATTGAACCGTGACGCGTGGCGACATCGTTCTCGTCAATTTGCCGCAAGCTGCTGATGGCGCTGGTCACGAACAAGTGGGGACGCGGCCAGCGCTTGTCGTGCCGGTAGGCCTTCGGCAGGATGACGCCACGAGCGAGACTTTGTCCGTCATCATGATTTTGCCATTCACGAGTAATCTCAAAGCGCAACGATTCCCGTATACGATTCTTATTCAACCATCCACGCGAAATGGATTGAGCACACCTTCTGTTTTGCTTGTCTTTCAATTGCGTGCAATTGACAAAAAGCGAGTCACGAAGAAAATAGGTGATCTTGAAGACGAATTGATGCTGAAAGTCAATGCTGAGATGAAAGATCTGTTGGGCTTGTGATTTTCAGGATCACAAGCCCCGATCTTTTTTACGAAAGCCTTGCTAAAGGAGACGCTATGACTGAACAGAAACTTGGCCTGGGGATCATCGGTCTGGGGGGTATCGCCTTTGCGCACGAGGCGGGCTACTTCGAAATGGGCGAGGTGTGTCGAATCGTGGCGATGTGCGACATCCGTGAGGAAGAGGCGGTCAGCCGTGCCGCGATGTACGACGCCAAAGCCTATACCCGCTACCAGGACCTGCTGGCCGACCCCGCCGTGGACGTGGTGGACATCATCGTCCCGCACGAATTTCACTACGAGATTGCGAAAGCCGCCCTCGAAAAAGGTAAGCACGTGCTGGTGGAGAAGCCCATCACGGTCAAGTCGGAACAGGCTGAGGAGTTGATTGCCCTGGCGAATCAGAAGGGACTGAAATTCAGCGTGGCGGAAAACACCCACTTTGTGACCGCCTACCTGAAGGCAGAAGAAATCCTCAAGCAGGGGATTCTCGGCGACATCTGGACCGTCCGCACGCTGGTTGCCGGCAGCGAAGTCCTTCGTATCAAAAACCCGAACCTGTGGCATGGCAAAGCGCCCTATGGCGGCGTCATCCTGGATTCAGCAGTGCACAACTTCTACCTGTTCAAGTGGCTGTTCGGCGGCGTGCGGGACGTGCTCGGCTTCGCCTCCAGGATCGTACCAGAGGGCGAGATGGAGGACAACGGCCTGATCTTCGGACACCTGGCAAACGGCGCGGAATATCAGCTCAACGTTTCCTGCACGATGGAAATCCCGTGGACCGAGCGGGTGGAAATCTATGGCAGCAAGGGCGGGATGATCATTGACCAGCTGGCGGACCCGGTGGTGAAATACTACCTCGGCTCGAACGACATAGATGGCACGGTTGTAGAGGATGTGCCCTTCGACCCGCTAGGCTGGAAGTTCAACTCGATGATCGCCGAGGTCAGGGACTTCGTCACGGCAGTCATCGAAGACAGCCCGCCGCGCGTCGACCCGGCGGATGCGCTGTACGCGCTGAAGGCGGCGGAGGCGGTTGCCCAATCCATTGAGCAGAAACAAGCAGTTAATCTCTAGTTCTAGTTAGCCTGCTCGCTGTGAGCGCAGAGTCATAAGGAAAGAGTAACGTCATGAATGCAGAAATGCCAGCCAAAGAAGATTTCGTTTCGTTCCGTGGTTATAAGACCTGGTACCGCATCGTCGGCAGCCATGAAGAGCCAGGCAAACTGCCGCTAATATGCTTGCATGGTGGCCCCGGAGCAACGCATGATTACTTCGAGTCGCTGGAGGCTATGTCCACCACCGGGCGTCGCGTGATTCTTTATGACCAATTGGGTTGGGGTAACTCAGATCACCCCCATAATCCGTCCATGTGGACGGTAAAACTCTTCGTGGAGGAACTTGGTGTTATTCGCCGCGCCCTGGGATTGGAACGCGTTCACATTCTAGGCCATTCGTGGGGAGGGCAGCTGGCGATGGAGTATGCCCTGACGCAACCAGAAGGATTGGCGAGTCTGATTCTCGCCGACACGCTGGCCAGCGCGCCCCAGTGGGCGGCTGAGACGACACGCCTGGTCAGTGAACTTCCAGCGGATGAGCAGCAAATAATCCAGGAACACGAAGCGGCAGGCACAACAAACTCTCCTGAGTATCAAGAGGCAATGAAGGCTTTCTCTCGACATCATGGCGGAGGTCATATTGACCCAAAGCCCGAGTGGGTCAAACGGGCTTTTGAAAAACTCGAAGCCAATGAAGTCTATCTCACCATGTGGGGTCCAAGCGAGTTCTGTGTGACTGGCACGCTGAAAGACTGGGACATCACGAACCGCCTTGGCGAGATTCGCATGCCCACGCTGGTGATCGGAGGCCGTTATGACGAAGCGACTCCCACCATCACGGAGACGATCCATCGCGGCATTCCCGGCTCCGAATGGGTCATCTTCGAGAACAGTGCGCATTTTCCTCACATAGAGGAGACCGAACGATATCTGCAGGTGCTCAGCCAATTTTTGAACCGGGTTGAGGCGTAGTTAGAAAAACTATGATCGAATCACCTGAAATCAAAAACGTTATTCTTCAGCTTTACGAAAAAGAAGCCTCCGGGGGAGTTCTTGGCTTTGCCAAGCGGTTCTATTCGCGCCAGGAAGGCCTTCTATTTATAGGCACCGATCCCAATGAGTGGCTTGAAGATTACGAATCAGTCATCAGCCTTTACAAGGCAGCGACTAATGCAGGTTTGAAAATTCAGACGAGTGATCTAAAAGCCTACAGCGAAGTCACAGTGGGTTGGGCGGCGGATCGTGTCAAGGTTAAACTGCCCAATGGCAGTGAAGTACTTGTTCGTCATACATTTATCCTTCATAAAGAGAATGATGAGTGGAAGTTTGTTCATACTCACATCTCCGTTGCTGTACCGAATTAGGAGAGAAATATGTCTGATGTATCCTTCCTTCCTGTCGGCCTCGACCGCGCCCGCCTGACCGCGATGATGCAAGCCCGCGGCCTGGACGGCATCTTCTTCTCCTCGCCGGAGAACGTCTTCTACACCACCGGCTACCCGTGTCTGCCGGGCAGCGGCAACCCGATCATCTACGCCCTGCGCAACCAACTACCCTTCTTCTCCTACGCCGGCAGCGACGGGAGTCTCAGCCTGCTGTGCTGGGCGCAGGCGGCGATGGGCATCGAGTACGGTACGGAAGACGTCCGTTCGTTTTTCACTTACGACTTGGCGCTCGGCGAACTGACCGCCTTCGTTCAGGAAAAACTCAAACCGGGCTGCACGCTGGGGGTCGACTCGACCTTCCCGTACTTCCTCCTGCAGATCATTCAGGAAAACGTCAAGCCGGTGACCCTCGTCGTGGCCGACGACCTGATCCACGACCTGCAGCTGGTCAAGACTCCGGCGGAGATCGAGCGCATCCGCCGCAGCACCGCCATCGTTGACCAGACCGTGCTGGAACTAGCCGACATCCTACGCCCCGGCATGTCCCGCCTGGAACTCATCCAGGAGGCCAAGGCTCGCCTGCACAGGAACGGCGCCCACGGCGTGGACCACGTCACGGTCGCCTTCGGCTCTGCCAACCCGGAGATCGCCCTGGGCGAGATCCTCGAGCCGAACCAGATCGTGACCCTCGACCTGGGCGCGGTCTACGAGGGCTACGTCTCGGACAACCGGCGGCTGGTCTATACTGGAACTGTGCCCGAGTCGCTGAAAGAACTGCACAAGAAACTGTGCTGGGTGGTGGCCGAGATGGGCAAGGCGCTCAAGCCCGGCAAAACCTTCGGCGAACTCCACGCCCACGCCTTTGACCTGTACGCCCAGATCGGCGTGGACCCGATGTTCCTGCACGTCGGTCACAGCATCGGCCTGCACGTTGACGAGCACTGGCTGATGGCCGACGACCCGACGGTCATCGCCAAGGGCATGGTGCTCAACATCGAGCTGTACTCGTTCAGCGATGAAGCTGTCATGATCGGCGACGAGGAGACCTTCGTCGTGACGGATGGCGAGCCGGAGAAACTCAGCACCCTGCCGGTGGAGATTATCGAAAGGAAGTTTTAGTGTCATTGCGAGCCGCCGTCCTTGTAGGGGCGACCCATGCTGTCGCCCGAGGCGGCTTGAAAGAGGATTTTGAATGTCGCCCAAAAAACTCAAAGTCGCCATTCTCGGTGCGGGGCTGATCGCCCCCAACCACGCCGCCGGGTTCCAGGAAGTGCCCGACCTGGCGCAGGTGGTCGCCGTCTGCGACATCAATCGTGAGAGCGCCGAAAACCTGGCCACGCTGTTCGACGCCCGCGTCTGCACCGATTACCGCGAACTCCTCGCCGACCCCGAAATTGACCTGGTAGATGTTCTGCTCCCGCACAATCTCCACTACCCGGTGGCGATGGATGTCATCCGGGCGATGAAGCACTTGCTGCTGGAGAAACCGGTTGCGGTAACATACCAGCAATCCATGGAAATTTACGAGGCGGCGAAAAAGGCAAGAATCCACTTCGGTGTGGCCGAGAACACCCGCTTCATCCGAGCCTACGTCGAGGCCGAAAAGATCATCAAGGCCGGCAAACTCGGCGACATCACCCTCGTCCGCACCTTCCTGCCTGCCAATGAGCGGGTGCGCCTGTCGAGTAATAAGTGTTGGGGTAAGAAGGCAGGTTTCGGCGGTGGGGCGCTGATCGATTCCGGGCCGCATACCTTCTACCTTCTCAAGTGGCTGTTTGGCGAGGTCAGGGAACTGGTCGCTTTCACCTCGCAACTCTACAAAGTGGACAGCGAGGTGGAAGACAACGCCGATGTGCGCGGCAAACTGGCCTGCGGCGCGGATTTCCTGTCCAGTTTCACATTTACCGCCGAGATCCCACACAGCGAACGGTTGGAAGTGTACGGCACGACCGGCTCGCTGATCGTGGATCAACTGGTGAACCCGCCGGTCAAATTCTACGCCGAGCCGGTTGATTTTGACGGTATGCCGCTAAAGGGTCCGGAATACGACCCGCTGGGCTGGCACTATTTCTCCATCGTGGAAGAGGTCAAGGATTTCGTCCGCACCGTCGTCGAGGACCGTCCGCCGACCGTGAATCCGCTCGACTGCTGTTACGCCGTCAATGTGATCGAGAAAGCCTATGAGTCGGCGAAGAACGGAAACAAACTTATTCAGGTTTAGCCTGCTTCCGGTGGGGCTAAGGCCCGGCGAAGCACATACAAAAAGGAGAATTCAATGGACATCCAACCCTATCTTCAGAAAATGGTGGACCGCTTCGCCAACCCCGGCGTGCAGGCCGCGTTGAAGGGCTTCACCAAGACCCTGCAATTCAAGTTCACCGATACGAACGAGATTTGGCTGATCCGGGCGGTGGACGGCAAGGAAGCGACCCTGGCGCAGGAGGCCGTCGAAAAGCCGGATATCCTGGTGACCGTGGCCACCGACATCCTGGCCGGTGTGATGGATAAGAAGATCAACGGCACCACCGCTTACATGCAGCGCAAGATTCAGGTCAAGGGTGCGATGGAAGACCTGATGAAGCTGCAAAAGTTGATGCTGTAAGTCAAAAATCCAAACACGAAGTACACACCGTTCGCCTGCACTTGCGCAGGCCGTCTCGCCCCGGCGGGCTCGCGGCCCGAACGGGGTGCAAGCGTGCCGCCCTGGCCTGGCCGCCAGGACAGGCGAACACCGGCGGCATCAGCGAAGCGATCCTGTGTACGCCGGCCTTTTCGCCCCGGCGGGCTGGGTCTATTGGTCCGAACGGGGTGCGAGACGGCAAAGGGACACAAGTTTTTCCCTCATGTTCCGCCTGCCCCCGCTCTCTGGGGGTCGTGCCCTTTGTGTTTAAAGAGGTGCTCATGACGACTCATCCAGTGTCTATGGCAAAACGCTCCATCGGTTTCCTGTTCGGCATGAGCCTGCTGATGCTGGGCGCGAACGTTGTGTGGGTGTCATACAATAGCGTTCTGCTGCCCACGCTGGTTGAAAACGTGGTGACGGAAAGCAAGGGACTGGTGGTTGGCCTGATCGGGTTCTTTGGGACACTTCTCGCCGTCGTGGTCAGCCTCCTGGCGGGCATCCTCAGCGACCATACCGCCAGCAAATGGGGCAAGCGCACCCCGGCCATCCTGATCGGCGCGCTGCTTGCCCTGCCGCTCATCGGCCTGCCCGCTCTCATCCTCTCTCCGGCATGGAGAGCGGCCCTCCTGCCTGCGGCGCTGCCGGTCATCATCCTGAGCTACCTGGGGATGCAATTCTTCACCAATGTCGGCAACGGTGCCTGGTGGCCGCTGCTGGTGGATGTGGTGCCCGAACACCAGCGAGGGACAGCCTCCGGCATCCAGGGCTTGTTGACCCTGATCGGCGCGGCGGTTGGCATCCTCGCCATCACCGCCCTCAACCAGAACGGGCAGACGGGGCTGGCGCTGTGGCTGACCGGCGGCATATTTGCCTTGACCGGTATCCTCAATGCGCTGGTCATCCGGGGAAAAGACACGCCAGCCGATCCCTCGGACAGGATCAGCCTGGGGCGAGCCGTGTGCGATATGTTCCGGGTGCGCACGCGTGTCGCCGTCTTCTTCTGGGTGGTGCTGGCCGCACTGCTGGCGAACATGGGCCTCAACAGCATGCAGTTCTTCGCCCGTTATTTCTTTGAGGTTTATTTCCCTTCCATCAGCCCGGACGCGGCCTTCCGCACGATGGGTGGGATCAGCCTGCTGGTGACCATGCTGGCAGCCGTTGGGTCTGGGGTGCTTTCAGACAAGATCGGGCGGCGCTCTCTGATCTTGGGCGCGATGTTCGTCTGCGCCGCCGCCACGCTGATGATGGGCTTGAGCACCAACTTCATCACCTTCCTAATCATGGCCGCTATCCGTTCGGCTGCCACCGGGCCGATCTTTGCGATCGTCCCTGCGCTGGCCAGCGACCTGGCCCCGAAGGATGAAGCCGGACAATATATGGCCTACAATAACCTTTCGACCGGCCTTTCCGGCGCCCTCGCCGCGCTGATCTTCGGTGTTATCCTGACAACCCTGACCAAAGGGACTTTCATGGCACTCTTCATCATTTCGGCCATCCTATTCCTGGTTGGCGGCGTCGTGTTTGCCGTCAAAGTGCCGCAGAAGGAGTTAGATTCCCGCATCAAGGGAACTAAGAGTTCTTAACAAAACCTTGCTCAAGGCGGCGTCCTTCGCGCAGCACCCCTGTGGGGCGCCGCCGGGGACGGCGATGGGAGCAGGTTTGTTAGAGGTTCTAAATGAAAACCTGGATTTTTCTCTCCGCCCATTTCGACGACGTTGTCCTTTCCGTTGGAGGTCTGGTCTGGGAGCTGACCCGGCGCGGCGACCGGGTCGAGGTCTGGACCATCTGCGCCGGCGACCCTCCCGCCGGTAAGCCGCTGACCGAATATGCCCAGCTCCTGCACGGCTTCTGGAACATTGGCGAGGATGTTCCTCTCACTCGCAGCCTGGAGGACGCCGCCTGCTGCCGCGTGCTGGGCACAGGTTTCCGCCGCTATACTGTGCCCGACAACATTTACCGATACCTCCCTGGGAGCAACGAACCGGTCATCAAAGAGAACGAGGATCAGTTCAAGCCGCTCGAACCGGACGAAGCTTACCTCGTCCCGCTCGCAGCCGATTTCTTCCGCAAAAACCTCCCTGAGACCTGTGAACTGGTTGCGCCATTGGGTATCGGCAACCACCGTGACCACAGCCTGACACGCCGCGCCGCTGAGCATACCGGTCACTCGCTCTGGCATTACGCCGACTACCCGTACCTGGTCTACGGCGAACATACCCTCGCTGACTGGCTCCCTGCGGAGCCTGAAACCTTCTCGCTAGAAATTTCCCCCTCCGGCTTGAAGGCCTGGCAGGACGGTTTCGCCTGTCAACGCTCGCAAATCCCCTTGCTCTTCGTGGATGAGGAGGACATGCGCGCCTCCATCGAGAAATACCTCAAGGCAGGCTACGGGTCCACGGTCTGGAAATTCTAATCGCACGGCTGGTTCCCAAGCCGTCAACTGGTTGACGCTCAAGCAAAGGGGGAATATAATGACGGAAACATCTGAACATATACTCAGGAGTTAATGATGTCTGCTTCCATTTCAACCACTGTTCTCGATGAACACACCGCCGCCCACGTGGCGGAACTCTTCCGCGCCTTCAGCGATACCAGCCGGGTGCGCATCATGTCTGCCCTGGTGGAAGGCGAGAAGAATGTCAGCGCACTGGCCGGGATCGTGGGCATCAGCGAGTCGGCTGTGTCACACCACATGCGCGGGCTGCGCCAGATGGGATTTGTGCAGGCCAGGCGGGATGGTAAAGAAGTATATTATCGGGTTGAAGATGAGCACATCATCGCATTGTTCCAACAGGGTGTAACGCATGTTAAAAATGGATAGATCCTCCCCGACCGGCCTGACGAGCATCGAGGTTCTGGAGCGACGCCACCAGTTCGGCGAGAACCGTTTACCGGCTGAAAAAACCACTTCAGTGTGGGCCATTCTGCTCAACCAGGTCAAAAGTCCCCTGGTATACATCATCCTGGTGGCGGCGCTGGTTTCCCTGTTTGCCAACGAATACGGAGACTTCGCCATCATCATGGCGGTGGTCGTCATTGATGTTGTCCTGGGTTTCATCCAGGAGTACCAGGCCCAGAAGACCTACACCGCCCTCAAGGGCCTGCTCAAGCCCACCACTACCGTACTCCGTGACGGCGAGCGGCGCGAGGTGGAAATTTGGGAACTGGTGCCCGGCGACATGGTGCTGCTCAACGCTGGCGAGAAAGCGCCCGGCGATGGCAAACTGCTCGAAAGCACCAAACTGGCCGCGGACGAGGCTATCCTGACCGGGGAAAGCGAGCCGGTCAACAAGGTCGCCGAAGACAAAATCTTCATGGGCACAACGGTGTTAACCGGGCGCGGCCTGATGCAGGTCCAGCAGACCGGTCCCGCCACCGAGTTGGGCCAGATCGCCACCAGCCTGCAGGAGCACGTCGAGGAAGATACCCCGCTCCAGGTGCGGTTGAAAGCTTTCAGCAAGACCCTGACCTGGATCGTGGTCGGCTTCACCCTGGCCATTCTGGCAGCCGGCCTCCTGCTGGGCCGGGAATTTCTCGATATGCTGCGCACTTCCATCATCCTGGCCATCGCGGCTGTGCCGGAAGGCTTGCTCATCGCTGTGACGGTTATCCTGGTGCTGGGCATGCGCAAGATATTGAAGCGCAACGGCCTGGTCAAGCGGATGCTGGCGGTTGAGACGCTCGGCTCGGTGACTGTCATCTGCACCGACAAGACCGGCACGCTGACCGAGGGCCTGATGCGCGTCACCTGCTCGGAAATGAACGACCAGCAGCGCGCCTTGCAGACGATGGTGCTATGCAATAACCTGGAAGGCCCGGTGGACATCGCCTTGTGGGAGCATACCCGGCAGTTCTAATCCGCGGATCCCCAGCAGATGGTTGACCAGTCGAAACGGCTGGAGGAAGAGCTGTTCACCAGTGAAACCAAGTACATGATCACCGCCATCACCGGCAGCCTGTTCCAGGGAAAAGGCTTCAATTTCTTGAAAGGCGCGCCTGAGGTCGTCATGGGCATGTGCGCAATCGCCCCCGAGGAGAAAGCCCGCTTCCTGGCGCTGGTGGACAAGTGGGCCGGTGAAGGGCTTCGACTCTTGGGACTGGCTTACCGGCCGTTGGGCAAGCTTGACGATTACACCGGTTACACCTGGGTGGGGCTGGTCGGGATGGAAGACCCGGTGCGTGAGGGCGTCATGGAGGCCGTCCGGGTGGCGCAGCAGGCCGGCATCCAGATCAAGATGATCACCGGCGACTACCGCAAGACCGCCGAGCACGTTGCCCGTACCATCGGTCTGATGAAGGAAGGCGACCAGAGCCTGGAGGGGCCCGAGGTGGCCGCCTTGAGCGACGGCGATCTCCAGGAGCGCGTCCGCCAGACCTCAGTATTCGCCCGCATCCGGCCGCAGGATAAGTTCCGCATCATCAAGGCGCTGCAAACCAACGGCGAGATCACCGCCATGATCGGGGACGGCGTCAACGACGCCCCAGCCCTGCAGCGGGCTAACATCGGCGTGGTGGTGGGCAGCGCCACCGACGTAGCCAAGGAGACCGCCGACCTGATCCTGCTCGACAACAACTTCCGCACCATCGTGGCAGCCATCGAGGAAGGGCGCATCATCTTCCAGAACATCCGCAAGGTGGTGGCGTACACGCTTTCCAATTCCTTTGCCGAGGTGTTGACCATTTTTACTGCCATGATACTGCGCTGGCCGGCTCCGCTGGTAGTGGCCCAGATCCTGTGGATCCATTTGATCTGCGACGGCCCTTCCGACATTGTGCTGGGCTTCGAGCCAAAGGAAGGTGGCATCATGGACGAAAAGCCGAGGTCGCTGAAAGAGCCCATCCTGAATCGCCTGGGGCTTTCCCTCATCGGCGTAATCAGCGTTTCTAGCGCGATCGGGGCCTTGTTCCTATTCAACCACATGTATTCCATCCATGCGAACGCGGTCGAAGGACGCAGCATCGTCTTTGCCTCCTTCGCGGTTAATTCGATGATTTATATCTTCGCTTATCGGAGTATGCGCCGTTCGCTATGGAAGATGAACAAACTGACCGCCAACATGCCGCTCGTTTGGGCGGCGCTGGCCGGTCTGCTGATGGTTTTTATCGCTTTTGCCATCCCTGGCCTGCGCGACCTGCTGGGCATCGTCCCGCTGACGCTGGCGGAGTGGTCGCTGGTGGCGGCCATCGCGCTGGGTCTGCTGGTGGTGGTCGAGATCGGGAAGTGGATCAGCAACATGATTCACCACAACGACTGACCGCGCTATGATGATGAGGCTCCTATGAGTCGAATCGCCGTCCTGTTCCTGATAATCCTTGCGCCTGCCCTGGCCATCTTCCTGGCCCTGCTGGGACTGGAAACGCTGCGCGACAATTTCCTGGGCTGGTTCCTGCTCGTGCTCGGTATCGCCTACCCGGCCGGGAGCATAATCTACTACTTCATCCGCCGCGAACCGTTCTGGAAGTCCGCGCAGGCTGGCGGGAGAGCGCGCGAAGAGACTGGGGACCGTTCGTTCTGGCTCATCCTGCCCGGCTTCCTGGTTGCCTTCTTCGCATCACCCCTCGAGTGGATATACCTGCCGGCTGTTCTTCCGCGCCTCCTCTGGATGCAAATCACCGGGCTGGTGCTGATCCTGTCCGCCGTGGCGCTGCGCGTCTGGACGCGGGCGCACCTGCGCGGCCTGTACTCTGGGCACGTGGAAGTGCTGGCGGGGCATCGCCTGGTGCAGAGCGGCCCTTATCGTTTCGTCCGCCACCCCGGTTATACTGGTTTCCTGCTGATGACGCTCGGGGTGGCAATCGGCTACTCCAGCCTGATCGGGCTGGCCGCCGTCCCGGTTTTGCTGCTGCCGGGTCTGGCCTACAGGATGAAGGTCGAGGAACGCCTGCTGACCGAACAGTTCGGCGAAGACTACCGAACCTACATCCGCAAGTCGAAGAAACTGATTCCCGGCATCTGGTGACAGGAGGTCGAAATGAAACGAAACAGTCTCGATCTTCTGGCCTGCCCGGCCTGCCACGCGCCGTTGACCCTGCACGACGGGACGGCTGGCCCGCTGGAAAGCGGCCGCCTGCGCTGCGAACGTTGCCAAAAGGACTATCCCATCGAACAGGGCATCCCGCACTTCGTCCAACCCGAGCAGTTGACCGGCCTCAACCGCCGCTTTGCTCGCATGTACGACTGGTTCTCCTGGGGCTACCGCCTCTTTTCCAAAATTGCCTTTGCCTATATCGGCATGTCCGAGGAGACAGGCCGCCGCGAGATCACCGACCGGCTCGAACCGCGTGGTAGTCCCGGTTCTAGCACGGGACGCGGCGGGCGCGTGCTGGAAATCTCCATCGGGCCGGGAGTGAACCTGCCTTACCTGGTCAACCGCCCGGATGTCAGCGAAGTGTACGGGCTGGACATCTCCCTCGGACAATTGCGGCACTGCCTGAGTTATGTCCGCAAAAAAGGCTGGGGCGTGGATTTATTCCTCGGTAACGGCGAGCAGTTGCCATTCCGGGACGCATCCTTCGAGGGCGTTTTCCACGTGGGCGGCATCAACTTCTTCAATGACAAAAAAGCCGCCATTGACGAGATGATCCGCGTTGCCAGGCCGGGGACGCGCATCCTCATCGCTGACGAGAGCGAAAAGGGGGCGCGGGGGTACGAGAAGTTCATCCCCGGTTTCAAGAAATCCTTTAGCGGCCAGCGCGCGGCAATTGTCGCCCCGGTTGACCTGGTGCCAAAAACCATGCTCGAAACGCGCCTCTTCGACGTGTGGAAGGGCTGGCTGTACTGCCTGGAGTTCAGGAAACCCGCATGAGCCTGGGATTGGTCCAAACCATCCTTCGCTGGGCGGGCGGACTGCTGGCATACACCACGCTGGGAGTGCTTCTCTACGGCATCTGGCGCGGGACCCATCGCCAGGCAGGCCGCACGAGCGGGCGCTCCGCCGCGTTGTTGCGCTCGCCCCTGTTCTACTTCCTCGCCACCGCCTGTTTCCTGTTCATCTCCATTTTCTTCTGGAAGCCTTTGCCCCTGAACCTGTCCCCGGCGGCACGACTGGCCTGTCTTGCCGCTGGAACACTGGTGTACTTTCCCGGCATGGCATTCCTGCTCTGGGCGCGGCTGGCGCTGGGAAAGATGTATTTCGTTTCAACCGGCTTCGGCGCGCAACTGTACGCTGACCACAATCTGGTGACCGGCGGCCCATTTGCCATCGTCCGCCACCCAATGTACCTCGGCCTGGTGACAGCCGCGCTGGGCAGCCTGCTGCTGTACCAGACCTGGACCGCGCTGGCCTTTGCCATATTTGCACCATTTGTCCTGTTACGCGCCCGGCGCGAGGAGCAGGCGCTGGCGGCTGAGTTTGGGGAGCAGTGGCGGGAGTATTGCAAACGCGTTCCCGCGTTTTTCCCAAGACTGTGGTGATGAATGCGCGTCTCGTTGAAAGGAGTGTAAACCTATGACAACTGAATCAGCTTTCCGCCTGGCGTTTGTTATCTTGCTGGCGGCGCTGTTTGCCATGCGGTTCTACTTCATGATCAAGGTGCGCTCCTCGGGCGGGCGGATCATGCCTGATGAAAGCGCGATCAAGCGCGAGGGCGGGCGCGGCTTTTTCATCTTCCGCGTGGTGGCATTCGTTGCTCTGATGGCATTTCTTGCTATGTACATCGCGGGCATGGCATGGATTGATGTTTTTATGTTCATGCTTCCTGATTGGCTGCGTTGGATAGGATTTTCGCTTGGCATCCTCAGCGTAGCTTTCATGACGTGGACTCAGGTGACGCTGGATACGCAATGGTCAGCCCAACTGCAACTGCGTGATGATCATCATCTCATCACAACCGGACCGTATGCCCGAATGCGCCATCCGCTCTACACATCGATGTTTGGCTGGGGCACTGCGCTGTCCCTGCTGACCGCCAACTGGATTTTCGTTGCAGTGTCCGTGCTTTCGATTGTCGGGTTGATCGTGCGCATCCCGAAAGAGGAGCAGATGATGATCGAGACATTTGGCGAGAAATATAAAGCGTATATGCAGCGCACTGGCAGGTTCTTTCCGAAGTTGCGAAAGTGAGGCAGGTATGACCACACCCAACCTGCAAGGCGTTGCCCGCACCCTGCTCGTGCCGCTGGCGTGCCGCGCCAGAGAAGCGGCCCGCCCCGATGCCCTGCTGCACGACCCGCGCGTCGTAGAACTGCTCGCCAAACTCGAAGGCGGGATGGACTGCCTGATGGGAATGAGCGAGTTGGACCAGACCTTTACGGTGATGCGCGCTCGTCAGTTTGACCGCTGCGCCCGCGCCTTCCTCGCCAAAAGTCCCGGCGGGCTGGTGGTGGATATCGGCTGCGGGCTGGACACGCGCTTCGACCGTCTCGACGATGGTCAGATGGCCTGGCTGGGGCTGGACTTGCCCGAAGTCATCGCCCTGCGCCGCCAGTTTCTCCCGGATGCCGAACGCTGCCGGTCGCTGCCCTGCTCGATGCTTGATCTTACGTGGCTGGACGCCGTCGCGCAAATGAACAAGCCGGTCATCTTTCTGGCGGAGGGTGTCTTCATGTATTTCACAGAAGCGGAAGTCAAGCCGGTGATCACTGCGCTTGCAGAACGCTTCCCCGGTGGCGAACTGGTTTTCGACGAACTTACGTCATTTTCTGTCCGCTTACATAACCGCACCCACCCCGTCTTGAAAGAAACGGGTGCGCACCTCAGTTGGGGTGTGGATGATCCACACGCCCTAGAATCCTGGGGCTTGCGCCTGGTCGAAAAATGGGGCTATTTCGATCAGCATGAGCCGCGCCTGGGCCCGGCTAACTTGATGCGTTTTATCCCGCCGTTGGCAAATATGAATTACATTCTGCATTACCGGTTGAGAGAATGAGACGCACAACTTGAAAGGCGTGTGAGCCATGTCCGATCCATCAAATAACTACATCTCACACAAAGCGCGCTTCTTGAAAGAATTCGACATTGTTGCGAAATCCGCTCATCCCGTGTTGGGCAGGTATTTTGGCGAGGAGAATGTCAATACGCTGGTTGCAGACACGCGCCGGGAATTCGAAGCCCTGATCCCCAAACTCCCCTACATCGGTGGGAAGCAGCCCTTCACCGAGTTTATCGTCTTCACGGGGATGCTGCTGGCAGTTTACCGCGTCAGCCAGGCACATGGCAAAACTGTGGAGCAGACCGGCGAACTGGTTTATGAGATTGGCCGGGCCTTTCTAAAATCATCCCCGGCCTTCCTGGCGCGCTTCTTCGGCGGCATGAATTTCTCCCGGTTCTATCTTGGCCGCCTGCGGAAGCGGGCTGCCGAGTCGCATCTGCGGCAGTACCCCGATGATTACGTCTACAACTTCGTCGAAGGCGATGGCACGACGTTCGATTACGGCGTGGATTACCTCGAATGCGCCTCCTGCAAATTCCTGGCGAAACAAGGCGCGCCCGAACTCGCTCCTTACCTTTGCCCGGTGGACATTCTCTACACGACGCCCTCGGCTGGGGATTGATGCGCACACAGACGCTGGCCGAAGGCGCTCCGAAATGCGACTTCCGCTTCAAAAAAGGCGGACCGACGAAGGTGGCTGTGCCAGCTTCTCTATGGATGCAATAATTCGGCAATTGCGTTTATCGTCTCAGGCTGGGGTCTGGCCATATCGTAATGATCAATGCCTGGGATTTGCACTAGCTGCACTTCGTACCCGGCGGCTTGCAGCGCGTCCCGGAATGCCTGTCCCTGCACCTGTGCGGTCAGATACGAACCCACGAACAACAGAAAACTAACTCCCTCCCGCACAGGCTTTTGGTCAATGTAGGTGAAAGGATCAATCTTGAGGCAGCCGGCCGGATCCGCCGTGAGCAATTCCTCGGGTATAAAGGGGATTGGGTCGTAGCCGCCATCCAGGCCTACGAAGGCATCCGGCAGGGCGCTTCCCTCCTGAGTAAGACAATCGCCCTGGAAGTCGTCCCCGGCGAACATCATGAGCGCCCCCATGAGCCCGCCTATTGAGTGACCCACGACAATCACCCGATCGTTGTCACTCCCGTATGTGGAGGCATGCGCGCGCGCGAAACGGACGGCGCAGGCCGCATCCTCGGCCCCGAGGCCGATCCGGCTGGAAGGTTTCGGCGCGCTGGAGTGAAATGTCGGGGCGAAGACAACCGCTCCCTGTTCAGCAATCGCCCGGGCTAGCTCGCTCACCATCCCCTTGTAGTCACCACCCCCGTGGAAGACGACCACAATTGGCCAGTCACCCGCGGAGACGGGTGCGTATACATCCAGCAATTCCTCGCTCGTGTATGGGATATCGGTTGTTGCACTAATTGGGATGGGTGCCTGCGAAGATAGAGTGGGGTTCATCCACCAGATGGGTAGGAGGGACTCGGGGGTGGGTAGTACTTGTGCGGCGGGGACGGCTGGCGTGAGTTGGATAGGTTGGCATCCGGACAAGACGAACCCCAGCATCGC
>JALHUM010000133.1 GCA_022865905.1 Anaerolineales bacterium | reverse complement strand
TAAACCACTGGAGAGGATCCCATGAATACAACCGATAATATTTCCTCCCAGTTTTTGAAAAATCGTTCTACGGAAAGGAAATTAACCATGAAATCACTTTCCCTGCGTCTCCTTGTGTGTGGGATCCTGCTATCCCTGCTGCTGACAGCCTGCTCTGCATCCCAACCGCCTGCACCGACTGCTCAGCCTGCCAGTCAAACGGACGCGGCCAATCATGCCCCCGTGATTCTGCGAGTAGAAGAACGAACAGAAAACCAAAACGGGCAAGTACTCCTCCATAAGGACATTTACTTCACAGACCGGGAGGGAGATGCCACCACTGTCGTACACACATTGATCTCGACCGTCCCGGCAGGAATCTACATTTCAAGGTTTGATGATGTTGATATCACGGCCTCCGCAGACGAACAAAAACTCAAAGGATTGGTCACAAGTCCTGTGGCATGCCCTGTGGTGCTGTACCCATTTTCGCTCACTATCGAAGCCCGAATTCGTGATGTAACCGGTAATTTGAGTGAGCCCGTGATCGTCAACTTTGCGTGTCCGGCAAATCCACCGAACAGCATACCATCCGTGATCTTTGAGCTGGTCCTCGGGCTTGGTTTGCTGGCAGGGATCTGGTTGTCCTTCCGCAAGCGCCCTTCCGAGGGAAAGCCGGCCATTCTTTCCATCCTTCTACTGTTCTGTTCATGGATTCCAATGGATTTCCTATCATCGATATTTCATGAGGGCGGCCACGCTCTGGCTACGCTGATCGAGGGAGGAACAGTCTGGAGTTTTTACGTACACCCCTTCACTTTTACAGGGTTTGTCAGGCCTGTTGTTGATACCGCTTGGAGGTTTGCTTCGGCGTACATAATAAGTATTCTGGTTTCCGTAATGATCTTCATCCTGCTTTGGAAGCGACGTTCTGTTTCCAACCTTCCTTTCGTCATGCTCTTCCCATGGGGCGCGATCATTCAGGGCCTTCAGATGTTATCCCTGAGTGGTGACGCCTACAATATCATGCGGATCACAGGGCTGCCAGCTATTATGTTTATTGGTTTGGGCCTTGTGCTTGTGTGTTCAGGGATCTTCTTCCTCCTTTCACTATTTCCTCTTCTTGGGTTGGCTCCGGGAGATCGAAAATCTCTCCTGGTGGTGCCGGCTGTTTTTTCCCTCCAAAGTATTTTTGGAATGTTGGTTGCTCATTTATTTGTGCCTGGTTCCCCTGCCGACACTCGATACCTGGAAGGAGGGATGATCATCAATAGCGCAAACAATGTTGCCATTTTTTTGCCAATCGTCGGGGTGCTCCTCGCTGTGATCCATATCACGCTGTTCCGTAAGATATATCCCAAACTGCCTGCCTGGTTACGAACGGAGACAGTCAACTTGACATGGAAAGGCTTGCGTCTCCCTGCTTTGCTGGCCGTCATCAGCGTGATCCTTGGATTGATTGTCATTATTTAAGAGCGTGAGTGAGATGATCATCGCTTCGCTCAAGGTGCAGTAAAGATCAATCCGACCACATGGCATCACTATGATATCGGAGGTGATAGGATGTTTGGTATAGACAATCTCGAAACCCTGTTTGTGGTGAGCGCATTTCTATTCCAGATCATCCTGATCATCCATTTCGCGCTGCGAAAATAGCGCTTTGATCTGGCGACTCATAATCGCTTGGTCGCTGGTTCGAATCCAGCCGGGCCCACTATTACTACAATTTGCTTTTCGCAATTAATAAATTGGGGGATAACCTATTTTTTTACAAGCAGATAAGTTGACAATTGTGCCAATTATGTTTATAATAAACACGATATAAGTTTATAAACGATTCTATCTAAGAGAGTATTTTATGAGCCTGACTAAACAAAAACGTGATGAAATAATACAATTTATTTTGTGGAATGTTCGTGACCATTCGAAAGACATAGCGCGTTTTACACAAGATAAATATGAATTATCACGCACTACAATATTAAAATACATATCCGAGCTTTGCCTGGAGAATCAAATAGGAATTGATGGTTCAACGCGCGACAGAATATATTCTCTGAAACCATCAGGTTCTTTTAAGCAAACATATCAAATACAGGAGAAGTTAGCTGAAGATAAAGTTTGGCGAAATGATATTGCTCACTTATTTAATGGTATTAGAGAAAATGTAATAAATATTTGCCACTATGGTTTTACAGAAATCTTTAATAACGCAATAGATCACTCAGAGGGTGTGGAAATTTTTGTTGAAATTACTATTTGGATTGATCGTATATTAATATGTATAAATGATAATGGCGTAGGTATATTTAATAAAATTCAAAAGACATATCACCTGGACGATTCCTTCCATGCGATTCTTGAATTGTCTAAAGGTAAGTTAACCACTGATCCTGAAACTCATACGGGAGAAGGTATCTTTTTTACTTCCAGAATGTTTGATTTATTTGCCATTTTTTCTGGTAAATATCGTTTTGGTAGCAAAGAAATCGATATTTTGTATGAAGTGGAAAGAGACGTGGTTGGAACCGAAGTTCATATGGAGATATCATCGAGTTCAGGCAGAACAACAGAAAGTGTTTTTTCCAAATTTACCAGTGATTCTAATAATTACGGTTTTGATAAAACAATAGTCCCTGTTAATTTAGCCCGATATGGAAATGAAAATCTTGTTTCAAGGTCTCAGGCAAAACGCTTAATGGCACGCCTTGAAAAATTTAAAACTGTCATCCTAGATTTTAATAATGTTGAGAATATCGGTCGAGCTTTTGCAGACGAAATCTTCCGTGTTTATGTGAAAAGTCACCCCAACATTAGAGTATTAACTAAAAATGATAATAAAGCAATAAAACAATTGGTATTAGAGATTCAAGGATCTAATGGCCAATAACCATTTCTATTTTCATGGCTTTTTACTAAATGGTTCAATCCCCAATTTATCTAAAAGCTGTTTTGTTATGGTTTTGAGTTCCTCAATATCGTTAGTTTCACTAGAGAATATTTGTTTACCAAGCGCAGCTATTTGCCCCCTGACATCATTATCCGAAAGTATCCCATAAACTCCGTCAGTAATACTTATATTGGAGTGCATTAGATTTTGACTAACTGCTTTTAAAGCTTGAATGTCTTTTGCCATTTTCAAAGCGTAAACAGCATGGCCATGTCTGAATTTATGGGGAGAGGGGTAGGGCAAGTCTTCGTGCCCTTCGTGATTAAAACTAAATCGGTTATACTTCCCGCGCCTATGCTCTCCCACATTCGCAACTTTTGCATCATCGCCCACATTGACCACGGCAAGTCCACCCTGGCTGACCGGCTGCTGCACCTGACTGGAACGGTGCCAGACCGCGACACCACCGAGCAGATCCTTGACACGATGGACCTGGAGCGTGAGAAGGGCGTCACCATCAAGGCTTCCGCCGTGCGCATGAACTACACCGCGCAAGACGGGGATGCGTACGAACTCAACCTGATTGACACCCCCGGCCACGTGGACTTTGGTTACGAAGTCAGCCGCGCCCTGGTTGCTTGCGAGGGCGCGTTGTTGGTGGTGGACGCCTCCCAGGGCATCGAAGCCCAGACACTGGCGAACCTGTACGCCGCCCTCGAAGCCGACCTTGCCATTATCCCCGTCATCAATAAAATTGACCTGCAATCCGCCCGGCCTGAAGAGGTCTCCGAGGATATCGCCAGCCTGCTGGGCGTGCCGAAAGAGGGCATCGTGCGCATCTCGGCCAAAGATGGGACGAACGTCCCCCAGGTGCTGGAGGCCATCGTCCGCCAGGTGCCGCCGCCCAAGGCCGACGAGGGCCTGCCACTGCGGGCGCTCATCTTCGATTCGCATTACGATCCCTACAAGGGCGTCATCACCTACGTGCGCGTCGTCGAAGGCAGGATCACCGCCAACGACAGTGTACACATGATGTCCACCGGCGTGGACGTGAAACCGATCGAGGTGGGGATTTTTTCCCCGCTGATGAAGCCGATCACCGGTCTAGGGGCGGGCGAGGTGGGCTATGTCGCCACCGGATTGAAATCCGTCCACGATGCGCGCGTCGGCGATACGATCACCTGCACGGTCAATCCCGCGGCCGAGCCGCTGCCCGGTTACCGTCACCCCAAGCCGATGGTCTTCGCCGGCATCTATCCCGCAGTGGCCGAGGATTACCAGAACCTGCGCGAGGCGTTGGACAAACTGCAGCTCAACGACGCCTCGCTGGTTTTCGAGCCGGAGACCTCGCAGGCGCTCGGGTTCGGTTTCCGCGCCGGCTTCCTGGGCCTGTTCCACATGGAGATCATCCAGGAACGCCTGGAGCGTGAGTACGATCTGGATATGGTCTTCACCGCTCCGACCGTGGCTTACGAGGTGCTGCTCCACGATGGCATGACGCTAATCGTCGCCTCCCCCGCTGAATTGCCCGACGAGGGCTTGATCGCCGAGATCCGAGAACCCTGGATGAACATCGAAATCATCACACCCACCGACTACTACGGGCCTATCATGGATTTGGTCACCAAGCGGCGCGGCACCTACAAGAACCAGGAGTATCCTGCCCCGCACCGCGTCCAGCTCAACTATGAAATCCCGCTTTCCGAGATCATCGTGGATTTCTTTGACGAACTCAAATCCCGCACGCGCGGTTACGCCTCGCTGGATTACCAGTTCGCCGAGTACCGCGCCGACGAGTTGGAAAAACTCGAGATCCTCGTCAACGGCGAGCCGGTGGATGCGCTGGCGGCCATCGTCCACAAGAAAGACGCCTATCACAAAGGGCAGCGTTTCATCACCAAACTCAAGGAACTCATCCCGCGCCAGTTGTTCGATGTCGCCATCCAGGCAGTCGGCGGCGGAAGGGTCATCAGCCGCGCCAACGTCAAGGCGACGCGCAAGGATGTGCTCGCCAAATGCTACGGCGGCGACATCACCCGCAAGAAGAAGCTGCTGGAAAAGCAGAAGAAGGGCAAGAAGCGCCTCAAGATGGTTGGCAACGTAGAAATCCCGCAGGAAGCCTTCATGGCAGTGTTAAAGTTGGAAGAGGAATGATTTTTGTAGGGGCAGGGCTTGCCATCTCGCACCGGCGTGCCGCCGATGTTCGCCTGTCCTGGCGGCCAGGCCAGGGCGGCACGCTTGCACCTGCGCAAGTGCAGGCGAACGGTGTCCCCGCCCTGGGCGACCACAAGAGTCGCCCCTACGAGCAAATATTTATGTCAAATTTCTGGAAATCTGCCCGCCGCTGGCTGCCCGGCGTGATCATCAGCCTGGCAGTCATTGCTGCGATCTTATACTTCGTGGACCTGCGCAGCCTGGCGGAGGCAATCCGCTCGGCGGATTATCGCCTGCTGCTGGCTTCATTAGCGATTTCGGTGGGCTGGCTGGCCGTGCGCGGCATTGTCTGGCGTACTCTTTTGCGGGCGAGAGCCTCCTCCCGGGACGTTTTCCTGACCCTGTGCGAAGGCTACCTTTTGAACAACTTCCTCCCGTTTCGACTGGGAGAGTTCGGCCGCGCTTTCTTGCTGGGACGCAAATCCGGCCTGGGTTTTATGGAAATCCTGCCGACCATCGTTATCGAGCGCGTCCTTGACCTGGCGTTTTCGGCAGCCATCTTGCTTAGCGTGGTGCCGTTCGTGGTGGGCGCGGCCGGGGCAGAGCAGGTCGCTTATATTGTGGGGGGAGTCATGCTCGTGGGGTTGGCTTCCCTCTACTTCCTGGCCCGTTACCGCAACTGGGCGATGCGCCAGTTCGACCGCCTCAGCAAACGCTGGCCGGGGCTGCATAAGCGCAGCGGGAATTTCCTGGAGTCCATGTTCTCCGGTTTGGCTATCCTGATGGATGGCTGGCTCTTCGTCCGCGCCTTATTCTGGATGATTCTAAACTGGGCGATTGCCATCCTCCAGTTTTATCTTGTGCTGCTGGCTTTCTTTCCACACGCCCAACCGATGTGGGCCATGTTTGGGTTGGGAGCGGCGGCTTTCGGTGGGGCGATCCCTTCCCTGCCTGGCGCGGTCGGAATTTATGACGGCGCGTTGGGCGGCGCCCTGGCGCTGGTGACTGGCGATCAGGCCACCTCCCTGGCGACGGCCTTGATCGCTCACCTGTTCAGTTATTTGGTTTATGGCATCCTGGGGGCGTACGCGCTCTCTACGGAGGGCGAGACCCTGATGGGTGTCTACCGCCAGTTGCGCAGAAGGCAGGAAGAATAAAGGATTGTGTCGTTGCGAGCGACCGTAGGGGCGAAGCAACCCCCTCGCGAGTCGGGGATTGCTTCCCTGGCCTAGCCCGCCAGGGCAGGCGGCGAAGAGCGCCCTCGCAATGACACATGAAAAAGGAGTTGCCCATGTCCAAAAACTACCTCATCACCGGCGGAGCCGGCTTTATTGGGTCGAACTACGTTCATCACCTGCTGGCGCGCGGCGATAAGGTGACCGTCTACGACAATCTCAGCCGCGGCGGCGCGTCACGCAACCTAGCCTGGTTGCAGGAAAAGTTCGGGGAAAACGCGTTCAGGCTCGTCGTCGGGGACGTGCGCGACGCGGCCCTTTTGACGACCTCCAGCCGCGAGGCGGAGATCATCGTCCATTTAGCGGGACAGGTCGCGGTCACGACATCCGTCACACATCCAAGAGAAGATTTCGAGGCCAATGCTCTCGGCACGTTCAACGTGGTCGAAGCGGCGCGGCTCTCGGAGCGCAGGCCGCTGGTGATCTATGCTTCGACGAACAAAGTGTATGGCGGGATGGATGACGTGGCGGTGGTCGAGCAGAGGACGCGCTGGGAATATCAGAACCTACCCTTCGGCTGCCCTGAGACCCAGCCGCTGGATTTCCACTCGCCTTACGGCTGTTCAAAAGGGACAGGTGACCAGTATGTGCGTGACTATCACCGCATTTACGGTCTACGATCTGTGGTTTTCCGCCAGAGCTGCATCTATGGCCCACGCCAATTCGGCATCGAAGACCAGGGCTGGGTGGCTTGGATGACCATCGCCGCCGTGACTGGCCGTCCGATCACCATTTACGGGGATGGCAAACAGGTGCGCGACGTGTTGTATATAGATGACTTGCTGGACGCCTACGATGCTGCGGTCGAGCGCGTGGATACGGTCGAGGGGCAGGTGTATAACCTTGGCGGCGGGTCGCAGAATGTCATGTCCATCTGGGCGGAGTTCGGCCCGCTGCTGGAAAAGCTGCTCGGCAAGCCTATCCTGGTGGCGCGCGGCGATTGGCGTCCCGGCGACCAGCGTGTTTTCTACGCCGATATCCGCAAGGCGGAGCGCGAGTTAGGCTGGAAGCCGAGGGTGGGGGTGGATGAGGGGGTGCGGAGGTTGTTCGAGTGGGTGAAGGAAAACATAAATCTGTGTTAGCGTAGAGAACTTCCGAAGCCAAAGACTTCGGAAGTTTTTATCTCCCTGCGTTATAATCTGCCCGTCCTAACCTATGTCCCGCGAACATCTTCCCGATCCAACCCGTTCCACCATCCGCCGTCTTGCCCTCTCGCTGGGCATCACATTGGCATTTGTTGTCGTCGAGATCCTCGCTGGGATTTTTGCCAACTCCCTGGCCTTGCTGACCGACGCGGCGCATAACTTCACCGACGTGCTGGCCCTGGCGCTGACCTGGTGGGCGCTGTGGATCACGACCAAACCGGCCAACTCGGGCAAGACTTACGGTTATCACCGCGCTGGCATCCTGGTGGCGCTGGTCAACTCGACCACGCTGGCGCTCATCGCCCTGGGGATTTTCAACGAAGCCTACAAGCGTTTCGTCGCGCCGCCCGCCGTCCAGGCGGATATCCTGATCGGCGTCGGTGCCATGGCCGTTGTCGTGAATCTGGTCACAGCCCTCCTGGTCCGGCGCGGGGCGGAACACGATCTCAATCTCAAGAGCGC
>JALHUM010000132.1 GCA_022865905.1 Anaerolineales bacterium | reverse complement strand
GGGCGGACTGGTTTTCCACCTCCCCGTTCACTGGGTCTATCTGCTGGTGATGTCGGAGGAACTGACGAAATATATCCTCAGCCTGCCGTGTTTCTTCTCGCGCAAATGGATCCATGATCTGGCGCAGGCGGAAAGCGTCTGACCCCCCACCCTACTCTGAAATCCCCAAACCGCAGAGAACCCTTCGGCTGCGCTCACCTGTGCCTGCGGCAGGTGCAGGCAGGGCAAGCGCCGAGAACGCAGAGAAATACAAAAGATCTCTGTGAACTCTGCGCTCTCTGCATTGAATTCCACCAAATCGCGCTTGACATGAATCGGTGGTCAGTGATAAACTCTGCACCGTTAATCAAATTCTAACGAAAGGAGGCGCGCTCATGGTTTACAGCATCTTCACTGTCGCTAAGGGTGATTTCGCTTTTAACCCTCCTCGGAGTGCGCCTGTTGACCGGTAAAGGTCAAGTCGCGTGTGTCTCACAGCCACGGCGCCTCAAGCGCCGTGGCATTTTATTGCCCTCACCTCTGCACCACTCTCCCGATTTTGGGAGAGGGGACGGGGGTGAGGGAAGAGAGAAAACTATGTCATCCATCGCACCCACCTCAACCTACTTCGACTTCCGCCAGGCGCTGACCAGAAAGAAAATGGTCGGCCTGTGGCGGATGATGTCGGATTACCGCCTGGCCTACGCGGCGGCCAACCTCTCGCTGGCAGTCTCCGCGCTGGCGAAGATGTTCACCTACATCCTGCTGCGCAATTTCGCTGACACCATCCTTGGCGACGCCGCGCCCTTCGCTGGGACGCTGGAACGCACGCTGCTCGTCATCGCGCTCGGGTTTGTCGGGCTGGCAATTGTCGAAGGCGGTTTCTCTTTCGTTTCGGGACGTCTGGCTGCATACGCGGCTGAGGGTATCACCCGCCGCCTGCGCAACTTCCTCTTCGACCACATCCAGCGGTTGAGATTCGCCTACCACAGCAAAACCCCCACCGGCGACCTGATCGAGCGCGTCACTTCAGACGTGGATTCGGTGCGCAGCTTCTTCAATGAACAGGCCATCGGCATCGGGCGCATCGTCTTCCTGTTCATCATCAACTTCGTCGCCATCTGGCAGTTGTCGTGGAAATTGGCTCTGGCGTCCATTGTCGTGATCCCGATCATCCTGATCGTCTCGCTGTGGTTCTTCAAGAAAGTTACCAAGGCTTACGAAGAATACCAGGAACAGGAAGCCTTGCTCTCGACCACCTTGCAGGAAAATCTGACCGGCGTGCGCGTGGTCAAGGCCTTCGCCCGTCAGGAATACGAGAAGAACAAGTTCGAGAAGGATAACTGGGAGAAATTCCTGCGCGGCAAGACCTTTCTCAAGATGCACTCGCTCTTCTGGCCGCTTTCGGACATAGCCTGCGGCTTCCAGATGCTCGGCGGATTCATCTACGCCGCCATCCTGGCCATACACGGCGAGATCACTGTTGGCACGTACCCGGCTTACGTTGGACTTGTGATCTGGCTGATCTGGCCGATGCGCAACCTGGGGCGGATCATTGTCCAAACTTCGACCGGCATGGTCTCCTATGGCCGCCTGATGGAGATCGTCAAGCAGGAGCGGGAGCCGCTGACCGAGGGCCGGGTACAAGCTCAGGGTCCGGCGCGTGGCGAGATCGTCTTCGATAAAGTATCCTTCCAATACGAAGACGGCAGTGCAGATGTCATCAAGGATGTCTCGTTCAGCATACAGCCTGGACAATCGGTGGCGCTGCTCGGCTCAACCGGTTCGGGCAAAACCTCGCTGGTCAACCTGCTGCCGAGGTTCCACGCGTACACCGACGGCCGCATCCTGCTGGACGGCGCAGAGTTGAAGGATTACCCACGCGAGTACCTGCGGCGGCAGATCGGCATCGTCGAGCAGGAGCCGTTCCTGTTCAGCCGCTCAATTGGCGAGAACATTACTTACGGCGTCGGGCGGGATGTGCCGCAGGAAGAGATCGAGGCGGCGGCGCGGGCGGCAGCCATACACGATGTGATCCTGTCCTTTCCGGATGGCTACAAGACGCTGGTCGGCGAGAAGTGCGTGACACTCTCCGGTGGCCAGAAACAGCGCGTGGCGATAGCCCGTACCCTGTTGAAGAACCCGCGCATCCTGATCCTGGACGACTCAACCTCCTCGGTGGATACCGAGACCGAGGCCGAGATCCGCGCCGCCTTGATCCGGCTGATGGAGAACCGCACCACGTTCATCATCGCCCACCGCATCCAGTCGGTGATGAATGCCAGCCTGATCCTGGTTATGGATAAGGGCGCGGTCGTACAGATGGGCCGCCACGAGGAACTGGTGGCGCAGGACGGGATGTACCGGCAGATCTATGAGATACAGACCCGGATTGATGAAGAGTTGGAATGTGAAATAGCAAAAGCAGGATGAAAACTAGAAAGGATGAATTATGAAGGATGAACCTGTGAAAGATTTGCGAGTCCGCACAAAAGAGTTCGCTATACGCATCATTCGGCTTTAGCCGACTTCGTCAACAAGATCGAAGGCGCTCTGCAAGAACTCGACGAAACAACTTACTGGCTCGAACTGCTGGTCGAATCTGGGATCGTAAAAGTCGAGAAACTCGAATCGCTCATCAAAGAAACCGACGAGTTGATCGCAATCTTTGTAACCATTGCAACCAAAGTTAAAAACCGATTGAGCAAGAAGGGATAAGGCGGAGGAAGATCGCTGGATCTTTCGTTTCATCCTTCATCCTTCCGCCTTCATCCTTTGGAGGAACCATGCCTGACGAACTCATCGAACTCGAAGAAGAAGAACATACCAGTCCGCTGACCGCGCCGACGTTCAGGCGCATCCTTGGACTGCTCAAACCGCACTGGCGCTGGATGGTCGGCTTTCTGGCCGCCATCATCCTGACGGCGACGCAGGACGCCCTGTTCACCTACATCAACAAGCTGATGATTGACCAGGGCATCGTGGCAAAGAACGTGCCTGTACTGTTGAAGTTCGCCTTCATCTATGGCGGGATGCAACTATTACAGGCAGCGTTCGTGTTCACATTCATCTACCTGGCCGCCGTGCTGGGCGAGCGCATCCAGTACGATCTGCGCAAGGCGCTCTTCAACCATTTGCAGGACCTTTCGCTCTCGTACTACAGCCAGAACGCAGTCGGGCGGCTGATGGCGCGCGTTACATCTGATACCGGGCGCGTCTCCAGCCTGATGACCTGGGGCCTGCTGGACGTAACCTGGGCCATCGTCAGCGTCATAATGTCCACCATCTTCATGCTGGTCATCAACTGGAAACTGGGGCTGATCGTCTTTACCATCATCCCCATCCTGATCGTCATCGCGGTCAACTTCCGCAAGAAGATTTTAGTGGAATTCCGCAACAGCCGCCGCGCCAACTCGAAGATCACCGGCGAGTACAACCATAACATCCAGGGCGTGCGCGTGGTCAAGGCGCTGGGACGTGAGGCCGAGAACCTGAAAGAGTTCTCGCAACTGACCGATAAGATGTACCGCGCCAGTTACCGCGCGGCCTGGCTTTCGGCGCTCTTCCTGCCCACCGTGCAGATCGTCTCTGCTTTCGCGTTGGGTGCCATCGTCTGGTATGGTGGGATGCAGAGCCAGATCGGACTGTTCACCATCGGTGCGATCCACGCCTTCGTCTCATACCTGACCTTCATGATCTGGCCAGTGCAAGACCTGGCGCGCGTCTACGCCGAGATGCAGCACTCCATCGCCTCGGCAGAACGCATCTTCAAACTGCTGGATACCGTGCCCGAGGTGCAGAACCGTCCCGAGGCTTTCCCGGCTGAAACGATGCGCGGCGAGATCGAGTTCGACCACGTGGACTTCTACTACGAAGACCGCAAGCCGGTGCTGACCGACTTCACGCTGAAAGTCAAGCCTGGCGAGATGATCGCCCTGGTCGGGCCGACCGGCGGCGGGAAGACGACCATCCTCAACCTGCTGTGCCGTTTCTATGAGCCGAAGGTGGGCGTCATCCGCATCAACGGGCGCGACTATGGCGAGTACACGCTGCAAAGCATCCACTCTCGGGTCGGCATCGTGCTGCAGACCCCGCACCTGTTCTCCGGCTCGATCCGCGAGAACATCCGCTATGGCCGGCTGGACGCGTCGAATGAAGATATTGAAGCCGCGGCGAAGATTGCCGGCGCGCACGACTTCATCACCACTTTCGAGAAAGGCTACGACCAGGAGGTCGGCGAGGGCGGTAATCTACTCTCGGTCGGG
>JALHUM010000131.1 GCA_022865905.1 Anaerolineales bacterium | reverse complement strand
GTAAATGCCGCAGGCCAGCGCCAGCAGACCGGTCACGGCAAAATAGATCAAGTGCTGGGTCTTGGTCAGCAGGCCGTCAGCAACCGGCTGGGGACCGTACATCGTACGGTAGTAATTATCCTTGTCCACGCCGCGCACGTAATCGGTGTAGTCGTTGAATATATTGTTTGCGGCGTGCGCTAGCACCAGGCCGAGGGTCAGGAGAATCCACGCCAGCGGGCTGACGGAGTAGCCGTCGTGCAAGGCAAACAGTCCGGCAAAGACGGCCGAGAGGAAGGTCATAACCAGCACGGCGGCACGCGTGCCGATGAGCCATTTCGAGATAATATCCAGTTTGTCCCACTCTTCTTTGGAAACGTCGGGGATAACGGTAAGGGCTTTACGCCACATGGCGAAATTCATAGAATACTACCTAATAACAAAGTTGCAATAAATTATACTTGAGACGTCGAGGTGATAAGAAGAAAGGTAAGTGATATTTATCACTTCAAGGGGTGATATATCCCACTGGCGTTTTACCCCCTACTACTGCGATACTAAGTAATAACTCTAGGTCAAGGCCCCGCAAAGGGGGGCTTTGATATATCATTTCACGAGGTGGAGAGATGCTATGACAGAAATATTTGTAAGCGACCCGCTCTCTGCAGAAGTGGCGTTACTGCATGAAGTAGCCTTACTAGCGCCTGGCGAATCGCATTTGGAGATGTGCATCCAGTGTGGCACATGCGGGGGCTCCTGCCCTTCGGCTTCAGCCATGGATCACACACCGCGCGCCATCTTTGCTATGTTGCGCGCCGGCATGAAGGACGAGGTGCTGAAGAGCAATACGCCGTGGATGTGCATTTCGTGTTATTTCTGCACTGTGCGCTGCCCTCAGGACATCCACATAACCGACGTGATGTATACGCTCAAAAATATGTCCCTCGAAGCCAAAACCTATCCTAGTTCCATTGCGCCCGATTTCTCTAAGACTTTCATTAGCATGGTAGAGAATTACGGGCGCAGTTTCGAAATTGGATTGGCTGGCATTCACAACCTGAAGCACTTCGCTACGCGCCTGCCCAATATGGCTCCCATGGCAATTGGAATGCTGACCAAGAAGGGCATGTCCATTACCCCACCGAAGCGCATCAAGGGTATGGATGATCTCAAGAAAATCCTAAAGCGCGCCAAGGAACTGGAGGCGGTATGAGCGAATATATTTTTTACCCTGGCTGTTCGATGGAGAGCAGCGCTAAAGCATATTACGACTCCACGCTGGCAGCCTGCAAGCCGCTGGGCATTGTACTAAAAGAAATTGAAGACTGGAACTGCTGCGGCGCAACCGAGTACCTAAGCATCAACAAGACACCGGCGTACTCGCTCATTGCCCGCAACCTGGCACTGGCCGAGAAACAGGCCAATGGCTCCAGGACGGTCATTGCGCCCTGCTCGGCCTGCTATTTGAACCTGTCCAAAGCCGACCACTACATGCACGAAGATAAGGCTTTTGGCGGCCAGGTCAATGAAGCGCTGGCCGCGGGTGGCCTGCACTACACACCCGGCTCGCTGGATGTCCGCCACCTGCTGGATGTCATCATCAACGACATCGGGCTGGATAAAGTCCGCGAGAAAGTAACCAAGCCGCTCAAGGGTCTGCGAATTGCCCCGTACCTGGGCTGCATGGTACCGCGCCCGGATTACAACGACTACTGCACCGATCACGAATATCCAACCGAACTAGATGATCTGTTGGCAGCGCTGGGTGCGGAAGTAATTGACTTCCCGCTCAAGACTGCTTGCTGCGGCGGTCACATGACTCAGATAGGGCCTGATACCGCCTTCGAACTCATCCGGCGCCTGGTAGCTTCAGCGGCAGAGTACAAGGCGGACGTGATTGCTACCGTCTGCCCGATGTGCCAGATGAACCTGGATGCTTTCCAGGGACAAATGAATGGCCACTTCCATACCAACTATAAAATGCCCATCCTCTTCTTCACGCAGTTGATGGGTATTGCCTTTGGTGAAAAGCCCGAGAAACTTGGCTTTGGACAGGAATTTGTCAGCGCCCGCGAGGCGATGAGCCGCATCGGGGTCCAGACTCCCGAACCGGTCGCCGAGGGTGCGGCCGCAGCCCCCAAACCGCGCAAGCCCGAAGGTCTGCCCATGCCACCCCCGCGCGCCAAGGCAAGAAAAACCGCTGGTATCACTGAGGAGGTAGGCAAATGAGCAACGAAAAGAAATCCCAAGAACGCATTGGCGTGTACATTTGCCACTGCGGCTCCAATATCGCTGGCGTCATTGACGTTGCTGACGTCAGCAAATGGGCCAGTGAGAAGCTCGCGGACCGCGGCGTAGTTGTCTCCCGCGATTACAAGTTCATGTGCTCCAGCCTGGGCCAGGAACTGATCCAGAAGGATATCAAGGAACAAGGCCTGACACGCGTGGTGGTCGCAGCCTGCTCCCCGCACCTGCATGAAAGGACTTTCCGCAATGCCTGCAAAGGCGGCGGGTTGAATCCGTACCTGTGCGAACTGGTCTCTATCCGCGAACAGGATTCCTGGGTGCACACCGACAAGGTTGCCGCTACTGCGAAGGCCAAGGCGATTGTTTCAGGTGGCGTCAGGCGCGTTGAGCATCACGAGGCCCTCGAGCCGCTGCGCGTACCTATCCACCCCGACACGCTGGTCGTCGGCGGCGGCATCGCTGGCATCCAGGCCGCGCTCGAAATCGCGGATGCAGGTTACCATGTCTACATGGTAGAACGCGAACCGTCCATCGGCGGGCACATGGCCCAGTTCGACAAAACCTTCCCCACCCTGGACTGCTCGGCCTGCATCCTGACCCCGAAAATGGTGGACGTTGGCAACCATCCAAACATCACCCTGCTGACCTGGTCTGAGGTGCAGAAAGTGGACGGGTACGTGGGCAGTTTCACGGTCAGCATCAAGAAAAAGGCTCGCTATGTCAAGATCGAGGATTGCACAGGTTGCGGCATCTGCCAGGAAAAGTGCCCGAAGAAGGTCGTTGATGATGTCTTCGAAGCCGGCCTGGGATACCGCAAAGCCGTTTATACCCCGTTTCCGCAAGCCGTACCCAGATATCCCGTCCTCGACGCGCCAAACTGCACCTTTTTCCAGAAGGGCACTTGCAAAGCTTGCGAGAAATTCTGCCCGACCGGAGCGATTGATTTCAACCAGAAGGATGAGGTGATTACCGTCCAGGTAGGCAATATCATCCTTGCCACCGGCTGGGATTTGTTCGATGCCCGCCGTGTCAGCAATTACGGGTACGGGCGGCTGGCGAATGTATTCACCAACATGGAGTTCGAACGCCTGAGCAACTCGGCTGGTCCGACAGGTGGGAATATCGTCCTGCGCGACGGCAAGACAGTTCCCAAAACTGTGGGGATTATCCACTGCGTGGGCAGCCGTGACAAGAATTACAACAACTACTGCTCGGCCATCTGCTGCATGCAGAGTCTGAAATTCGCCCACCTGGTGCACGAGAAAACCGGGGCAACCGTTTATAACTTCTACATCGACATCCGCACCCCGGCCAAAGCCTATGACGAGTTCTATCAACGGTTGATCGAGGAGGGCACGCTCTTTGTGCGCGGTAAAGTGGCCGAGGTTACAAACGCAGCCTGCATGCCCGGTGAAGAAGGCAAACTCATCGTCCAGGTCGAGGATACATTGATCGGCAAGCAACGCCGCATCCCGGTAGATATGGTCATTCTATCCGCAGGTCTGGAACCCCGTCACGACTCCAAGGAAGTAGCCAAGTTGTTCGGCATTTCCTGCTCGGCTGATGGCTGGTACATCGAGCGACACCCGAAACTGGACCCGGTTGCCACCATGACCGAAGGCGTTCTTATTGCCGGTTGTGTGCAGGGCCCGAAAGACATACCCGCCAGCGTCGTGCAGGGTGCAGCCGCAGCGGCGCGCGTGTTGGGCAAGATCCAGCAAAAAGAGATCGCCCTGGAACCGGTGCGTGCAACGATCAACGAAGAGCAATGCTCCGGCTGCCGCATCTGTAATGACCTGTGCCCGTTCAACGCCATCCTCTTCCACGAGGACACGATGGTATCGGAGGTCAACCCGGCGCTTTGCCAGGGCTGCGGCACCTGCGTGGCAGCCTGCCCGGCCGGCGCCATCAGCAGCACTGGATTCAGCAACGAGCAAATACTCTCGCAGATCGAGGGACTGTTGTTCCTCAACGTGGCGCGGGAGAAAATCCCTGCGTAAAACGTAAAGAGTTAAACGTAACATTTTTCGGATTACGTTTTACGTTTTTACTGCTTCTTGCATAAATTCGTGAACTTGCATGTACCGAGATGCTCGCAAATTACAAGAGTTTGGTTCACCAATCAACGCAGTACTCTGTAGGAGAAGAATACTATGACTGAAAAGTTCGAACCTGTAATAATCGGCTTCACCTGTAACTGGTGCAGTTACCGCGCCGCCGACATGGCCGGCACCGCCCGCATGAAGTATGCACCCAACATCCGACTGATCCGGCTGATGTGTTCCGGGCGTCTGGATCCGACCTTCGTACTCAAGGCCTTTGTCGGCGGAGCCGACGCGGTGATGATCTCGGGCTGCCACCCGGGCGACTGTCACTATGTCGAGCAAAACTACAAGGCCCTGCGGCGCTTCCACCTGCTCAAGCGGGTGCTGACCCAGATGGGCATCGAACCCGGACGCCTGAAGCTGGTCTGGGCCAGCGCAGCCGAAGGCGCTATCTTTGCCGATACCGTCAATAAGTATGTTGAAGAAGTACGCGCCCTCGGGCCGCTCGATTGGCCCGCCAAGAACAAAGAGAGCGTATCCACACCCATCATGGAGAAGGTGGCAGCATGAGCGCCAAACCAAAATTTGCAATGTACTGGGCCGCCTCTTGCGGCGGCTGTGAAATCGCCGTCCTGAACATCCACGAGAAGATCCTGGATGTGGATGCCAACTTCGATGTGGTCTTCTGGCCGGTGGCGATGGACGCCAAGTACAAGGATGTCGAGGCAATGGAGGATGGTTCGATCCTGCTGACACTCTGGAACGGCGGCATCCGCAACGACGAGAACGAGCATATCGCCCACCTGCTGCGCAAGAAATCCAAGATCCTGGTGGCCTTCGGCTCGTGCGCTTGCGAGGGCTGCATCCCTGGCCTGGCGAACTTCAGCCCGGTCAGCGAGATCGTCGAAACCGCTTTCAGCACCGTCTCCACTGACAACCCACAGAACGTCCGCCCGCAGCCGCATTACCAGGTGCCCGAAGGCGAGATCACCATCCCGACCCTCTACCCGGTCCTGAAAACACTCGAACAGGTTGTGGATGTGGATTACTACATGCCCGGCTGCCCGCCCGAATCGCACCAGATCGCGGCGGTGATTGACCTGGTCATCCAGGTGCTGCAGGGCAAGGCTGAACTGCCGCCCAAGGGCGCGACCATCGGCGCGGGCAATTCAACAGTTTGCGACGAGTGCAAACGCCAGCGCAACGTCAAGACCATCAAAGAATTCGGGCGCATTCAATTCACCCACGCCGATCCAGAACTATGCCTGCTCGAACAGGGCATCCCCTGTAATGGCGTGGCGACGCGCTCCGGTTGCAACGCCCGCTGCCCGACCGCTGGCGCACAGTGCATCGGCTGCTATGGCCCCGCAGAGGGTGTCATAGATTACGGCGCACGCCTGGTGTCTGCTTTCGCTTCCGTCATTGACGCCAACGAGCCAGCCGAAATAGACCGCATCCTGGATGGCCTGGTTGACCCAGCCGGCCAATTCTATCGCTTCAATCTAGCCGGATCGCTGCTCAGGGCCGGCAAGTCAGCCTTTAAGTCTAACGGTGGTTAAATCTGGAGGTAGCCATGACACAACGAATCACGATTGACCCAATTACGCGACTGGAAGGCCACGGCAAGATCGAAATCTTTCTGGACGATGCAGGCAATGTCGCCAACACTTACTTCCAGATCCCCGAATTGCGCGGCTTCGAGCGCTTCTGTGTTGGTCGGCCGGTCGAGGAATTGCCCCTACTGACCAACCGCATCTGCTGCGTCTGCCCCGAGGCACATCACATGGCCGGCGCAAAGGCTGCCGATGCGGTCTATCACGTAGACATACCCCGCACCGCCAAGATGCTGCGCGAGCTGCTCTACAGCGCCTTTTACGTCACCGACCACACCACCCACTTCTACGCCCTGGCCGGCCCCGATTTCGTCATGGGCCCGGACGCGCCGGTAGCCGAGCGTAACATTTTGGGCGTCATCCACAAGGTCGGGCTGGAGATCGGCGGGAAGGTAATCCAGTGCCGTAAATACGGCCACACCGTGGTCGAGATGATCGGCGGGCGCAAGGTGCATCCCTGCACCTCCATCCCCGGCGGCCTGACCAAGGGTATCACCGAGGAACAGCGCAAGGAAATCGAAGAGATGGGCAAATGGGCCATCGAGTTCGCCCAATTCAGCCTGAAACTCTTCAGCGACGTCGTGCTGGGCAACAAGGCTTACGTGGACCTGATCCTGGGCGACGTCTACACCCACCGCACCTACTACATGGGCATGGTGGACGAAAACAACCACATCAATTTCTACGACGGCAAAGTGCGCGTAGTGGACCCCGACGGAAAGGAGTTCGTCAAATACGCGCCGAAGGATTACGCCGAGCACATCGCCGAACACGTCGAACCCTGGACCTATCTCAAGTTCCCCTATCTCAAGAAAGTCGGCTGGAAAGGCTTTGTGGACGGCAAGGACTCGGGCGTCTACTGCGCCACGCCGCTCTCGCGCCTCAACGCCGCGGATGGCATGGCCACGCCGCGCGCCCAGGAAGAGTACGACAAGTTCTACAAGACCCTGGGCAGCAAGCCGGTCCACCAGCGACTGGCCACCCATTGGGCGCGCCTGATCGAGCTGCTCTACGCGGCCGAACGCTGGGTGGAACTGGTTGCCGATCCAGAGATCACCTCGTCGAACTTCCATACAATCCCGACCGAAAAGCCGACCGAGGGCGTAGGCACCGTCGAAGCGCCGCGCGGCACGCTGACGCACCACTACTGGACAGACGAGCGCGGCGTGGTGACCAAGGTCAACCTGATCGTGGGCACCACCAACAACTACGCTCCGATCAGCATGTCCATCAACAAGGCCGCCCGCAGCCTGATCAAGAAAGGCACGGTCGTGACCGAGGGTCTGCTCAACATGGTCGAGATGGCCTTTCGCGCTTACGACCCGTGCTTCGGCTGCGCTACGCACTCCCTGCCCGGCCAGATGCCGCTCGAAGTCACCATTCACGACGCCGAAGGCAACCCAATCAGAGTGCTGAAGCAGTTCGTGGATTAGTCAAGTGGTCGCATAGTCTGATGGTCGAATAGTCTAGTTGTCAAATTGTCTTTGTCTGATAAACTATTCGACCATCGGACAACCAGACGACCAGCAGACTATTTGACTATCAGACCATGAAGACTATTGTGATCGGCCTCGGCAACCCCATTCTCGGCGACGATGGGGTCGGTTGGCGCGTGGCAGAGGAAATCGCTAAAGTGACGGCGGGCAGACCCCAGGTCGAGATAGATTGCGCCTCGTTGGGCGGCCTCAGTCTGATGGAGCGATTGACCGGTTATGAGCGCGTCATCTTGATTGACGCCATATTCACCGGCAAAAAACCGCTGGGAAGCGTGACAACCTTCGCGCTCGACTCTCTGCCAGACCTGACCGCTGGTCACTCCGCCTCGGCCCACGACACATCCCTGCGCACCGCCCTGAACGTTGGGCGCAGCATGAACCTTCCCCTGCCCGAAGACGATCAGGTGCTGGTGGTCGCAATCGAGGCGCAAAAAGTGTACGACTTTTCACAGGAGCTTTCCCCCGCCGTCTCGGCAGCCGTACCATTGGCGATCGAGGCTACCCTGGAATTGCTTCGATCCAATCAGGAAGGAGAATAAATTATGGTTTCTTACGAACTTCTCCGGCGTTACCCTTTCTTCGGGCCATTATCAGAAGATCAACTGAAAGCGATCGCCAAGATCGCCGAACAAAAAACCTTCCCAAAAGATACCTACCTGCTCAAGGAAAACACGGCTGCAAACCGGCTATGGCTGCTGTTGGAAGGTGACATGGACTTGATCTACAGCGGCGGCGGCGAGGGGGCGGTCGCTAACATCCTGGTGGGATCCATCGCACCAGGCGAAGTGCTGGGTGTCTCCTCGATGATCGAGCCTTACAAGTTCATCTCTACGGCCAAGAGCACCACCCCCATCAAAGTCATCGAAATTGACGCCAATGCCCTGCGCGCCCTGATGGAAGTGGATTGCAGGCTGGGTTATACCCTGATGTGCAACATCGCCCAGGCTGTGCTCGAACGGTTGAAGTACACCCAGGTCGAACTGGCCGCCGCCAGGGCGTGATCTTGTAAGACCAAAAAGACCCCCGGTTTCTCTGAGAAACCGGGGGTCTGATAGCTTCATCCTACAACTCGCTGGTCATGATGAACAGCGGCTTCATTTGGAAGTTCTCGTAGATGGGGCGATAACGATCTGTGTCGTAGAACTTTTCCACGTTAACCGTCTTTTTCGAGCCGGTCACCACGTCCAGTGGGACATTATCGTAGCGGCCATCCTTCAAGACAACCAATCGTCCATGATAACCTTTGAGCAGAAGGTCGAGCGCCAGGTTGCCGAAGGCCATGGGGACAATGGAGTCGATCGCGTCCGGGTCGCCGCCGCGCACCATGTAGCCGAGTTTCTGGTTGATGGTGTTAACCGTCACGCCATGGTTATATTTAGCAGTGCGCTCCTGGAGTTCCGCCGAGACCAGGTCGCCGATGCCGCCCAGCTTGGCGTGACCGAATGCATCGGTGGTGCGATCCTTGAACACCATTTCGCCGCCCTCGAACATCGCCCCTTCAGAGACAAGGACGATGGAATACTTGCTTGGGGCGTTGTTGCGGTCGTAAACCAGGAGTTCGGCCAGGCGGTCAATATTGAACTTCCATTCAGGGATCACGCATCGGTTGGCCGCGCCGGCCATGGTTGGCAACATGGCGGTAAAGCCGGCATAACGCCCGAATACTTCCAGCACCATGATGCGCTCGTGCGAACCAGCAATCGTGCGCAACGCATTGGTCAGCGAGATGGTGCG
>JALHUM010000130.1 GCA_022865905.1 Anaerolineales bacterium | reverse complement strand
CTGGCCTCCAGCATGACCGGCTTCGGCCTTTCGCTCTGGATGTACAGGCAGACCGAGAGCGCCTTCAAAATGGGGCTGATGCAGGTGGCTTACATCACGCCTTTCCTGCTGCTCTCGCCCATCGCCGGCGTGATGGTGGACCGCTACAACCGCAAACTGATGATGATGGTCAGCGACCTGGTGGCGGTGGTCGGCACGACCTTCATCCTGGTCATGTACGCCACCGGCCATTTGCAATTCTGGCACCTGTACATCACCGCCGTGCTCAACGGCCTGGGCAATACCTTCCAGTGGCCGGCCTATTCAGCCGCCATCAGCACGATGGTGCCAAAAGAGCAGTATGGGCGTGCCAACGGGCTGATGTCGCTGGTCGAGGCCGGGCCGGGCATCCTGGCCCCCCTGCTGGCGGGTATGGTGCTGGCGATCCCGAACGTCAACGGCCTGGTCTGGATCATGGCCATTGACGTGGTGACTTTCTTCATCGCCATCGGCGCGCTGCTCATTGTTCACGTGCCGCAGCCGGAGAAGACGGTCGAGGGCCAGAAAGCGAAGGGAAACATCTGGAAGGAAGCCGCCTACGGTTTCACTTACATCTTCCAGCGCCCCAGCCTGCTCGGCCTGCAACTGGTCTTCTTCTTCGGCAACCTGTTCGCCGGCATCCAGTGGGTGGTATTCACACCCATGATCCTGGCGCGCACCGGCCAGAACAGCCTCATCTTCGGCTCGGTGCAGACTGCCGGCGCGATTGGCGGGGTGGTCGGCGGCGTCCTGATGAGCGCCTGGGGCGGCTTCAAAAAGCGCGTGCATGGCGTGCTGGCAGGCCATATATTGGTCGGCATCTCCGGCGCCGTGCTGGGCATCGCCACCGGCCTGCCGCTGTGGATCCCGGCCATCCTCCTGGTAAACCTGCTCGTCCCGCTGATCAACAGTTCCAACCAGGCCATCTGGCAGTCCAAAGTCGCGCCCGACGTGCAGGGACGCGTCTTCTCCGCCCGCCGCCTGATCGCCTGGTTCGCCCAGCCCATCACCCCCATCATCGGCGGGGCGCTGGCTGACTTCGTCCTGGAACCAGCCATGCGGACGCAATCCGGCCTCTCCAGCGCCTTCTCCTGGCTGGTCGGCGCGGGCCCCGGGGCCGGCATGGGCCTGCTGACGGTTTTCACCTGCCTGGGCGTTGCCCTGGTCGGTCTGACGGGTTACTTCATCCGCCCGATCCGCCAGGCTGAGTCCATCCTGCCGGATCACGATCAGTTGAAGAAGATCGAAGAAGCACAGGTGCCAGCTTGAGAGGTCGTCTCGGCGCGGTCGAGGTGGCTACAGTGGAGCGACTCAGAACATGACAATTACACCAAACGAGTTTGAAACCCCCGCGCCGTCGTCCCCCCGGAATACTGGGATGCCGGCGTGGGCGTGCTGCTCTTTGCTGAGACGGGCCGCCGTGCCGCCGTCAAGGGCTGCCCGTGGGCTGACCTATCCCTGACCGGCGAGGAGGACGCCGACACCTGGCTACTGGCCCACCGTATGGGGGCGAAGATCTACAAACGCCACCGGTTTTACAAGAAAGAAGTGTGAGCACATTTTCTGGAGATGACAAGAATCTACGCCCCGGAGAACCGAGGCGTAGATTTTGCATTGAAAGGTGTTATCTCTTGAATGTCGTATTACTTGTGAATGACGATGCTGCCTCCTCCCAAGGCTTGCTGTGAGCCATTGTCGTAGACAAGACCATCCCCGGCATCCCAAATTTGAATGCGGAATTTATCCGGGCTGCCATCATCGGCAGAAAGCATGAACTTGTAAGTTCCCTGTCCATTGATCGTGCCCACACCTTTGAATTTTGCATTGGTGCCTGCAACCACCAGCCACTCATAACTGATGCTCTTGAAGTTGAGATTGCCAGCCTTGAACTGGAATTCGGTATTTCCATCCGGCACGGTGGCTCCCTTCTTGTATTTGGCCACAAAGCCAAAGGTGGCTTTGCCGGTTAGTTTTGGATCGAGGGTATATGCGCCCAGAGGTGAAGTGATCCACCCACCGCCGGTAACGAAGCCGCCGCTCGGATCGTAAACCACCACGTACTGGTAGACCGATTCGATGGAAACAGCGCCATCGTTGTCGGTAACCGTCAGCTTGATGGTGTAGACGCCTGGCGTGGTGTAGGTATGGCTGCCGCTAGCCGAGCCGGAGCCGTTGACTTCGCTGACGATCCCGGCTGAGCTGCCAACGCCCCAGTCCCAAACCGCTGTATGGGTGTCGAGTACGCCCGGATCAGTGAAGGTGGCGCTGGTGTTGATGGCGGTGTCCACTTGGACGGGGCCCAGCGGCGCCGTGATGGGGCCGACCGTCGGTCTGACGTTGTTCACCACCACAGAGGTCGTGTACTTGGTGAAGCCGCCGTCTTTGTCCATGATCTTGCCTCCGACTGCGCGCGTGCCATTATCAGTCGTTGGGCAGCTTGCTGTATTGCTCACACCGAACACGCCATAGCCTGCACGATCACCGCAGTCGAACGCGTAAGTGAAACCCGCGGTAGTATCAACGCTTGATGGATCAAACGGGCTCGTGAGCGACAGATTGAATGCACTGCCTTCGTTGACTGGACCGTTGTTTCCGAATGTGGCGGTTGGCGCGACGTTGTCGGCTTCATAGTCAAAGCTATCGGTTGCGGTGTTGCCGTAGGCGTCGGTCGCTGTCACTTTGATGTTTGCCTGGTCAACATCATCTGTCGTCGCGAGGCTCCATAACCAGGTGCCGTCGCTTTTGCCGATGAAAGTGCCCACCGTGTTGTCAGCCGCCAGGTTCAGGCCCACGCCCGATAATTCTCCAGAGGCTGCCAGGGTGTCACCTTCGTAGCCGAATGCATCAGCCGCCCCGGTGACCAACTTTGGCGGCGTGACGCACGGCCCACTCAGGTCGGAACTGATGAGCCACGGCGTGAACGTGACATTGGTACTCACTTTGTCGCCGCTGCCTGGCCCGGCCGACCCTGGCCCATTCGCTGCGCCCCACCAGTTGCAGGTGGCGTTGACCAAGGTGGATGTCTCATTCTTGATGGCGAACGCCGTGTTGCCGGAAATGTTGTTGTAGTGGACCTCGGGGGTCGCCACCACGACACCAGAGCGTACGACTACGCGGATGCCAATGGCGTTCCCGGTCAGTG
>JALHUM010000018.1 GCA_022865905.1 Anaerolineales bacterium | reverse complement strand
TCGAAGCGGAACGGGCGCCCGAAAATCAGACTCACGCCCGGCTCTTTCCAGCGGCGGCTGAAGGGCAGCGCCGGCAGGCCCCTCGTCCCGTCCACCGAGATGGGCAGCAGCGGCGCGCCGGTCTGTGCTGCAAGGTAGGCCCTACCGTCCTTGGCCTCCAGCAGCGCCGGGCGGCGCGTCCCCTCCGGCGCGATCCAGAGGATCTCACCCGCTGCGAGCACCTGCAAACAAGCGCGCAAGGCGCGCCGGTCCACCTCGCCGCGCTGCACCTCTATGACGTTCCACCAGCGCGGGAAGATCCCGACCACGGGATAATCGTACGCCTCCACCTTTGCCAGCGGCACGATGTTGCGCGGCACGGCGTGGATGATCAGGATCGGGTCAATGAACGCAATGTGATTGCTGTAAAGGATCAGCGGCCCGCTGGCGGGGATATTTTCCACGCCCTCGATCCTATCCACTTTGACAATCGTCGCCACCAGGATGCGGATCACAACACGCAGGAAGCGACGCATCGGCTCATAGCGGGCGTGTTGGTAGGCCAATGGTTTTTCACTCATCTCTCACCTCGCGGTAGCCAGCAACCGTAGGACGGCTTTCTTAGCCGCCACTTATAGTGTCGGGTTTGGAAACCCGACCTACATACTACCATCAACATACGAATAAACTCCTCGATATTCAGGAGGTAGTTGACGCGCTAACACTTCCATTAGGAGACGCGTGGCCTCCCGCAGCGTACCCTGACGATTGGCAAGCTCCGGCAAATGGTAGCCGATTGCGCTACCAAAAACGAAGGCTTTTCCCACCCTCAGCGTGACCGGCGTCCGGCGCAGCCGCTTCATATTCCCATAAAGACGGGCGTTCTGCGTGCCGGTGATCGTGACCGGCACGAGCGGCACGCAGGCTTTGATCGCCAGAAAAGCCGCGCCTTCCGTCCCCTCTTCCAGGCCGCCGCTGAGACTTTCGCGCCCTTCCGGGGCCACGCCGACGAATTTACCGACCCGCAAGCCCTCCAGCGCGGCGCGGATCGCCCGGCGATCCGGTTGGCCGCGATGCAACCAGATGACCCCATAAGCATGAAAGAGCGCACCGAGCACGGGAAGGTTGTACAGCTCGATCTTCGCCAGGGCCTCCGGGAAAACCGGCAAAAACGCCAGCATGATAAGTGGATCCGCATCACCGAGGTGATTCATCACAACCAACGCCGGGCCGTTCTTGGGGAAATTCTCCAGGCCGGATACTTCCGTGCGCGTAAAACAAAAAACCAGGAAACGCACCAATCCCCTCAGCAGTCCGCGTACCAGCCGCCGCGCCGGGGTCAGGACGGGCAAACGGGTCAGCTCAGGCCGCCAGACCTCACTGACTGGCTTGGGCGGGAGAGATGGCGCTATCGGCATAAACGCCTCGATATTCCTCCGGTAACAGACCGGCGATGTGCGACATCACCAGGTCGGCATTGCGTTGACGGGAACCACGCCGCTCGGCGCCCTTCCCCTCCACAGGCGGCAGGCGGATCGGTTTACCGATGCGCATCTCCAGCGGCGGACGGTTGCCTTTCGAAGCCTTCTTCCAGAAATCATCGGTCGTTCCGAGGATGCCGACCGGGATGACCGGTACACCCGTCTCTTCGACGATATACGCCACGCCAGGCTTGGCGCGCTTCATACCCGGCGCGTGCGAGCGCCCCCCCTCCGGCGCGATCAACAAGGGTTTACCAGACCGGATAACGGACAGCACCGTATCCAGTAATTGACGATCGTACTCACCGCGGTGAACGGGGATGCCTCCGTAGAGACGCACCAGCACATTCTGGCCGGGCTTGTGCCAGATATCCACCGCGCCCATCGATTCGAGCATCTCGGGCCAGAACGAAAGCATAAAGGGCGGGTCGAAAAGCGAAACGTGGTTCATCACTGCCACGTAGGGCTGGCGGTAAGGGATGTTTTCTTTGCCTGTTATCTTGACTGGCGCAAGGATATGGAAAATAGCACGCAGCGCACCCTTTAGAACAGGACGAACCAGCACCCGCCAAAACGCCACGTGATACGGTTTCACTTGCATAGCGCCTCCACTTTGGTCGCCAATAGCGCGACCACTTTGGTCGCCAATAAGCGCGACCACCTTGGCGAAAACTTCATCAGCATTCAAATGATCGGAATCGATGATGACGGCATCCTGGGCGGCTTTCAGCGGCGAGTGGGCGCGGGTGGAATCGATTTTGTCTCGTTTACGCACACCGGCCAGGATTTCCTTG
>JALHUM010000017.1 GCA_022865905.1 Anaerolineales bacterium | reverse complement strand
GAGCTTCCAGTTTTTCGAAGGCCACCAAAATATCCACCTCACCCTTGCCGATGATGGGGGAGAAGACCTGCCCGCCCCAGCGCACGTAGGAGGTCACGCTGCCGCCGCGCTGCGACATGCCGTGTATCTCGGCCTTTTTCGTATAGTATCCCAGCCGGACGCCCAATTCCGCCAGGATGTCGCTCGCCAGGAGCGTGCCATGTCCGCCCACTCCCACCAGCAGGAAGTTGATATTTTTAGAGGTTTTTTTTTCAGCCATGATGATTTCCTCAACCAGCATTTTCGAACCGCGAAGGTCGCCAAGAGCGCCAAGAAAACAAAATTAAACCTTCGCGTTCTCTCACCCTCGTTTTTTATGGGTCGCTCCTTCGCGGTCAAGTTTTCATGCTTGTTCCAAGGTGCGCATTTTCTCACGGAACAGGATCGCATCCCGAGGGCAAACCTGGGCGCAGATCTCGCAGCCAGTGCACATCTGCGGGTCAATCTCGGCCAGCGGACGGTTGTATTTGGCATCCATCTTGTCCGATTTCAGGATCGCCGGGCAGCCAATGCGGAAGCAGATCGTGCAGCCGTTGCATTTTTCCTCGACGACCTTCAGCGCCAGCCACTCTTTTTGCTCTTCGGGCAACAGGGCGCAGGCGTGGCGGGTGATGAGCACGGCCGGGCCTTCTTCCTTGAGCCAGGCTTTCAGTGTCTTCTCGATGGATTCGACATCCAGGGCGTCCACCGTCGCCACGCGCTGGATGCCCAGGGCGCGGACGAGCGGTTCGAGTTCGATCTGCACCGTCTCTTTTTGCTGGAGGGTCCGCCCCGTGCCGGGGTTTTCCTGGTGACCGGTCATGCCGGTGATGCGGTTGTCCATGATGATGGTGATGACGTTACTCTTGTTGTAAGCCACGTTGAGCAGGGCCGGGATGCCGGTGTGGAAAAAGGTCGAATCGCCTAAAACGGCGAAGTGACGCTCGCTGTCGCCGGCCACGGACGCGCCGTGCGCCGTACCGATGCTGGCGCCCATGCAGCCGCAGGTATCCTGGGCGCTGAGAGGCGGGATGACGCCCAGAGTGTAACAGCCGATGTCGCCGTTGATCGGCAGGCCAATTTTATGCAGGATGTACAGCGTGCTGCGGTGTGGGCAGCCCGCGCACAGCACCGGCGGGCGGCCAGGCAATGCCCCCTCCCCGCCTCCCCCATTTCGAACCCCCGAAATGGGGGAGGCGGGGAGGGGGGCAGGCAAAAGTCCGGTCTTGACTCCGGCAGCGCGGACCGAAGCCGGGTCGAGCTCACCGATCAGCGGAAAAATCGTCTTGGTGTTCGGATAATGGTTGCTGTTAGCGCAACCATAATTGTCCACATCCTCTGGTTGATATAACTTAATTCCCATCAACCGCACCTGCTCCTCGATGAACGGATCGAGTTCTTCGAGCACGATCAGGCGTTCGACGCGGGCGGCGAAATCAGCGATCATGCGCCTGGGCAGCGGGTAGACCATGCCCATCTTGAGCGTGCTGGCTTGCGGGAAGACCTCGCGGGCGTACTGGTAGGCCACACCAGCGGTGATGATTCCCAATGAGGCGGCGCGCATTTCGATGCGGTTGTGTTCGTAAGTTTCGGCGAATTCGGCCAGCTCGAGGATGCGCTGCTCGATGACCGGGTGACGCCTGCGCGCGTTGGCTGGGATCATGACGTACTTGGCCGGGTTGCGCGGGAACTTCG
>JALHUM010000129.1 GCA_022865905.1 Anaerolineales bacterium | reverse complement strand
ATGATCGAAGAGGTGACCCACTATGCGACCAATTCCCTGCTGGGCGTGCCGTTAACCACCAAAGAGAAAGTCATCGGTGTGCTGGAAGCTCTGAACAAACAAAGCGGCGAATTTTCTGAAACGGACGAAGATCTGCTTTCGGTGCTAGGCGCGCAGGCAACCGTGGCAATCGAAAATGCGCGCCTGTTCCAGCAATCCGACCTGATCGCTGATTTCGTCCACGAATTGCGGACGCCTCTCACGGCCATCACTACGGCCTCCTATCTCCTGCTCAGGCCGGAGATTTCACACGAGCAGCGCGAGCAGATGGTCCACAACATCTACGACGAAACCCAGCGGCTCAACGCGCTGACCTCATCCTTTCTGGACCTGGCGCGCTTGGAATCGGGCCGTGTCCAGTTCCACAGCAGCCAATTCGACCTGCGGGCCTTGCTGGAGGAATGCAGAGGGGTGATGCAGGGCAAGGCTGACGAGGACGGCATCCAGATCAATATCGAAATCCCTGCCGATTTCCCCAGCCTGGAAGCCGACCGCGACAAGCTCAAGCAATTGATGCTCAATCTCTTGAACAACGCGATCAAGTACAATCACCCGAATGGGTTGGTCACATTGAGCGCTTCAGCGGAGGAGAGGGAGTTTATCCTCGTCGTGCAGGATACCGGCATCGGTATCCCGGAAAAGGCGTTACCCAACCTGTTCCAGAAGTTCTATCGCGTCCAGGATGCGGAGGGCAAACCCACCGGCACTGGACTTGGGCTTTCGATTTGCAAGCAGATTGTTCAAGGACACGGGGGCTATTTCGAGGTTCACAGCCACCTTGCCGAGGGGACGACTTTCACCATCCACCTGCCGCGCAAGCGATGATGCGTGGTCAGGCCTGGGGATTAATCCCCAGGATGTGCATAAACGAAGCCCGTTTAAACGGGCTTTAGAAGAACGCTTCTAAATAATTTCCAGCCTGTCGTCCATCACATCCATATCCGGCCAGTTCTTCTCCACCCATTCAACCACCGCTTGCAGTGAGCGTTGGATGTGCACCCTGTCGTTGTTGACCAGCGCGCAGGCAATGACAGCTTCCTGCCACTTATCTTGCAAATCCATCTCGGCGATGGAGATGTTGAATTCGCGGTGCAGGCGGTGGAGCAGAGGCTTGAGCCGGCCGCGTTTCTCTTTCAGCGAGGCGCAGGCGGGGAGATGGAGGTGGAGGGTGAGGATGCCAATAGTCATTGTTACGATTTACGTTTTACGCATTACGATTTACAATGCTGTCACTTATGGACGCCAAGATCGCCTACAACAAAGCTCTCGATTACCTCTACAGCTTTGTAGATTATAGCCTGAAACACACCTCCGAACTAATCAAGGCGGAGTTCAACCTCGAGCGCATGTTCGAGCTGATGGCCACTCTGGGCAACCCGCAAGATTCTTACCCAATCCTCCACGTGGCTGGGACGAAGGGCAAAGGCTCAGTCGCGGCGATGGCCGCCAGCGCGCTGCACGCCGCCGGTTACCGCGCTGGTCTCTACATCTCTCCGCATTTGCAGGATTTCTGCGAGCGCATCCAAGTGAACGGTGAGCCGATTCCGCACAGCGACCTGGCCGCGCTGGTGGAGGAGATCAAGCCGGCCGTGGCGCGACTGCCGTTCATCACCACCTTCGAATTGACCACCGCCCTCGGCTTCCTCTACTTTGCCCAGCGCGGTGTGGACGCGGCTGTGATCGAGGTTGGCCTGGGCGGGCGGCTGGACGCCACCAACATCGTCACGCCGCTGGTCTCGGTCATCACCTCGCTTTCCTACGATCACATGGCCGTGCTTGGGAATACGCTTACGCAGATTGCCGGTGAGAAGGCTGGCATTATTAAGGAAGGCGTGCCGGTCGTTTCCTCGCCGCAAAAGGATGAGGCGCTGGCGGTGCTCGAAAAAGTCGCCGCGGAGCGGAATGCCCCACTGACGCTCGTCGGCCGCGAGGTGACATTTGAAGCCGGAGAACACTCACTGGATGGGCAAAGCCTCACAATCGTCAATCATAAATCCAAAATCGTAAATCCTGTTATACTCCGCATCCCCTTGTTGGGCGCGTTCCAGGTGGTCAACGCCGCGACGGCTTACGCCGCGCTGAAGGCCAGCGGATTGAGTGTACCTGACGCTGCCATTCTAAAAGGCTTTGCCGAAGTCAAGTGGCCGTGCCGCTTCGAGGTGCTGCGCCGCGAGCCGCCCGTGATCCTCGATTCGGCCCACAATGTCGATTCAGCGCAGAAGCTCCGCCAGGCGCTGGATGATTACTTTCCCACGCGGCCCGTGATCTTGATCTTCGGTGCCTCGGAGGATAAAAATGTCCTGGGTATGTTTACAGAGTGGAAACCGTACCTGGACCGCATCCTTGTCACGAAAGCTGACCACCCGCGCGCGCTGGAGGCGGAGCAATTGCTCGGGTTGGCGCAGCAGGCTGGGGTCCCGGCTGAAGCGGTGTCGCCTGTGGAGTCCGCCCTGGCTCGGGCGCTGGAATTGTCTGCAAAAGATAGCGCGATTGTCTTGTCCGCTGGCAGTATTTTCGTGACGGCGGAAGTTCGCACCGCGTGGCAGAATTACGTTGACAAGTTGGCAAGTTGAAACGTTGGAATGTTGGCACGCTGGCATGGTGTAAACGTGCAAACGAGGAGTTATGAACAACGAATGGTCTTTTCAAGACGCTGAAGCTTTCAACATGGCGCTTTCGCAGCGCACGGACGAACTGTACCGCGTCCCCAACCTGACGCCAGACGAGGACGGCGTGATCGAAGCGCTCGTGCTGCCGCTGCGTGACATGGTCATCTTTCCGCACATGGTGACACCGGTCTTTCTGGCGCGTGACTCCTCCATGCGGGCGATCCAGGAGGCGCACGCGCGCAACCGCACCGTTATAGGCCTGACACAGCGCGATCCGGAGGTCGAGGAGCCTGGCCCGCAGGATTTCCTGCCCATTGGCGTGGAAATCGCCGTCGGGCGGCTGCTCAGTATGCCGGATGGTTCTAGTTCGGCCCTGGTGCAGGGACGCCGCCGGGTTGAGATCCTGGAATTCACCCGCCTGGAACCGGTCATCAAGGCGCGCGCCCGGGTCATCTTCGAGTCGACCACTGCCAACCGCCAGACCCAGGCGCTGATGCGCTCGGTGCTCGACTCGTTCTATCGCTGCATCCAGCTCGACCATTCCATCCCTGAAGAGGCGCATCTCTTTGCCCTGAACATCGGGGAGCCTGGCTGGCTATCGGACATGATCACCACGGCGGTCTCCCTCAGCTTGGAGGAACGGCAAGCCCTGCTGCTGATGACCGAGCCGCGCGAGAGACTCAAGCGCATCAACAAACTGCTGGCCGAGGAAGTGGACGTGCTGGAGCTGGAGGACGAAATCCACAGCCGCGTGCAAAGCGAGGTGGATCGCAGCCAGCGCGAGTTCTACCTGCGCGAGCAGATGAAAGCCATCCAGACCGAATTGGGCGAGGGCGACATCTGGACACGGGATATCAAGGAATTGCGCCAAAAAGCCGAAACTATCAAGCTGCCAGAGGAGGCCAAAGCGACGGTCACGAAGGAGATCGAGCGTCTGAACCAAATGCCGCCCATGGCGCCCGAAGTCGGCATCATCCGCACGTACATTGACTGGATCTTGGACCTGCCTTGGGCGAACCTCAGCGAAGACAACCTGGACGTGCGCCATGCTGCCCGCGTCCTTGAGCGCGACCATTACGGCCTTAAGAAAGCCAAGGAGCGCATCCTGGAATACATCGCCGTGCGCAGCCTGAAGCCAAAGAAGGAACGCCAACCCATCCTATGCTTCGTCGGGCCGCCCGGCACGGGCAAGACCTCGCTCGGCCACTCCATTGCCGAGGCGCTGGGACGTAAGTTCGTGCGCGTCTCGCTGGGCGGCATCCGCGACGAGGCCGAGATCCGCGGCCACCGCCGGACGTATATCGGCGCGCTGCCGGGCCGCATCATCCAGACCATGCGCCGGGCCGGGACGGCCAATCCGCTTTTCATGCTGGACGAGATTGACAAGCTCGGCAGCGACTTCCGCGGCGATCCCTCGTCGGCGCTGCTCGAAGTGCTCGACCCGGAGCAGAATCATGCCTTCTCCGACCACTACCTGGAACTGGCCTTCGACCTATCCAAGGTGATGTTCGTGACCACTGCCAACACCTTGGGGACGATCCCGCCCGCCCTTCTGGACCGGCTGGAGGTGATCGAGTTCCCCGGCTACATCGAGGAAGAGAAGCTGATCATTGCCAACCGTTTCCTGATTCCCAGGCAATTAGAGGAGAATGGCGTGGATGACATCCAGTTGTGCTTCGCACCCCAGGCCTTGCAGCGCATCACCCGCGAGTACACCTACGAGGCGGGTGTGCGCAACCTGGAGCGCGAGATCGGGCGCATCTGCCGCAAGGTGGCGCGCTGGAAGGCGGAAAGCAAACGTTACCCGACGACGATCAGCTCCGGGCTGATAGAGAAGTTCCTCGGCCCGCCGCAGTTCTTCCTAACCGAAGCCGAGCGCAGTGACGAGGT
>JALHUM010000128.1 GCA_022865905.1 Anaerolineales bacterium | reverse complement strand
GGGAACTTATAAAGATATTGTTCATGGAAATCACAGAGGACGTCCTATAGAAATAGAGATTTCTGTTTCTTCAATCCCCAGTGAAAGGGACATAATAAACAAACTCATTGAAGACCCAATAGAGTATTGGAAAGCAAGCGCAATTAATACTGTTGATCTTAGACTTTCTTACAAATTTCGGTCAAAGCGTCGAGAAATAATTCTTGAGCGAACAGAACTAAAAGCACATAATGAAACGGTAATAACAACGGCTTATTCAGACGACTCCGAAAGACAATCAATAGAAAAACTTGGCGACAAAGAAATACCCTCCAGTCTAAAAGCGAGTATTTCTCGTAGTTTACGAATGCAGAATTTCACACCTATCCCTTCATCATTTTTCTTAATTCGAGATAGTAAGGGAAGTGCATTGAAAGAATTCTTGCCAGAAAGGGAAATAGAACGACGCATTCGAGATGTTTCTTCGTCTTCAAGATGGATAAACCGTTCTTTGCATAATTCTGATTATATTGGTGCGATGAGAATACCACCATCTAGGTTGTATTCCTTTACAGGCGAGAGGCGCCGCCGTATAGGCGCAGCAGGCGAAAATGCAGCAAACATTCTAATGATGAGTACAACACGTACAGGCTCTAAATCGTCTAAGGTAGTAGAAAAAGTGAGCGATTGGCTTAATCGCTCAGAAATTGCATCTGGCTTAAGGATCAATCCTACATCAGACAGCTTCTATGAGATACGTGTTAAACACCCAAAAACTCATGAAGAAGAAAATCTAGCCGATGTGGGTCTTGGAAATAGCCAAGTACTGCCTGTTTTGATTGGTGGATACAATTTGCCTCGTGGTGCAACCTTTTTGGTTGAAGAACCCGAAATTCATCTTCACCCAAAGGCCCAGTCTGAGCTAGGTAGTTTTTTTCTAGATCTATATAACGCAGGAGTTCAATCAATCATTGAAACCCATAGCGAACATTTAATTATTAGGCTTCAACAATACGTAGCTGACAGGAAAATTTCGCCAAGTGATATTCAAATTTATTATATTTATTCATGTGATGAAGAAAAACTCACTAAACCCCTAAATTTAGATCAAGATGGAATGTTTACTGAGGATTGGCCGGAAGGTTTTTTCCCAGAACGTCTTGAAGAAGCGAAAAAGCTTGCGCGAATTCGTTATGAGCAATCGAAATATAAAGAAAAGTTTGACACAAAATCTGATGATTAGGGGGAAACATGGTGAACATTCTTATAGATACTCAACTTGTAGTTGCATATTACAAGGAATACAACCTAGGATTATCACCGGATGATATAAATATTTCCGGTTCTACGATTGAACTATTTACAAAAATTTCAAAACAAAAGGATATTATTTTTGTGGATTACGCAGGTATTGATGATAATGGTAAGGAAAAAGATGGAAAAATTGTGTTGGAATGGAAAGATAATGTTCCCAAAGACGCGAAACAGTGGTTTGATACTTGGCTTGGCACATTATTGATTAGTGGTCAGATAAAATATATTTGTATTTCCATGGATAAAAGTTGTTATAGGTTGCTTGAATTGTTGCATAGACGATATAATTTTCCGAGGCAAGGATCGGATAAGTGGTATTTACGTACCGCAAAATCTGTAGCCAATAACGAAGAAAGGGGGAAAATCGCAGTTACAATAATTACGGAGGATTTGGATTTTTACGATCCAAATCAAAAGAACAAGCTAAAAGGCGAAGCCCGTCTTAAGTTCATGGTTCAACAGGCAGGAACGATTCCGCCAATATTAGCTGAGGAGGGTATCGCAATAAATTGTGTGAGCATTTATTAGGCGCATATGGATCAATTCTTTATAGTTATCGTCGTGTCGCCTCCCCCTTGTTTTCTGCCTCTCCTCAATACCTTCCTCGCGAGTCCTTTAATACTCCTCGCACAATGGCCGCAGGATGGACGACCTTGCAAGCATATTGATTTTTTCAACGACTGCTTCCCCTCTCCACCCTCCGCATTACCCCCAGCAGAATTACCGAAATCGCTACTAGCAGCACCGACAGCGCCAGCGCCACGCCGAGACCGCGTTCCAGGTCGAGGTAGATTGCCAGCGGCATGGTCTGGGTCTTGCTTTTACTTCCCTAAATACCCCACCACAAAATTGACAATCGCCGCCAGCAGCACAATACCCAGAATCCGCCGCGTCCATAGGCCGGAGAACTTGCGCGCTCCCAGGTATGATCCTGCCAGCGCGCCGAGGATGCCCACCGGGAACAGCGCCGCGCCGAATGCGCCCAGCGCCAGGTCGCCGCTGATATAATTGCCTCATGTCCATCTACCTCCACGACATTCCTCTTCCCGACGCCAGAGCTTGCCTGGAAACCGCGCTAAAAGAGGCCGACCTCTGGCGCGTGTTGGGAGTTGAAACCATCCCCCTTGATGAAAACGCTCTCGGGCGCGTGCTGGCCGGGCCAGTTTGGGCGAAGGTCTCCTCGCCGCACTACCACGCGTCTGCTATGGATGGCTTCGCCGTGCGCGCGGAGGAGACTGCCGGAGCGCAACCTTCCACACCGATTCAGTTATCAGTGATCAGTGACCAGTCATCAGTGCAGGCGGCGTGCGTTGACACCGGCGATCCGCTACCCGAAGGCTTCAACGCGGTCATCCCAATCGAGAACGTCGAGGCGCTGGATGAAAAGGGGGAGATTACCAGCGACCTCCGCGCCCCGGTGGCTATTCGCATCCGGGCGGCCGTGACGCCCTGGTCGCACGTCCGCGCCCTGGGTGAGGATATCGTCGCCACGCAGTTGGTGCTGGTTGCTGGTCAGGTATTGCGGCCTGTGGACTTGGGCGCCATCGCGGCGGCCGGTCATGCAGAGATCAAAGTGGCGCGCAGGCCGCGCGTCGC
>JALHUM010000127.1 GCA_022865905.1 Anaerolineales bacterium | reverse complement strand
CGAAGTGCCGTATTGGAATACGATCTCGATTTCAGGCTATCACATCCGTGAAGCAGGTTCCACCGCCGTGCAGGAAGTGGCGTTCACGCTGGCGAATGCAATTGCGTACGTGGAAGCCGCACTGAAGGTGGGTCTCAAGGTGGACGACTTCGCACCGCAACTCTCGTTCTTTTTCAATGCACACAACAACCTGCTCGAAGAGGTTGCCAAGTTCCGCGCCGCGCGCCGCATGTGGGCGAAGATCATGCGCGAACGCTTCAAAGCCCAAAAGCCTTCCAGTTGGCAGTTGCGTTTCCACACGCAAACCGCAGGCTCCACGCTTACCGCGCAACAACCCGAAAACAACGTCGTGCGCGTGACTCTGCAAGCTCTGTCCGCCGTCCTCGGCGGAACTCAAAGCCTGCACACCAACAGCATGGACGAAGCCCTGTGGCTTCCCACCGAAAAGTCCGTGCGCGTCGCTCTCCGCACGCAACAGATCATCGCCTACGAGTCGGGCCTCGCCGATTCGATTGACCCGTTGGCGGGTTCGTATCTCATCGAACATCTCACCGACGAGATCGAAAAAGGCGCCAGCGACTACATCGCCAGGATTGACGGGATGGGCGGCGCGTTGCAGTCCATTGAACGCGGCTACATGCAGAACGAGATCCAGAATGCTGCCTACGCCGCGCAACAGGCGATCGAGAAGAAGGAGCAGATCGTGGTGGGCGTCAATCAATTCCAGGTGAAGGAAGAAATGACGCTCGAACGCCTGAGCGTTGACCCTGCCATTGAGTTGGCGCAACGGGCGCGGTTGAAGGCTCTACGAGAGACGCGTGACACAGGACGAGTGTCGGAGTTGCTCGAAAAACTGGAAAACGCCGCACGTGGGACCCAGAACCTGATGCCGTTGTTCATCGAGTGCGTCGAAAACGACACCACCCTCGGCGAGATTTGCAACACCCTTCGCGGCGTGTGGGGTGAGCAGATCGCGTATGGGTTTTAGGATAGCTGAGTAAATTCAAGGACGGTGGAAAGCTGTCCTTTTTGTTGTTTGCGTGTATACTTTTGGTATTGGGAGATTTTATGTCACCCTTCATCCGCACGAGGCATTTCAGTGTTTATCGCCCTGCCAATTTGCACTTCAAATTACTTGATTTTGTCTACTTTCAATTGGTATTAATTCTGGGAGGTTGACACGTGTACTATTATATTTGTAATGATAAATGGGCATTATCAAAAACAATGTAATATTTTGGATAAGGTATGGGTATTAAATAAGGTTTTTTTACTGTGCTAGAAGACGAATATACCTTATACATTTACACAGATGGCTCTACGTATTATCGCCCTCGAAAAAGTGGTGTGGGTATAGTATTCAAATATAGTGATGAAAATGGTGAGGAGAAAATTTACGAGATAGATAATGCGGGTTATAAGGGCGGAAATATTATTCAAATGGAAATGAAGGCTTGCACTCTTGCCCTAATAGAAGCCAGAAAAAACTCTATGTTTTCAAAATATAGAAATGTAGTGATATATTCAGATTCCCAATTTGTTGTTGATAACTGTACGAGGGCTGAGTATACATGGTCTAGAAATAAGTGGACATTGCAAGGTGGAGCGCCAGTAGCTAATGTTCCTATTTGGAAAGAGTTTCTTGATGCGAAAAATAAATTAGGTAAACCAGTTGAGATACAAAAAGTAAAGGCACATAGCAAAAATATTTATAACAAAAGAGCAGATAAACTCGCAAAAAAATCTGCGGAATCTCCATTCAACAAACCCCCACAAGTTGTGCAAGTAGCAAAAAAATTCTCAAAGAAATTCACCGAAAAGGGCAGTGTAAAAATTCTTGGCCAAATAATGTGGATTCATATCATCCAACGGCAATATCAACATGAACACAAAATTGACCGATATAGATATGAGGTAATGAATAGTGATAGCGAATATTTCGAATGTATTGATTTTATTTATTCAGAAATCTACATGAAGCGAAATAACATCTACAAAGTTCGGGTGAACGAAAATCAAGATTATCCAAAGATTATGGAAGTATTGCAAGAAGTAAACCGACGAGAATGGATAGAGCCAAAAGAGGCTGGTATCAGCCCTGATGAATAAAGATGGAGCTCTATAGGATTGAAACTAAAATCCGCTAGGTTCTAGGTTCAAGTCCTAGGCCAGGAGCTAAATATGAAAATTGCATTGGTCCGTTGCCAAGTGCAAATTTTATAAATCTAATTGTGCAATTTGCCCGCGCCTGCTTTGGCGGGAAAATGCCCCCCTCCGCCTTCACCCTTCGGGTACTTCGCGGCACCTCCCCCAAATGCGACCCCACCCCAGCCCTCCCCAAATCCAAAGGATTTGGGGAGGGTGCCGCGTAGCGGCGGGAGGGGTTGAGGGGTAAAATCATGCCATGCCGCCGAAAAGAGCAAATCCCAAAGGCTATGAACGCGCCCGTTAATTGAGAAAAGGCCCCACGCCTGCCGAAAGAAAATTGTGGGCATATCTACGCGGGAATAAACTCAATGACGTGAATTTCAGAAGACAGCACGCCTTTGGGAATTTCATTGTAGATTTCGTCTCAGTGAAAGAGAAATTGGTGATTGAGTTGGATGGGAGCCAACATTTGGAGCAAGAAGAATATATTGTTGAGAGGACCAAATATTTGGAATCATTGGGCTACAAAGTCATCCGCTTTTGGAACAATGATGTGGTGAACGATATTGAGGGTGTTGTCCGTGCGATTGAAATGGCGCTAACCGACAAGTAAATTGTCGCGCCCGCTTCGGCGGGGCACCTCCCCCAAATGAGACCGGGGTTCGTCGGATTTGGGGGAGGACGGGTGGGGGCAATGCGCGGCATGGAAGCTGTACTTTTCGCAGATCGGAATTTGGAGTAAAAATCGGAGTCGAAAGGCTCCGATTTGTTTTGCAGGCGCCGAAGTATCTGTGAGGGGGCAACTCGTGAGGAACCAATCGTTCCCCCAGGCTCTCGACGATCATCCCTGTTTTTTTGCGGATGCGCTCTGCCACTCGCTTCCAGGCCTGGGTGGGCTGTTCGGGCCGCACCTGGCGTTGTGTTTCCTTGCTCAAAGCCATGGCCATATCCTCGAGGATAGCGTCCAGCTGAAGACAGAAGGTGCGCCTTATCTGCAGAGACTGGGCCGTGCTTGCTTCGAGGCCAATGATCCCCCTAATCGTTAGCGGCGGCGCGATCTTTTCGCTGCGCGAGTAATTTTCGGATGCGGGCGTGACGTTCGCGCGTCAACGGGTAGAACCAGGCCGTCAAAACTGCACTAAATAAAAGCACCGCGCCTAAAGGGCCGATCAGGACGCGGATGGCTGTCAGCGTGGCCGGCGACTGCATGAACGTGGTTGCGTTCTCCGGCGGGGTCTGGTAGCCAAACCAGCCCATTACCTGCAAGGCGATGAAGATCGCCAGCGCGCCGGTCAGCTTGCGGACGAAGTTCTTGACACCGTAATAAATCCCCTCCTGGCGGCGGCCGGTGCGCAGCTCGTCCCACTCGATCACGTCTGGGAAGATGGCGTCCGGCAGGATGTGCGCAGCCGAGACGCTCAGCCCGGCCAGGAAGGACATCCAAAGCACCAGCGTGATCTGTCCCGGCCGCACCGAGAAAATCGCCAACTGTACACCGGCCCAAAAGACCATCCCGATGATATAGGCGCTGCGTTTGCTTAAGCGATGGGAGAGCCACAGCCAGAAGGGCAGGGCGATCACCGCCGTGATGAGCAGGATGGCAAAGACCGCCGATTCGAGCGGCAGGTTGATTCCGAGCAGCGTCACCGAGAAGAGCAGGTTGCCGCGCGCGATCCAATAGAGCAGGTAGAAGGGCAGCGCCAGCGCCACCAGGTCGAAGGTGATCCAGTTCAGCATGTAGATGGCGGTCGCGAAGCGGAAGGGGATGTTGCCCCAGGCGGTGCGGACAGTCTCGCGGAAAGGGATATCCGGCACAGTTTTGGTCTCAGTCGTAACATATTTTTCGCGCACCACGGCGAAGATGAGCAGGTATGGGATGGCCGCCAGCCCGCCGAACATACCTGCTACGAGAAGGTAGCCCTGCTGCTGGTTCAGGCCGGCGCTCAATGCCGCGTCCACGATCATCGGCGCGGCGACAGCGGTCGCCAGCGAGGCCAGCAGATTGAAGAAGATGCGGAAACTGGTCAGCGTGGTGCGGTCATCATAGTCGGGTGTCAGCTCAGGCAGCAGAGCTGAGAAGGGCACGCCGCACAACGTTTCGAACGTGTCGCTGAGCATGAAAGCCAGCGAGACAGTGGCTGCCAGGGCGATCTGGTTGTGCCAGGGCGGCACCCACCACAGCAGCATGAAACTCAACCCGAAGGGGATGGCGAAGATCAGCAGGAATGGGCGGCGGCGGCCCCAGCGGGTGCGGACGCGGTCGGTGAGCATCCCGACCAGGGGATCGTTGACCGCGTCCCAGAGGATGCCCAGCAGCGCGGCGACCGAGGCCAGGCGCGGCTCCAGCCCGACCACGTCGGTCAGGAAGATGGCGTAGAAGATCTGGCGCAGGGTGCCGTAGCTGGATCCGCTCCAGTCGCCGGTGCCGTAGACCAGCTTTGTCCAGAAGGAAAGGCGGTTTTCTTTGGGCGGCGCTTGCGTTGATGTGCTCATCATTATCCTTTGAACAACCGTGCGATGCGACGCACTACTTCGCAGCGCGTTCTTTCCGCCGCGCCAGCAGGCGGCGGATGCGCGCGTGACGTTCACGCGTCAACGGGTCGAAGGCAGCGGTGAGCACCGCGCTGAAAAGCAGGATCGCGCCGAAGGGTCCGATCAAGAAGCGGATGGCCGCCAGGGCGCTGGCGGGTTGCATAAACTGGGTCGCGCCCTCAGGCGGAGACTGGTAGCCGAACCAGCCCAGCACCTGCAATGCGATGAAAATGGCAATCGCCCCGGTCAGCTTGCGGATAAAGTTCTTGATGCCGTAGTAGATCCCCTCCTGGCGGCGGCCGGTGCGCAGTTCATCCCACTCGATCACATCCGGGAAGATCGAGTCGGGCAGCACGTGGGCGTTCGAGACGGAGATACCTGCTAGAAATGCCAACACAAGGATGGTGGTGGTCTGTCCAGGCTGGACGCCGAAGATGAGCAATTGGACAACTGCCCAGAAAGACATCCCGATGATGTAAGCGATGTGCTTGCTCAGGCGTTGCGATAGCCAGACCCAGAACGGCAGGACGATAACGGCAGTCACCAGCAGGAGGCCGAGAACTGAAGATTCGATCCTCATGCCGAGCGCCTTTTGCAGCAGATTGCCGCGCGCCACCCAGTAGGTCAGATAGAACGGCAAGAGGAGGGCGACCAGGTCGAAGGTCGTCCAGTTGAGGATGTATATGCCGGTAGCAAAACGGAAGGGGATGTTAGCCCAGGCCGTCCGCACGGTCTCTCTGAAGGAAACGCTCTGCTCTTTCCGGATCTCTTCCTCAGGACGGACACGCTCGCGCACGACGAAAAAGATGAGCAGGATGGGGATGACTGCCAGCCCGCCGAACAGGGCCGCCACGATCATGTAACCCTGCTGCTGGCTTGCGCCGGAAGCCAGCACCGCCTTGACGATCTCAGGCGCGGCCACTGCGGTCACCAGCGAGGCGAGTAGGTTGAAGAACATGCGGAAACCGGTCAGGGATGTGCGCTCGTCGTAGTCGGGGGTCAGCTCGGGCGTCAGCGAGTAAAGGGGGACGAAGATGAGCGTCTGGAACGTGTCGCTGAGCATGTAGGCCAGCATCACGGTGGCTGCCACGGCGAGCTGGCTATGCCAGGGTGGCACCCACCATAGTATGATAAAAGCCAGTCCGTAGGGGATGGCGAATAATAGCAGGAACGGGCGGCGCCTTCCCCAGCGAGTCTTGAGCCGGTCGCTGAGCATCCCAACCAGCGGATCGTTGACCGCGTCCCAGAGGATGCCCAGCAGCGCGGCGAACGAGGCCAGGCGCGGCTCCAGCCCGACCACGTCGGTCAGGAAGATGGCGTAGAAGATCTGGCGCAGGGTGCCAAAACTGGAGATGCTCCAGTCGCCGGAACCGAAAGCCAGTTTCGTCCAGAGCGAGAGATATTTCTTCTTGGGCAGGACTTGCGCTACTGTGCTCATGAGGCTCTCCTTGTCAAACCGTCCAACAAATCTAACACCAATTCCTTCAAATCCCCTCGATTGGGAAGTGTGCCGATCAGGCCATAAATGGGCGCCAGGCGTGAGGGCAGACCGCCTCCGCCGCCCAGCAGGGACGAGACCTTGCCCATCAGCCAACTGACCCATTTCTCCGGCAGGATGTGCGTCAGGAAATCGGCAAGCATAATCAGGAATTTGCTGGCCGTCTTGCGCAGGCTCGGCTTGCGCACCACGCCCGCCGCTGCCTCCAGGTCAGCCAGGAACTCGTCGGCCACGGCGGCGTGCATGTAGTTGACGGTCATATGCAAGCAGGCGGGGAAATGCTGCCGGTCGAGGTGCCAGCCGCGCAGTTCCAGCTCGTCGGCCACTTCGTTTACATCTATTTTGGCTGAAGCAATGGCAAAGACGCTCATCTCCGGGTCGCTGAGCACTGTCAGGCCGGGGATGGCTTTGATGCCCTCCTGGAGATATTTGGCTGTCTTCATCACCGTATCGGTGATGTGCAGGTAGCCCTCCTCGCCCAGGTAGTTCATCAAGGCCCAGGCCGCTGCCACCGGCCCACCGGCGCGCGAACCGGTCATGGTCGGCGAGGGGTAGATCCCGCCCGGCCAGTCAATGTAGACGAACATCTGGTGACGGCGCAGTTCCGGGGTCCGGTAGAGAACGACCGAGGCGGGTTTGGCGGCGTAGCCGAATTTGTGCAGGTCGGCAGACATCGAGGTCACGCCTGGCACGGAGAAGTCGAAATCCGGCACGGGGTATCCGAGCTTGCGCACAAAGGGGAGCATGTACCCACCCACGCAGGAATCCGTGTGGAAGAGCAGGCCGTGTTCCTGGGCCAGGGCAGCCAGCTCACGAATCGGATCAATCACGCCGTGCGGGTAGGAGGGGGCTGAACCGACCATCAAAATAGTGTTCGAAGTGATGGCTGCGCGCATGGCCTCCACATCGGCGCGGAAGTCGGCGCGCACCGGCACGTGGACGGCGCGCACGCCGAAGTATTCGGCTGCCTTGTCGAAAGCCGGATGCGCGGTGAGGGGCAGCACCATCTCCGGTTCGCGGATGCCAGGGCGGTGAACCCGCGACCAATCGCGGGCTGTCTTGACCGCCATCAGCAGCGACTCGGTGCCGCCGGTGGTGATATTGCCGCATACGTTCTGGTCGCCGCCGAGCAACGCGGCGGTCATGGCGACCACTTCGGTCTCGAATTTACGCAGGCTGGGGAAGGCGGTCGGGTTGAGGCCGTTCTCGGCGAAGAACATGGTGAAGGCCTCTTTGAGCAGGTTGTCAATCTCGTCGCTGATGTGGTAGACCAGCCCGAAGACGCGCCCTTGCTCCCACTTGATGTCGTGGTCGCGCGCGGCGCGCATGGCTTCAAGCACACCTTCTTTGGAACGACCTTTAGCAGGAATCGTCAGCATAGCTCCTCCTTCGGAGGATATTAGTTTAGCATGAAATGTAGCACAGAGACATAGGTAACACAGGTGAAACCTCAGCCCGCGATATAATCGCCCCATGCCTGCTCGATCCCTGGCCGAAAAACTCAAATCTCTGGGCGTCAAGTTCGGGACCTCAGACCTGCTTCCACCGCAGCCTAAACCGAAGACGAGCGTTCCCATCGAAGAGGTTGTGGATGGGCGCTATATTGCCACGCCTCAGGGCGATACCTTTGTTTACGAAAACCACTATCCGCTCGATTACCACCACGGCATTGTTCCCCTCTGCCCCCCTGCTCCTCTGCACACACTTGCACAATGGGCCAACGACATGCGTCTCGCCAACCTGCCGCTCGAAGCCTTTGCCTTCCTCGACACCGAAACCAGCGGATTGGCAGGTGGAACCGGCACGTACGCCTTCATGGTTGGTGTGGGACGTTTCGAGGGTGAAACCTTTCGCCTGGTGCAGTTCTTCATGCGCGATCCATCCGAAGAAGCGGCCTTGTTGGAAGCGCTGGCTGATTTCCTCGCCCCGTGCAAAGCACTGGTTACTTTCAACGGCAAAGCCTTCGACGCGCCGCTCCTGGCTGCACGCTATACGTTACACGCTACTCCATCCCCCTTTGCTGACTTTGCCCACCTCGACTTGCTGCCCCTCGCCCGCCGCCGTTGGCGCGACCGGCTACCTTCTCGCGCTCTCAAGTACCTCGAAGAAAACGTGCTCAACGCCTCGCGCACGGTCGAAGAAGTGCCTGGCTATGAAATCCCTTATCTCTATTTCGATTACCTGCGCAGCGGCGACGCCACGCCGTTGAAGGGGGTTTTTTACCACAACGCCATGGACGTCGTTGCCTTGGCAGCCATGCTCAATCACACCAGCCATATGCTGGCGGATCCGCTGCACGAATCCATCGAGCATGGTTTGGATCGCATCGCGCTCGCCAAACTCTTCGAAGACTTGGGCAAGTGGGACGAGGCCGCCCGCCTCTACGAGCGCGGCCTGGAGCAGCAACTACCCGAAACCGATTTCTGGCAGGCGGTCAAGCGTCTCTCGCTCCTCCAGCGCCGCCGCGGGGATTTGTCCGAGGCAGCGCGGTTGTGGGAGAAAGCTGCGGCTGAAGGACATGTCTACGCCCACATCGAACTGGCAAAATACTACGAGCATCGCCTCCGTGACCACGCCGCCGCGCTGGAGTGGACGCGCAAAGCGATGGAGCGGGTGGGGGAGTTGGACATCCCGCGTTACGAATACGATCACTGGATAGCAGAATTGGAGTACCGGAGGAAAAGGCTGGAAGGGAAGGCAGGAAAATAAGAAGGGTCGCACCTTTGCAGTACGCCGCTTATTCTTCATCCGCCTTCATGGTCAGGGAAGGTCAGAAATATCCCAGAGTTTAAAATTATCAAACTTGGCACAAGCTTTCCCCATGTACAACAGCGAGCCACAGTCGGTTTCTACCCCGACGTATCCCTGCGAGATAATGTTATCCTCAAAATATGTTACTGGCATGCCATTTAAGTAAAATGCGAATCGAGACCCTTTGGCAATAATGAGCAGGTGGTATGTTTGGATACCTGGATATTCCGGTAATAGCGCGTCGAATTCTGGGTTAAAGCTGCAAGAAATATGACCGGCAGCCGAGATGTCGCAGGAATAAGATGCAATATAAGGATAAGGAGGATAAGGATCTGTTCTAATCCTAAAGCGTATGCCCAGATTTGGGTTCTCCTCTACTTTGATTTCCGGGGTGAAGTGAGCATCTACTTCGACGACGAAGTCAGTGTAAGCATGTTGCACGTAGGTTGTGCACGATATCAGCAGCATCTCGCCATCCACAACTTGCCTGCGGTACTCTCCGCACCAGTGCATTAATTTCCACATGTTTGACCGCTGGTCAAAATTGTCTTCAAAATCGGGCGGGCGATTTGCGATGGCGTCGAGGATGGGTTGGGCGAAGTTCGTCACCCATTCGGGCGGAGGCGTGGGTGTGATCGTTGGGGCAGGCGTGACAGTCGGCCGCTCAGTCGGTGTATTCGATGGCTCGGACGTGACGCTGGGCATTTTAGTCGGCGAAGGAGATGGCGGACTACTGGTCGGAACGACTGGCGCGGCACAGGCCGACGTTACCGCGACCAACATAAGGGTCAAGCCAAGGGTTTGGTATCGCAGGATATTGCGCATGTTCCCCTCCCAGAAACTCATTGAGTAACGATGTACTCATTATAGTACAAAAAAAAAAAAAAACGAAAGAGTCCATCCTGTTGCATAAAATTCTTTTACGTCTGGCGGGGTTGTCGATTAGACGCTTTGCTTTATGATGCCGATGGGAAGAGGGGCGGAT
>JALHUM010000126.1 GCA_022865905.1 Anaerolineales bacterium | reverse complement strand
GGCCGAGTTCTTCTCCTTCGGCACCAACGACCTGACCCAGATGACCTTCGGCTACTCGCGCGACGACGCCGAGCGCAACTTCCTGGTCACTTACGTGGAGCAGAAGATCCTGCCCAAGAACCCCTTCCAGACGCTCGACCGGGAGGGCGTGGGCAAGCTGATGGAGTGGGCCATCACCGAGGGCCGCAAAACCCGTCCCGATCTGGAAGTGGGCATCTGCGGAGAGCACGGCGGCGACCCGGAATCCATCGAATGGTGCCACATCATCGGAAATAACTACGTGAGCTGCTCACCGTTCCGCGTGCCGATTGCTCGCCTGGCCGCGTCGCACGCAGCGTTGAAGTATAGCGGGAAGAGCATTGCAGAGGATAAGTAACGAAAAGGAGATGCGCCGTGAAAAAACTAACCCAAATCACCCTTTTGATCGCGCTTTCGATCGTCCTCGCTACTTCGCTTTTAGCAGCAACCGTCCCCACGGCGACCATTAAGCTGGTAAGAGGTTTGCCTAAAGTAATGGAGGTGGGGGAATCTTACACCGTGGTCATTAAGGTAGTCAGTGAACAGCCTTTCATTTGGGCAATGGCGCTGCCCGACCTGCAATTCCCCGGCAAGGGAGTCATCGCCCAAGGCGGCGACCACGCCGCTGGTGGCACAACGGCCAGGCTCGAAGTAACCTTTACAGCCAAGAGTTCCACGGCCGAAATGCCTGGTGGAGTGGCTCCTGTGGCCGTGGTCGTGGGGGTCCGTTACACCAATGGCTATGTTGTCTCCCAGCAATTCGGTTTTGAAGTTGCTGTGCCCTAACATTCCATTCGCCCAAATAGATGCCCGCCAACTCCAACATGGCGGGTTTTTTTACGAAGAAACGGTCTGCGCGGGAATGTGATATAATGATGGCAGAAATTCTGAAATTCCGCCATTCGGAGGTGTGTTATGGTTACAAACATCCAGGTCCGCAGCAAAGGGACTTTTACGCTCCCGTCAGAATTGCGACGCAAGTACGGGGTCAACGAGGGCGATTTTTTCAGCCTCATTGATTTAGGTGACGGCAATTTTCTATTTACGCCCAAAGTCGCCCACGCAAAACAACTGTCCGATCGCATCACGAAAACGCTGGAAGAAGATGGCGTTTCGCTCGACGATTTACTAACCGCACTGGACGAGGAACGAGAACGTTTCTACCAAGAACACTATGTCAAAGAATAACTTGTTTTTTGACAGCAGTGCTGTGGTGGCAGGTGCAGTTTCCACATCAGGAGCCGCGAACGCCCTCTTCATGCTCGCCGTGGCGGAAGAAATCACCATCACCATCAGCGAGCAAGTCGTCATTGAAAGTGAACACGCTCTGGCGTTGAAATCTCCCCGCTCCCTACCTTACTACCGTGATCTCCTGCGCATGGCAAAGCCAAGGATCGTCCGTATCCCCGCTCCGAAGGAAGTTGCAAAGTATCACTCCATCATTTCCGATCCAACAGACGCGCCAATACTGGCGGCGGCGGTCAAGGCGGGCGTGGATTATCTGGTCACACTCAACCGCAAACACTTCCTGGCTGATCCAAAAGTAGCTGAAAAATCCGGATTGCGAATTGGTACCCCCGGCGATGCGCTGGCGTGGGTGCGGGAACAGGTGAGGAAGTAACCATGCAATCAACAATCGTCAATTTGAAATCGCAAATCGAAAACCCATTCACCTTCAGCCAATCCTCCTTGCAGGATTACGCCGACTGCCCGCGCCGCTTCCAGTTGCGTTACATCGAGCAACTGGCCTGGCCGGCGGTCGAGACTGAGCCTGCCATTGAAAACGAACGTCACCAACAGGAAGGCGTGTTATTCCACCGGTTGGTACAGCAGCACCTGATCGGATTGCCGGCCGAGAAACTGGCTCGCCTGGCAAACACGCCTGATCTGCGGCGGTGGTGGGGAAACTGGCAAGACTTCCGAAGTCTTGCAGACTTGGGAAGTCTATACCCCGAGTTAACCCTCTCCGCCCCGCTTGGCGAGCACCGTCTCCTGGCAAAATATGACCTGGTT
>JALHUM010000125.1 GCA_022865905.1 Anaerolineales bacterium | reverse complement strand
GACCAGCGCCGCGCCGTTGAAGGTGCGCAGGCGGGTGAGGACGGTATAGCCGAGGTGCGGACCTTCGCCCAGGCCTAACGCCCAGCCGTCGCGCGCCGGTTCGAAAACGGGCGGGGGACCTTCGATGATGGTGATTTTGTTGTCTTCCATGAAAGAACCCTGTGTCCGGGAATGGCAAAATCATACCATAAAACCTGAAGATAATTATCCACGAAGTTCACGAAAAACACGAAGGAAAAACCTTCGTGGAGTCTTTCGGTTGTGACTAGAAGCCGCGTCGTGTTTTACTTACACCGTAATTACACAAGGAGCGAACATGTTACGCAAAGTATTCAGAACCGGTAACAGCCTTGTCATTTCGTTGCCAAAAGATGTCATCGAGCCGCTGGGCATCACCGAGGGTGGTAATGTTTCTGTTGAACTCGACCGCCTGAACCGGCAAATTGTCATCCGGCCTGTAGAGTTGCCATTTGCCGGAACCATTGACGAAGGCTTTGCCCGCCAGGTTGCTGAGTTCATCGAAGAATATCGTCCTGCTCTGGAGGCTTTGGCCGGGAAAGGATTTGTATCCAGGTCAATTCACGAAGACCACAGCCTTGCTCGATTCGCTGGTCAATGATCATCCATTTGTGGATGGCAACAAGCTCACCGGCATCACTACTGCGGCGCTTTTCCTGCGCCGCAATGGCTATCGCCTGAAAGCCAACCATGCGGACGTGGAAAAGTTCACCTTGCAGGTTGCGGCGAGTCGCATTGAATTGATAGAGATTTCCGATTGGCTTCTGGCGCACAGCGGGGAGGATAAAGGCGAATGAGCTATCTTGTCCAGCAGAGGGGATTATTTCATCGCATAGGCATGATCATGCGGCCCCACTGTTAAGAGAACAACCGTCTGATCAGACAAACCTTCACAGAAACAAAACTCACATTTGGGAATGCTACGGCACTCTTCACAAATAACAAACTGGTAATCACTCACCCCAGACCTCAGCATGAGTATGCAATTTACCCGTCCCCTGTTCTCTGCGATGGAGAATTTCTTGCATATCTTTGTAAAGAGGAGAGTCAGGAGCAATGTAGAAGGTATCGGGTTCCTTTACAAGGATCTGCGCCAGTTCCTCGCGAACGACGCGACGGATGATGGATTCCAGTTGTTCAACACCAATCACAATTTGGGAAGACATATGTCACCTCGAGAAAAAGTATAACATCAGCTGGAGAGGAGGGCAAGGAGCGGCGACGAGGTTGGATGGCGGAGGCGAAGAAGAATAGACGCGGTGGCGCGCATGGCGTGCGCGACCTTGCGATGCTCGAATCGGCGGTTGCCCGGCCGCAGACGACTTTTGGGGGAAAGGATTTGTATCCAGATCTATTCACGAAGGTTGCCGCGTTGCTCGATTCGCTGATTAACGATCATCCATTTGTGGATGGCAACAAGCGCACCGGCATCACTGCTGCGGCGTTGTTCTTGCGCCGCAATGGCTATCGCCTGAAGGCCAGCCATGGGACGTAGAAAAGTTCACCTTGCAGGTTGCGGCGAGTCGCACTGGATTGAAAGAGATTGCCGATTGGTTTCTGGCGCACAGGGGGAGGACAGGAGCGAATGATCTTTCTCTTCCCCCAGCCCGCTGATTCGCAGGGGGCTTTCGAGACCGCTGCGGGGATGCGTCCCTGGCGTTGAAAGCCATCCAGAAACTAGAAAAGCTGACCGGTTTGCGTCTAGTGGGGATTGATAATTCTCTCTTGCGTAAAGCCGCCAAACTTGCTGCGTAACTCGGTCTGCGCGGTGCGGACTCGACCTAAGTCGCTGTTGCCAGCCGTCTTGACCTGCCGCTCGTGACGCTCGGTACTGATGAACGCGAGCAGGCAGCGGCGCATACCGTCATTCAAACCATCGAAACGCCTTGATCTTTTGAAAATAGAGATAACTTTCCGCACCAGAAACTGCAATCGCGTCCTGACAAAGCCCAAAGCCCTCCGCACCGTAGGCAGGCGGAACAGGAGCAGGAGGATCACGATCAAGCCGTATACGAGCGGACGGAGGATGTCGCCGCGCAGATGGAAGAGGTCGCCTTTTTTCGCCCAGTCGTAATGCAGCACCACCAGCGGGGCGACCAGATAGATCAGGCGGTGCAGCCTCGTCCAATTCCTGCCCAACCGTTACATCCAGTACTTGAACGAGGTGATCGCCAGGGGAAGCAGCAGCAGGAAAGAGAGAGCTCCCACCAGGATGTAACGCTTTTCGAGGATGGCATCCCGGATCAACGGCCAGCTAAGCGCGTAATCCAGCCCCACGAATACGAGCATGTGGATGGTGGCGTACATGAAAGCGTACAGGCCCAGGGCGCGCCGCCGCGTGAGGGCTTCCCGCCAGCCGAAAACCGTGTTCAACGGCGTGCAGGCCAGCGAGAGCACCAGCAGCGTGATTGCGGCGCGGCCGGTGCGCCTCTCCATATCCTGGATGGGATTGACGCTCAAACGGCCAGCCAAGAAATCGAAGACCAGAAGGATGAGCGGGATCCACGCGCCGATGTGGAGGACGATCTGGAGGGGGGTAAAGCGTCGTTTCACTTCAGGTTTTCAAGGCGAACTCAGCCTGCCCTGCCTGCACCTGCCCTGCACCGAACGCAGGACGGTGTGGCGCCCTGGCCTGGCCGCCAGGACAGGCAGGCACAGGTGGCGGGTAGGCCAGGGAGACTTCGCACTCCGCTTTTTCAAAGCAGGAAAATTCGCACTCCGTTTTTAATAATGCAGGCTCAAATCCATTCCTTCGTATAAATGCGCGACCTGACCGGCGTAACCATTGAACATCAGCGTCTGGCGGCGTCCGAGTTCGCCGATGCGGCGCTCGGTGTCCTGTGACCAGCGCGGGTGCCGCACGTCCGGGTTGACGTTGGCGTAGAAGCCGTATTCATCCGGCGCAATCGTGGACCACATCGTTGCCGGTTGCTTGGCCACCAGTTCGATCTTGACGATGGACTTGATGGACTTGAAGCCATACTTCCATGGGACGACCAGGCGGATCGGCGCGCCGTCTTGCGGCGGCAGGGGTTCGCCGTACAAGCCGGTTGCCAGGATGGTCAAGCCGTTCATGGCCTCGTCCAGGCGCAGGCCTTCCTGATAAGGCCAGGGGTACAGGCGGCTGCCCTCGCCGGGCATCTGCTCCGGGTCCATGAGCGTTTCGAAGCGGACGTATTGGGCCTCCGAGGCCGGCTCGACTTCCTTGAGCAGGCCGGCCAGCGGAAACCCCAGCCACGGGATGACCATTGACCAGAATTCCACGCAGCGCAGCCGGTAGATGCGCTCTT
>JALHUM010000124.1 GCA_022865905.1 Anaerolineales bacterium | reverse complement strand
GGATTTCGATTTCTGCAATGGCGAAATCATCTCGATCGTGGGCGAATCGGGCAGCGGAAAGACCACTTTGGCGAAGATGCTTTTGGGATTGATCAGCGTTACTGCGGGTGAGGTTTGCTTCCAGGGGAAGAAGCGTGACATCCGTACTCAAAAGAAGAAACAGGAATACTGGAAAAATATTCAAGCGATCTTTCAGGATCCGTTCTCTTCCTACAACATATTTAATAAGATCGATTCCGTGCTTTTGGATTGTATTTACATGCGCGGCGGCCGAAAACTTCCGCATGCGAAAAAAGTGGAGTTGATGGCCGAGGCGTGCAGCTTTGTCAACTTGAAGTTCGAGGAATTGACCAACAAGTATCCTTTCGAGCTCTCCGGCGGACAGATGCAGCGCTTAATGATTGCCCGTATCTTCATATTGAAGCCGAAGATCCTGCTGGCTGATGAGCCAACCTCGATGATCGATGCCAGTTCACGCGCAACCATCCTGGAAATGATGATGAAGTTGCGTAATGAAACCGGGATGACGCTGATTTTCATCACCCATGATATTGGCCTGGCGTATTATGTTTCTGACAGCGTATATATTATGGAGCATGGAAAATTCGTTGAAAGCGGATCTGCCGATAAGGTGATTCTGTATCCAAGTAAGGCTTACACTCGACGCTTGATCAGTGATGTTCCAAAGATTCACGAAGTATGGGATCTCTCAACTGTGTAATGCATTCCTCCATTCCAATCATTTCAGAATAACATGATGAAAATTCTACCCTTGACGGGCAAATGGCAATTTCGACAAGCGGGGGCAGAAGATTGGTTGCCAGCCAACGTACCTGGTAGTGTCCACACAGACCTGATGGCGAACGGATGCATCCCGGATCCCTTTGTGGCCGATAACGAGAAGCGCGTCCAGTGGGTCGCCGAATCCGATTGGGAGTACCGGACCAGCTTTACCTGCACGCGCGGGTTACTGTCCGAAGAAAAAGTTTTGCTGGTTTGCGACGGGCTGGACGCCCTGGCGACGGTTTTCCTCAACGGTCATGAGATTGGCCACACGGACAACATGTTCCGCCGGTATCAATGGGAAGTCAAATCATTTTTAAATGCAAAAGGCACTAACGACTTAACGATCACCTTCTCTTCGCCGGTGAAATATGCGGCGGAGAAGCAGGCCCTTCGTCCGCTGCCGGGTGTCCCCCAGGCGATCCCTGGCGGCCCACACCTGCGCAAGGCTCCGTGCCAGTTCGGCTGGGACTGGGGCCCGCAGCTCCTGCCGATCGGCATCTGGAAGGACATCCGCCTGGAGGGCTACAGCGGGGGGCGCCTCGCCGAGGTCCATCTGCGTCAGGACCACTCCGGTGGGAAGGTAGCGGTCGAGGTCCGGGTTGCCGTCCAGCGCTGGGGAAAAGAGCCGCTAGCTGCGGTAGTTCGAATCACAGCACCGGATGGAGAGATCCTCGAAAAAGAAGCTGCTATTACCGCTCAGGATGAGGGGATTGTGAAGGTGCCGATCCCCAAACCTGAGCTTTGGTGGCCGAACGGCTACGGCGGGCAGCCGCTCTATCAGGTGGAAGTCTCTCTCATGCGGAGCGATGCTTCCAAGGTGGAGCTGCTGGATCGGCACAGGTATCAGGTCGGGCTGCGCACGATTGAATTGCGCCAGCAGGAAGATCAGTGGGGACGCTCCTTTGTCTTTGTGGTCAACGGTGTCCCGATCTTCGTCAAAGGCTCCAACTGGATCCCGGCCGATTCCTTTCCCACCCGGATTACGGACCAATCCCTGGAAGGGCTTATCTGCGCCGCGGCCGAGACGCACCAAAATATGCTGCGCGTCTGGGGTGGTGGTTTTTATGAGGAAGAACGCTTTTACGATCTCTGCGATCGCTATGGCATTTTGGTCTGGCAGGAGTTCATCTTCTCGTGCAGCATCTATCCGCTGGACTCCCCGGGGTTCCTCGAGAACATCCACGCGGAAGTGGTCGAGAATATCCACCGCCTGCGCCATCGCGCCAGCCTGGCGCTGTGGTGCGGTAACAATGAGATGGAATTGGGCTGGGTTGAGTGGAATTGGAAACGTCCCGAGCTGGAGGAATTGAAGACCGCCTACGACCGGTTTTTCCATCACACGCTGCCCACTTGGTGCCAGGCCGAAGACCCGGATCACTCGTATTGGCCCAGCTCGCCATCCTCCGATACCCCTTTTGATAATCCGAACGGCCAGCGCCAGGGCGATGCCCATTATTGGGACGTTTGGCACGGGCGGAAACCCTTCGCCTCATACCGCGACCAGTACCCGCGGTTCATGAGCGAGTTCGGTTTCCAGGCACTGCCGCCCCTGGCGACCATCCGCACCTATGCTGATGAGGCCGATTGGAACATGACCTCCTACATCATGGAGCTGCACCAGAAGAACGCCAGTGGAAATTCCATGATGGTCGGACAGATGCTGGACACGTTCCGGCTGCCCAAGG
>JALHUM010000123.1 GCA_022865905.1 Anaerolineales bacterium | reverse complement strand
GCAACCAGAATGCCACGTTGACCAGCCCGATCATCACCGGTACCTCCACCAACGGCCCAATGACCGCTGCGAAGGCTTGCCCCGATGAAATCCCAAACACCGCCACCGCTACCGCAATCGCCAGTTCGAAGTTGTTGCTGGCCGCCGTAAACGAGAGCGTGGCCGTCTTCTCGTAGTCCGCGCCGACGGCTTTGCCCATGAAAAAACTGACCAGGAACATGACCACGAAATAGATCAGCAACGGGATGGCAATCCGCACCACATCCAGTGGAACCGTGATGATTCTTTCGCCTTTCAGACTGAACATGACCACGATGGTGAACAGCAGGGCAATCAACGTCAGCGGGCTGATTTTGGGAACAAATACCTTGTCATACCATTCCTTGCCTTTGGCGCGCACAAGAAAAAAGCGCGTCAGGAACCCGGCGATGAACGGGATACCCAGATAAATAAACACGCTCTTGGCAATCTCGCCGATGGTGATGTCCACGATGTTGCCGGTCATGCCGAACCAGGTCGGCAGGACGGTGATAAAGACGTAGGCATACACGCTGTAGAACAGCACCTGGAAGATGCTGTTGAAAGCCACTAATCCGGCGGCATATTCGGTATCGCCCTTGGCCAGTTCGTTCCAGACGATGACCATGGCAATGCAGCGCGCCAGGCCGATCAGGATCAGGCCGGTCATGTATTCAGGATAGCCGCGCAGGAAAATGATCGCCAGGGCGAACATCAAGACCGGGCCGATGACCCAGTTCTGGACCAGCGATAGGCCGAGCACCTTCCAGTTCCGGAAAACGTCGCCCAGTTCGTCATAGTGGACTTTGGCCAGTGGGGGATACATCATCAGGATCAGGCCGATGGCGATGGGAATATTGGTCGTACCGACAGAAACGGCGGTGTTGAAGGTTTGCACGGCAGCAGGGAAAAGGAAGCCGATGCCGACGCCAAGTGCCATCGCCAGGAAAATCCACAGCGTCAGGAAGCGGTCGAGGGTCGAAAGGCGTTTCGTTACTCCCACGGTATCGGCAGAAGTTTGGTTGGACATTGTAGACTCCTTGATATGCAAGTTTATTAGTCGAGAGCATTCGCCAGCCAGGTCGTTACCTCGGCCTGCGATGGGATGCGGCCTGCGCAGACAACCTTCTCATTGATGACCAGTCCAGGGGTATAGAGTAATTTATACTTCATGATGTCAGCGTAGTCGGTTACTTTGACGATCTCAGCCTCAATGGCCAGGTCGGCAATGGCTTTGCGGGCTACGGCTTCAACATTCTTGCAGTTGGCGCAACCCGGTCCAAGAACTTTGATGGTTAACATAAATCGACTCCTTTTCTTGTATGAATTGGGTGTAATTGTGGTTTCGGATTCTATCCGTCGCTCAAATCGAGCATGAAGAAATGTCAGGGTTGTTCTCTTCTTTGGGCAAAAACTGTTCCATGGCATCCAGAGCATGTGCGGCATAAATGGATCCCGGGCCTCCGCCCATCAGGATTCCCACGCCAATCGTTTCCAGTAATTCCGGGCGGGTAGCGCCAGCCGCGATGGCATCGTGAACATGATAAGCAATACAACCCTCGCAGCCGACGACAATGCTGATCGCCAGCGCCATCATCTCTTTGATTTTGCTGCTGAGGGCGCCCTCCTCAATGGCTTTTTTGTGCAGACGGGCGAAACCGGTCATCGGACCGGGAATCTCGCTCCCAAGTTGGGCAAGGCGCTCTTCGAGGGATTTGTGCATTTCAACGTAATTCGTTTTCATTATCCGCCCTTTCCGGCGACCACCTCAATTTGCGGTGAAAGGATCACCTCGGATTTCACGGAGTTCGCCACCAGGCTGTATTTTTGGGCGGACTGCAGGGCACGTTTGGCGCGCGCTTCAACCGCTTTGGGGTCTTCGTCCCCCGCGGCGATCCGGATGACCGGCCAGAAGCGCAGGTGCGTAAAAATCTCCGTGCGATCCAATTCGATCAGCTTCGTGCCTTCGGCGCGGCATTCATAGGATAACAACTCCAGTTTGTAGCGTTTGGCAGCCCAGATGAACATCATCATGATGCAGGTGTTGGCTGCGGCCACGAAAGCATCTTCAGGGGTAAGAACGCCAGGATGGCCTTGCGCGTCGGGCGGCGCGGAGAATTCCATCTCCGGCCCATTGCCCATGACGATGTGACCCCAATGCTCCCCCTTCCACGAAACGGTCGTGTGATAGGTCGCAGTCTGGCTCATTGAGCGGCCTCCTTTTCACTAAACGCGGCATATTCACGCATGAGAACGGTTTTGTATTGCTCATCGGCGCCCTCGGGCACCGGATTGTATAATTTGACCGTATCCAGCAGTTCGCGTGCAGTTGTACCGGAAGGCGGCTTACGGGATTGCCGGAACTGCTCGAAGATGAGCGGCAGGGCAATCAGGGTGACCACCTGGCCTTCGATCTCCACTTCCTGGATGGGGATTCCAGACCCACAGGCGCAGGTAGCCACTTTTTCGGTTTCTTCAGCGTCCCCCAAGGAGACGGCAGAGTCCGCTTGCGACTCAACGAAAGCACCTTCTCGCCGGTCCCAATGTTTTCCGAGCAGTTCATCCACCAATGCTGCCATGCGTTCGGCGGTCACATTAACCGCTCGAAGTCCAGCGGGGTTCAGGCGGCGTCTCCCCTCCAGTTGGCCGAGGTTGTTTTCCGCAACCAGTTCCCGGACCATGACGCTCGCAGCCGGTTTGCTGGAATACATCTCGGTTGCACGCGCCGCACAGCGTAGTTCACAGCCATCTACCGCGATGGTCGGGTAAAACTTGGCAAAGGCACGATCCCCTTCTCCGCCCGCCAGGAAGAGCGGCAGGCAGATCGTCACGGTGTCGGCAGGGCGGAGTTGTTCCAATACTTTAAGCGCAGCCAGGCGTGTCACCGTTCCCTCGGCCAATTCCTCGCCAGAGCAGGATACAATGCCCACTTTCTTCTTCGGCAGGTCAACCATTTGAGCCTCCATCAGGTTTCCCTCGCCCGCTTGTGGGAGAGGGGCTGGAGGTGAGGGTATCAACAATCCTGGCAATCTCCTCGGCAAGGGCATGCGCTAGTTGTTCCCCGCCCTCGTTGAGTTCGGCAATCCCCTGCGGCTTGAACTGCTTGTAACGGCGGTAAACATCCAGGACGGCAAAATCCTGGGCGACGGTTCCGCCGCTCTCTTTCACCATCTTGGTTGCACAGGCCAGTTTGCAGCCGTCAATCGTGATGGCCGGATTCTGCGCCACTGCGGCGCGGGCCGCTTCGTCTCCCAGGACAAGCATGGAGAGCGCGACCAGTTGTGTTTCTTCAGGACGCAGATCTTCGATGATATCGTAAGCGGCCTCGCGGCTGACGGTGCCGTACGTTTTGCCGATCCCGCTGCACGGGACGATGACCACGCGGGATTTACGGTTTTGACCGGTCATGCTTTTTTGACCTCCTGTTCGGCTTCCATTTTCATTTTGGCAAAGTAGGCCTGGGGGTCTAACAGGTTTGCTTTGTCAGTCTGCCAATCCGTTGCCTCGACCACCGCCAGCCAACCGGCCCCATATGGCTCCTGATTGATAGCTTCGGGAGCAGTCGCCATGGCCGGATTGGCCTCGACCACTTTGCCCGTCACAGGGCTGGTCAGACTGATATTGACCTTGATGGTCTCGATGAGGGCGATTTCATTACCAAAGGCTGCCTGTGTGCCCACTGGCTTGACCTCGGCAAAGGCCACATCGCCGCTGCGCTGCTGCAAGAAGTCGGATAAGCCAATCCGGACGAGATTCCCTTCCGGTTTCGCCCAGATCCCTTCTGCGTTGTACAAACGATCTGTAGCAACTTTGAAGGTGAATTTGTCAACCATGGTTTCAAGGAATTCAGGCATTTCTTACTCCTTTTTGGGCCATGCTCACAACATGGCTTCGAGTGCGACGCGGCGGTCGGCTAAATTAGAGTCGGAGGCGAGAAGCGGACATTCGGTCAGCGCCCGATTCTGCTGGAGCAAACCCACCGCAAAGGCCATACAGGTGGCCTCGCCGCATTGCTTGCAATTGGTCTGCGGCAGGAGTGACCAGACATCGAGCGGGCGAGGCGTGCGTTTCGAGGCCGTGACCGCGACCAATTCCTGCCGGTGTTCCCAGACCGCATTGATGCTCTCGGTCAGCGCGGCAAGCAGCTCAAGCCCTTCTTGAACATCTTTGACCTGCGTGATGTACGCCTGGTCGCGCTGGATGGTGAGAAAACCGGGCTGGCGCCGGAAGGTCAGCGTGCATTGTTCCGGGTTGTAGGCGATGATGCCGGGTAATGTCGCCAGGTACGGCAAAACCTCTTCCAGCGTCCGGGCGGGTTTGCCAATGACGATCATCTTGCCCGGTTTGGCCAGGCAGGGGAGCGTGCGCGTTAGCGTAATCGAGTCGAGGAAGATCATTTCTTGAACAGATTTCCAGAGATCTGTTGAGCGCCTTTCCCGGGCACTTCAATCATTACCTTTCAGCCGCCTTCGAGCAGTTCGCGGGCTTTGCCTTTGAAGTGCGTTTGCAGGAATATCAAAGTGCCCTCGGCGTCTTCATCCAAGAGGATGCGCATCAACTCGATTACGTCGGAATCTTCCAAGGCTACCTGAAGGGCTTTCTTCATGTTTTTTCCCGCTTGCATCGGCAGTTCGGACAGCCGCACCCCGGCGAAGGGGCCAGTTCGGGCAGGGTCGTGCTCTGGATTTGTGCTGCCTGGTAGATGAGATCAAGAAAGGCTGGGTTCGCCATCCGGTAATGGATATACCGTCCCTGGCGGCGCGCCAAAAGGATGCCCGCCTTGCGCAGGGCCATCAGGTGCTGGGAGAGGTACGCCTGCCGCCAGCCGAAGGTGGCTTCCAGGTGGCAGACGCACGTCTCGCCCTGGCCGATAGCCAGCAGGATTTGCATCCGGGCAGGTTGGCCGATGGTTTGCAGGAGGAATGCTACTTCTTCAACGGAAGATATATTCGTCGCCACGAATATATTATATTCCCTGAAGGCAGCCTGGATTAGTGGAGAATATCACGTTGAAGGGTGCTAAATGTCCCCTACTGACCGGAACTGATCACGGGTTACTTTTCACTGCCTTTGCCCCTACACTTTGAATATCAACGAACAGCACGTCACCGCGCCCTCGGCCTTGGCTAATTCCGAAGCCTCCACGATGACTAGACGAATCCCCGCCTCTTCCAGCCGCAGGCGCGTCTTGGGATAGGAGGATGGGTAAAGCACCGTCTTGCCGACCAGCACCGCATTTGCAGCGTAGGCCTCGGATGGTTCTACATCGATGAATTTCATGCCGGGGAAATTTTCCTTACCCACCCAGGCTGGATTGACGAGCAACGTATCTGCTGCCACCTGCGTGACCGCCGACTTCAGATGTAGACAGCCACTCACCTTCACGCCTTTGACGGTGTAACCAAACGAGGCGAGGAAAGCTCCCATCTGCTCGATGGCTGCCTGGTTGCTCCGGCTGCTCTGCCCAACATAAATATCTTTGCGGACCGTCAGTACGTCGCCGCCATCCAGCGTGCCGGGAGCCTGGATGTAGAACAGCTTTCGATAGGGGGCCAGGGCTTTGGCGATGGACTCGGTCTCAGGTTTGCGCGAATCGGCTCCAGGTCGAGTAATGATCGCCGCCTCGTCTACTACAATTGCAATATCCTCGACGAAAACCGAGTCTGGGAGGTCCACTTCGGCGGGCAGCGGGTGAACGTCTACGCCCAGGGACTTGAGAGCTGCCTCATACTGACGATGCTGGGCGCGCGCTACAGCTAGGTCAATTGGCTGGCGCTCCAGATGGGTCAGTTCACACTTGCCGATGGCCGGGCTGACATGGCGGGTGATGGCGATAAGCATAAAAGACTCTTGGTTTATCCGTGTTTATCTGCGTTTACACCTGCACTTGCAGCAGGCCGTCTCGCCCCGGCGGGCTCCCGGCCCGAACGGGGTGAAAGTGTCTGTGGCTAAAACCGTAAGTGCTTGACAGTCAACCCGTCGTTGATGATCTCGCTGAGCGAATCGATGCCGATGCGCAGGTGCAGATCGGCGTATTCTTGCGTCACCTTCTCGTCGGATGCGGCGGTCTTGACGCCCTCCGGGATCATTGGCTGGTCGGAGACCAGCAGCAGCGCGCCGCTGGGAATCTTGTTATAGAAGCCGGTGATGAAAATCGTGGCCGTCTCCATATCCACGGCCATGGCCCGGATGCGGCGCAGGTAGCTCTTGAACTCCTCGTCGTGCTCCCAGACGCGGCGGTTGGTCGAGTAGACCGTGCCGGTCCAGTAGTCGCGGTGGTAGTTGCGGATGGTGGTCGAGACAGCTTTTTGCAAGTTGAAGGCCGGCAGGGCCGGCACCTCGGGTGGAAAGTAGTCGTTGGAAGTCCCCTCGCCGCGCAGGGCTGCGATGGGCAGGATCAAATCGCCCAGCTTGTTCTTCTTCTTCAACCCGCCGCACTTGCCCAGGAACAGGCAGGCCTTTGGCTTGATAGCCGAGAGCAGGTCCATGACGGTGGCGGCGTTGGCGCTGCCCATGCCAAAGTTGATTATCGTGATGCCGTTGGCCGTGGCGTTGGGCATCGGCTTTTCGTGCCCGCGAATCGACACGCCGTGCATGTCGGCAAACAGGTGCAGGTAATTCTCGAAGTTGACCAGCAGGATGTATTTACTGATCTCTTCCAGCGGAATGCCGGTGTAGCGCGGCAGCCAGTTGGTGACGATTTCATCTTTCGTTTTCATACGACCTCCCAAACCTGATACAACCCTAATCTACCTCCCTCGCCGTCGGCGTAGAACGTTTCCTGGACCCGGAACCTGCTCGCCGCGGCCAGGGCGTTCAACTCCGCCTCGTCGAAGTGGTGCACGTAGCGCAGACCGCGCCCGCCGCTGCGCCAGTCGAGCAGGTAATCGCCGAAATCCACAGCTTCCGGCGAAAGCCCCGCATCTTCCCACGACTGAATGCGTGATTTGAGCTTTTCACTGTGCAAGAATTGCCACTCGGAATGGATGAAATGTCCGCCTTCGCGCAACAGTCCGCGCACCTTGTTCAAAATATTCAACCGCACATCCTGGCCTGGAATGTGATGCAGCACGGCAAAGGCTGTTACCAGATCAAAAGGTTGGTTCGTTGATGAGACGACCCGCTTTTCCCAATCTGCGGTTGTTAAATCAGCGCGAATAAACGTCGCCGGAGCGTCTTCCCAACCATGGCGGGCGACTTCGAGTAGCAGCAGGCTGAAGTCCAGCCCTGTATAAGGACCGCGGTGCCCGCGCCGCATCCGTTCGCGGCCCAGTTCACCATTGCCGCAGCCCAGGTCGAGGATAGATTCATCGCCAGTCAACCTGTCCAACACCCGCAACACGCCGGGCTGGAGGCGCTGCCGCGTGGAAGAAAATTCACGCCCGAAGGTCTGGTAGAATTGTTTATTCAGATCGAGCAGCCGAACGGCTGTAGCTGAATCCATGCTCTGATTATACTGCGATGGTCAAGAAAAGCACCTTCCAACAACTCCGCACTCTCACGCCCGAAAAGCTGGCTCTGGCGCGCCTGGTGCTCGATGACGTGCGCGGCGGACGCCCGGTGGCCGAGGCGGTGCGGCGGCATCCGGTAAAAGGGGGACACATCAGCAAGTCGGTGTTGGTGGCAGCGTACAACCAACTGGTCGAGAGCGGCGCCTGGCAAGCCGACCCGTCCCTGCTGGCGCGCATCCGCCTCAAGCCGGTGCGGACGCTCTCCGGCGTGACCACTGTCACCGTGCTGACCAAGCCCTATCCCTGCCCCGGCCAGTGCATTTTTTGTCCTGACGAAGCGCACATGCCCAAGAGTTATCTCTCGGACGAGCCGGGAGCGATGCGCGCCGTCGAACACGACTTCGACCCGTACGCGCAGGTGCGCTCGCGGCTCGAAGCGCTTGAGTCGATCGGCCACCCAACCGATAAGGTCGAGCTGCTCATCCTGGGTGGCACGTGGTCTTACTATCGGCGCGACTACCAGGAATGGTTTGTAATTCAGTGCTTTAAGGCGTTGAATGGACCTAACCCCCCGCTCCCCCCTTCCCTACAGGGAAGGGGGGACACAGGGGGGATAGGTCCGGTACATCTCATCAACGAAACCGCCCCGCACCGCAACGTCGGCCTGGTCGTCGAGACTCGCCCGGACGAGATCACCCCGGATGAGCTGGCCTGGTTCCGCCACCTGGGCGTGACGAAGGTGCAGATGGGCGCGCAGAGCCTGGACGATCACATCCTGGAAATCAATGCGCGCGGACATACCGCTGCCGAGACGCATCGCGCCGTCGCATTGCTGCGCGCGGCCGGGTTCAAGATCGTCCTGCACTGGATGCCCAACCTGCTGGGCGCGACGCTCGATACCGACCGCGCCGATTTTCCTCGCCTGTGGGAGGGACTGTGTCCCGACGAGATCAAGATTTACCCGACGCAATTGCTGGAAAATGCCCCGTTGTATGAATACTGGCGACGCGGCAAATATCAGCCATACACGCAGGAAGAACTGGTAGCGCTGATTGCAGACCTTAAGCCGGCCATCCCGCGTTATTGCCGCGTTAACCGCGTGGTCCGCGATATACCTTCGACACACGTGGTGGCAGGGAATAAACGTACCAGCTTGCGGCAGGATGTTCACGCCGAGCTACGACGGCGCGGGACGCGCTGTAATTGCATCCGCTGCCGGGAGGTGCGCGAGCAAGCTGTAGAGACAAGCGCGTTGGAGTTGGATGATCTGGCCTATCCCGCAGACGGCGCGGAGGAGCATTTTCTATCATTCGTAACGCCGGAGGATAAGATCGCCGGGTTCCTGCGACTCTGCTTGCCGAATGTGGATTCGCCTTCTACAGGATTGGGCGACCTAGATGACGCGGCCATCGTTCGCGAAGTACACGTTTACGGCCAATCGCTGCCGGTGGGAGAAGAAGGGAATGGAGCCGCGCAGCACACGGGTCTCGGCACGCGGCTGCTTGAGGTGGCGGAGAAGATCGCCCGAAGGCGCGGCTTCCACCGCATGGCAGTTATTGCTGCGGTAGGGACGCGCCGGTATTATCTCGAACGCGGGTTTGAAAGAGGGAAATTGTATTTGGTAAAAAGCCTGCCGAAGGCCTAATCGGTGAAACCGGCTCGGTCGTGGGCTTATCCCCCGGCCGAGCAAATTTTATTACGGCTTCTTTTCCCACGCTTCCACAGCCTGCCGGATGGCGGCTTTGACCTCCGGGTCAAGTACGGCATCTATCCCCTCGAAACGCTGTAATCCAACCCAAACCATCACGCCCCCTTCAGGCGATTCCTGCAAGTGAATGCCTCTGCCTGCCAGTGGCGTGCCGGTCAGCCTGTCCTGCAGGATCTGGTCAATTTGCGCCACGATGCTGAAGGCGGCCACGGCAGGTTGTTCTACCTTTGGCTCTTTGGTTTTGGCTGGGATAGGCGGCTTGGCTGGCTGTTCCTGGCCGGAGCGAGCAGGCGGCAAATCTGGCGCGGCCTCCAGCCAGGGACGCAGTTCGAGCAGGAGATTGACCAACCTGCGATGCTGTTCGGGCTGCAACATTTCCTTGCCCTCAATTCTTTGGCCGCCCATCTCCAGACCCAGTTTCCCGGCGCGGGTACGCCAAGCACGCAAGACCTCGATCTCGCCCTCCAGGGATGGAAGAGCTTCATCTGCAGGTGGCTTGGCGGGCCGCCCTTCTTTCTTGGAGATTCTCAGTCTGGCCTCCAGCAAGCCGATCAAGTAACCAAAGATCAGCACCGCCAGGAGTAGGCCAATCGTTGCGAGATTCCATACCATAGTCAATCTCCCTCGAGCGGCTGACAGTTCGGACAGAAATGCGTCCCGCGCTGACCAATCACCATGCGCTCAATCTTCGCCCCGCAGACCGGACAGGGTTCCCCATGTCGCCCATAGACGCGAAAGTGATCTTGGAATTCACCGCCGCGATAGACCCAGTCAATGCTGGCGCCGTTGCTGCGAATGCCCTCTTCGAGCACCGCGCGCACGGCTCGCCATAGACCCTCGGCCTGCTCCGGCGTAACTGAATCCGATTGTGCCAGCGGATGAAGACGCGCCATGTGCAGGGCCTCGTCGGTATAGATGTTGCCCAGGCCGGCTATGAAGCTCTGGTCGAGCAGAAGCGGCTTGAGCTGGCGACGACGCCCGTGCAGGCGTTCGTAGAATGCTTGCGGCGTGATGGATGGATCGAGCGGCTCCGGCCCGAGGTCGCCCAGCACCTCGTCCGGGTCCGCAGTCAGCCAGACGCGCCCGAATTTGCGCGCATCGTTGAAGATCAAGGAGAGATCGTCCGAAAGGGTCAAGACCAGGCGGTCGTGCTTTGCAGGCGTAAAAGCACCTTCTTTGACCAGGAGAGCGCCGCTCATGCGCAGGTGGACAAGAAGGTTGAATGGCTTGCCCTGCCTGCGCCAGTGCCGCAGGTACAGGTGAGGTTCTCGAAGGGTTGAAAGTTGAAAGTTGCAAAATTTGGCTCGACGTGAAACCGATAGGATTTGCTGACCTTTGATACGCTTTTTAAACGCCTCAGGGGAGGGCGCGGCCAGGGTGCGCTTCCAGAGCAGGTCAGCAGAGAGAATCGTCTTGCCGACCAGGGCCGGGCGCAACGCGCGGACGATGGTCTCGACTTCGGGGAGTTCAGGCATATGTTCTGTGCGGGGTCTGAAACCCCGCCCAAGCGAGGATTACGAAATCTGCTCGGACAGATACGGCTGGACGCCCATCTGCTTGATCTGGTCGAGTTGGGCTTCGATCCAGTCAATGTGATCTTCCTCATCCTTGAGGATCGCCTCCAGCATTTCACGCGTCCCGTTGTCGCCGAGTTCGACGGCCAGGCGGACGGAATCGTTGTAGGCTTTGATCGCGCCTTCCTCGGCAGCCCAATCGCTCTTGTGCTGCGTCTCGACATCCGGCCCAATGTTGATCTTGTTCAGGTTGCTGACAATTGGCCGTCCCTCCAGGAAGAGGATGCGCGCAATGTGCTTTTCGGCGTGCTTCATCTCATCAATGGCGCGCTTTTCGAAGACCGTGTGGAGCTTGTCATAGCCCCAGTTGGCGCACATCTCCGAGTGCACGATATACTGGTTGACGGCCGTCAGTTCGTCGGCCAGCAGGGCATTCAGTTTTTCGATAATCTTGTCGTTGCCTTTCATGGGTTCCTCCTTGAAAAAATTAATTGAGTGGACACTACTCGTTGAACATCTCACCTACGCTGCGACCCTCGTGGGCGCGGCGGATGACCTCGCCCAGCAGCGACGCGACCGAAAGGACTGTCAGCCGATTGCCCAGCAGGGCGCGCTTTTCAGGCGGGATGGGGACGGAGTCGGTGGTGATGAATTCGGTCACCTGCAGGGCGGCCAGTCGTTCGGCGGCGTTCGCCGAGAAGACCGGATGGATAAAGACGACGTACATGCGCCGTGCGCCGCTGTCTTTGACGAGATGGACGGCCTGTGCCGCCGAACCGCCGGTATCAATTTCGTCATCTACCAGGATGACATCCCGGTCTTTGACGCTGCCGATAATGGTGAGCGCCTCGGCGTTGGCGTCGTTGGCCGCGCGGCGCTTCTCGATGAAAGCAATGGGAACATTAATGTCGGCAGCGATGTTGCGGCCTTTTTTAGCATAGCCCAGGTCCACGGTCACGACGACCGGGTCTTTCAAGCCAGCCCGGATGTTCTGGTTGATATAATCGGTAATGAGATGTGAGGCGGTCAGTACGTCGCCGGGGATAGAGAAAAAGCCCTGGACTTGTCCGGCGTGCGGGTCGAGGGTCATGTAGCGATCCGCACCGGCGACCTCGATCATGTCTGCCACCAGTCGGGAAGTGATCGGGATGCGCGGCTGGTCTTTTTTGTCCGAGCGTCCATAACACAAGTAAGGGATGACCGCGGTGATCCGCGCCGCCGAATCCATCCGCAGCGTCTGGAGCATGATGAGAAGCTCCATCAGATTCCGCTGGACAGGCGCGGAGGTGGTCTGGATAACGTATACGTCCTGGCCGCGCACGCTGCCGTGCAGTTTGACGAACAAGTTGTCGTTGGGGAAAAGGACGATGTCCCGCCCGCACAGCTCCTCGCCGAGGTGGTCAGCGACCTTTTGAGCCAGTTCCGGGGAGGCCGTTCCGGCATACAATTTGATGCCGCCGTATACTTGCATTTCATGCGAACGTGGGGGCATGGCTACTCCATTCCACGTTGAGCGTCCCATTCTGAACGCAGAACGCTCATGATGAATTCATCCTGATACTGGCCGTTTTTGTATCTTGCCTGCCGCAAGCATCCTTCGAGCACGAAGCCAGCCTTCTCGTAAGCGCGGATGGCGCGCTTGTTGGGTTCGTAGACGTGCAGGTAAATACGGTTCAGGTTGAGGGTCTCGAAGCCGTGCTTGAGCAGCAGGCGAACCGTTTCTGTGCCATAGCCGTGATTCCAGATAGATTTATCGCCAATGAAGAGACCGATCTCAGCAGAGCGGTTCACCCACTGGATATTATGGAAACCGCTGTTGCCAACGAGCCGCCAGCCATCCCCCGCGTGGATTTCAATCGCCAGCGGTTTCTCTTCTGGAGCGAGGTCGGCCAATTTCTCGAACCAGCGGATTTCGTCGGTGGTCGAGATGGGCAATCTCATCATCAGGTTCTCGATCACTTCGGGGTCGTTCAACCAGCCGACAAAAAGGGGAATATCATCCCGTTCCACACTGCGCAGACGGATGCGTTCACCGTAGATCATGTCTGCCTCCCATTCAGCAAGGCCTTGACAGCCTCCCACGGCGAGAGCTGGTGCTCGAAAACCTGAACAAGCACCTTCTCGTAGTAAGCTGCTTGGATGTTGGCGCGGAATTGCGCCGCCAGAGTCTCCTGGATCAACGCCTCGACCTCGCGTTCCAGGCGGGCATGCTCGCGGCGCGACCAGTCTCCGCTCTGACGCAGGTGCTCCCTGTGATGGGCAATGGCTTCGGCCAGTTCGACGGAGCCTGTCTCCTGGATGGCGATGGTGCGCAGGATCGGGGGTACCCATAGATTTTCAGGCAAACTGACAGGGGCATCGAGGGTTTCAACCTTGCCATGATGGTAGCCCGAAATCAGGCTACCATGATGTTGGAAGATGCGTCGCACCGGATGCGCCATCTCGAGCATATCGCGCAGGGCGCGCTCGGTGATTTCCACGCCCGGCTGGTCAGCTTTATTGAGCACCAGGATGTCGGCGATCTCCAGGATGCCGGCCTTGATGGCCTGGATCTCATCCCCGAAGCCCGGCGCCTCGACCACCAGCGTGGTGTGCGCCAGGCGGGCGATGTCCACCTCCGCCTGTCCCGCTCCGACCGTTTCGATGAAAATGATCTCGTAGCCGGCCGCGTCGAAGACCTGCGATAGGGCCGCCGTTGCGTGGGCCAGGCCTCCGAGCGAGCCGCGCGAGGCCATCGAGCGGATGAACACGTCCGCATCGCCAGCCAGGTCGCGCATCCGCACCCGGTCGCCGAGCAGCGCGCCGCCGGTGAAAGGACTGGTCGGGTCCACGGCGACGACGGCGACGCGTTTTCCCGTCTGTTTGCGGTAGTAGAGCGCCAGTTGGTTGACAAGCGAGGATTTCCCCGTCCCAGGTGCGCCGGTCACGCCGATCAGATGCGCCTTTCCGGTGTGGGGAAAGAGGGCATCGAGGGCGGCGCGGCCTTCGGGCGTGTCGTTCTCTACCTGGGTCAGCAGGCGGGAGAGCGCCAGACGGTCGCTGGAAAGGACGGCATCAACCAATTTCATCGCTGGATCCTTACACTTCACGTTTTACGTACTGCGAACACGTAGAGCGGAAAACGTAAAACGTAATCATCACTTCGCCAATAAAGCCTGGCGCACATCCCGCACAATATCGTCGGTAGAGGTGCCGGGACCGTAAATGCCAGCAACGCCCATCTTTTTCAAGAGGAGTACATCTTCGTCTGGGATGATGCCGCCCAGGAAAACTTTGACGAGCTCCTGACCGTTAGCCCTGAGCAGCTCGAACACGCGCGGGACGAGCGCCATGTGCGCGCCGGAGAGTATGGAAAGCCCAACCGCGTCCACATCTTCCTGGAGCGCGGCCTCGGCGATCATCTCCGGGGTCTGGCGCAGGCCGGTGTAAATGACTTCCATGCCGGCATCCCGAAGGGCTCGGGCGACCACCTTGGCGCCGCGGTCGTGACCGTCCAAACCGGGCTTGGCGACCAAAACGCGGATTTTTCGTTCAGTCATGGTTCCCTCACGTGAAAGAATCTTCAAATGCATTATACTATGGCTACTTGACCTGTTGCGCGTGAGGATATAGAATCAATCTACGCTCATCTGTTCTGTGTGATACTGACTGTGGTGTAAGTCTGAATGTGTCATGGGTGTGCTATACTAGAGCGTATAGGCGTCCGATGCAGAGAATGAGCCCTTCTGACTTTCGTACATCGTGGCCCGCCTGGGCCGACTTCCTGCGCCGCCTGGGGCTGGAGAACCTGGCAGCCTGGGCGTTGGAGGCTGCCAGGCCGCTGACCGTGCTCGGCGCGCAGGCATTGTACCTGGGAGCGCCGCTCCTGCATCCGGCCTTTTCGGACACCCAGGTCGGCGCGCTGGCGCACCTGCTCGAAGATGACGAAGAGGCGCAGGCGTTCGCCGCTTTTCTGCGAGAGGAAGGCACAGCGTGAACTGGGTCGGATTGGCCGGCTTTGGCCTGGTCATTCTCAGCGCAATCCTGATGGCAGGACTGGCGTTCCTGCGCCGAAAGTCCACGCCGGCGTTTCGAGAGATCCCGGCGTTTGCCCGCCTGCGCAAGGCCATCGGCTTGGCGGTAGAAGAAGGCAGCCGGCTGCACATCTCGCTGGGACGCGGCGGGTTGACCACGCCGCAGAGCGCCGCCGAGCTGGCAGGCCTGGAAATGCTGCGCCGCCTCTCCGAGCTGACTGCGGCCAGCGACCGGCCTCCGGTGGCGACCTCCGGCGACGGCGCGGTAACCATCCTCTCCCAGGACGCGCTGCTGGCCTCCGGGCAAGCCGCCCTCTCGACCGGATATGACGCTACCCCCGCACGCCTGACCGGCCTGACCCCCTTCTCCTACGCGGCAGGCGTTCTGCCGGTGATGCAGGATGAGAACCTCTCAGCCAATGTGCTGATGGGGAACTTCGGCGTCGAAGTGGCATTATTGACCGATACCGCCGAACGGGGAAACACCTCCACACTGGCAGGCAGCGATAATCTGACGGCCCAGGCCATCCTTTACGCCAGCGCGCAGGATCCACTGATCGGCGAGGAGTTGTACGCGGCCGGGGCATACCTCAAGGCCAGGCCTTTCCACTCCGCCAGCCTAACCGTCCAGGACATCCTGCGCTGGCTGATCGTAATCGGCATTCTCGTGGGCGCCCTCCTGAAACTGGCAGGTGTGCTGTGAAGCTGAGGGGACTGTTTTCCGCCGTCATTGCCATTGCCACCGGCCTCATCATGCTGGTGGGGTACTTTGTCGAGCTTCCCATCCTGGTCAACCTGCGTATCACGATCCTGAATTGGGTCATCATCCTGGCCGCGGTTGCCCTTTTCCTTGGCCTCTTCAACCTTTTGGCTGTCCATACCGATAAGATCCGCAGCAAAGAGAAAGGCGGGATTTACAGCCTGATCCTGATATTTTCCCTGCTCACCACTTTGATCCTTGGGTTGTGGTTGCGGCCGGATCACGCCCTGATGGCCCTGATCTTCAAGGCGATCCAACTACCGGTCGAAACCAGCTTGATGGCAATGCTGGCCGTCACGCTGATGTATGCCAGCATCCGCCTGCTGCGCCGCCGTAACAACCTGATTTCGGTTATCTTCCTGGTTACAGCTTTATTGATCTTGCTGGGCACTGTGCCGCTTCCATATGTTGGCAACGTGCCGATCTTGGGCGACCTGATCCGGCCGTTCATCGCCCAGGTACTGGCGGCGGCCGGGGCGCGCGGCATCCTGATTGGCGTTGCCCTGGGTTCGCTGACCACCGGCCTGCGCGTCCTGTTTGGCGCTGACCGGCCCTACGGGAGCGATCCCTCGAGAGGGGGAAAGTGATGGCCGATCTGCGCTGCCCGATGTGCGGCAAACCCAACTCCGACGAATTGGAGAAGTGTGCGTTTTGCGGGGCGCGGCTGAAGCCGCTGTTGGCCTCTTCGCCCGATAACCGCCCCCAGATCTATCCTGGTGAGGAGCCGGTAGAGCAAAGAACGTCTGAGATGAAAAGAGGCGCCGCGCCTTTTGCGGAGCCAGAATCCATCCAAGCTGGCGACGTACCGACCAGAGAGAATACCGCCGAACTGGAACGCGCCCTGCCCTCCTGGCTGCGCGACTTGCGTGATCAGGATAGCCAGACTCCCCTGGCGCAGCCAGCGAAACCTTTCGCGGACGAGGGCTGGCCGTTCCCAACCGGAGCGGAATCTGCCCCGCAGCCAGTAGACGTAAAACTGCCCGATTGGTTATCCGGCCTGGAGGCCGGCGCTAAGGAGGAAGAGAAAGTACCGGATTGGCTTGCAAGTATCCGCGACAAATCTCCAATCCAGCCAGGGACGCCTGCCGAGGAGGAGCCTATCGCACCATCGGAAGGCACGGACTGGCTGGGACGCTTGAGCCAGGAGGAGAAAGAAAAGCCCGCGCCAACGGCCGGTGGAGCGCCGCCCTTCCCGCCAGAATCTAAGCCGACAGCCTCGGCAAATTTGGAAGGCCTGCCGGATTGGTTTCCTGATCAGAAAAGCGAGCCTGCGCCTGCCAGACTTGGCCACATCCAGGCCGCCCCCGCTGAAGCAAAGCCCCCTGAAGAACTACCCACCTGGTTGGCTGGCCTCCAAGCCGAGCCTGAGAAAGGCTCGGCTGTACCGCCAACCGGTCCGAAGTCTGCACCCTCTGAGGAGCTTCCCGATTGGCTGATGAAGCTGCAGGCTGAATCCAAAACGCCGACGCGTGAATTTCCGCACATTGATGTACCTTTCGAGGAATCGCCAGATTGGTTGGCGGGACTTCAGGCGAGCACCTTTGCGGAAGAGGCGAAACCGCCTGCGCCGGGCGCTGTCTTTGAGGCGGCTGCTCCCAAGGAGAAACCAACGCCAGAGCCTGCGCCTCCGGCAGAAACGCCCGACTGGCCTGCGAACTTGACTCCAATTGTCCCCAAGGAAACAGAAAAACCGGCCGTCTCGATCTTCACACCCGAACCCTCCTTCACACCCGAAACGAAGCCTCCTGCTGAGGAGAACCCCGATTGGTTGGCGAAATTCGAGACAGAGGCACCCCCCGCGCAAGAAGAACCGGCTGCACCGGCCTTTGCCAGCCCAACGGAAAGCAAGCCTGTCGAAGAACCAGGCAAAATCATGCCCGAATGGCTGGCGGAGTTCGAGGAGGGCGCTGCCCCGGCTGAAGTCCCCTCACCTGCCGCCCTGGAAGAGGCAGCTCTGCCAGCAGGCGAGCGCGAGGCGAACCTCCTGATGGAAACTCCGGATTGGTTATCCATGCTGAAGCCGGAAAGGGGCGAGAAGAAAGCTCCCGCCGGGGCGGCCGAGAAGCCAGAGATCGCGCCGGCAGAACTGCCCTCCTGGGTGCAGGCCATGCGCCCGGTCGAGGCGGTGATGGCCGAGAGCAAGGCCCCGCAAGAGGAAGAGAAAGAGGAGGCCGCCATCGGGGGACCGCTGGCCGGATTGAGCGGTGTGCTCCCCCTCAGCCCCGGGCTGGGAGCGCTGCGCAAGCCGCAGGCCTACTCCGCCAAGCTCCAGATGACGGAGAGCCAGCAGCGTCACGCAGCCAGCCTGGAGCGCCTGGTGGCCGCAGAAAGCGAACCCCGTCCTTTGTCTGGCCAGACGCGCCTGCGCTCTACCAGCCTCCTGCGCTGGATCATTGCCCTGGTGTTGATCCTGGCCGTAGGCCTGCCGCTCGCGACCGGTATCCAGACCGTCCCTGGGGTTGTCTATCCTTCCGAGTTGAGCACGACCAGGGGCCTGATCAACGGCTTAAGGGCCAATCCGTCAGTTCTCATGGTCTTCGATTACGAACCGGCGCTCTCCGGCGAGTTGGAGGCGGCGGCTGCGCCGGTGATCGAACACCTGCTCTTTAAAGGCCCTCGTCTGGCGATACTCTCCACCTCGCCAACCGGCCCGATCCTGGCTGACTCTTTCATGAAGAGGCTCCCGACCCCGCCGGAATATGTAAACCTGGGCTATCTGGCCGGAGGCCCGGCTGGCATACTCGGTTTTGCCGAGGATCCGCCAGCGGCTGCAACTTACACCCTCGAGGGCGCCCCCGCCTGGCAGACGCCGACGCTCCAGGGTGTCCAGGATCTAAGCGATTTTGCTGCCGTTCTCGTTTTGACCGATAACGCCGACACCGGCCGCACCTGGATCGAACAGGCCGGGCATTACCTGAACACTGCGCCGATGATCATGGTCATCTCTGCACAGGCGGAACCCATGATCCGGCCTTATTATGATTCGGGACAGATCAAAGGCCTGGTGACCGGCCTGGCGGGTGGAAAAGCTTACGAGCAGGCCAACGAACAGGTCTTCCAGGGCGTGGGTCTGACGCGGCGCTACTGGGACGCCTTCAGCGCCGGACTGTTCCTGGCTGAGGTGATGATCCTGGTTGGTGGCTTGTCGAGCGCAATCGCTGCCTGGCGCGCCCGCCGGAGCAAGACAGAGGAAGGGGCGTAGCGATGCCCGACGGGATAAATCTGGATTTCGTCACGGCTATTGTGAGTTTCATCTTCACGCTGTTGGTGTTGAGCTACCTGGTGGGTGATAACCCACTCTTCCGACTGGCAATCTATATCTTCATTGGCGTTTCGGCCGGATACACGGCTGCGGTGGCCTGGCACCAGGTGCTGTGGCCGAAGCTTTTCATGCCCTTGATCTACGGGGATATGCTGGAGCGCACCCTATCCCTTGTTCCACTCCTCTTAGGGATGTTGCTACTCATGAAACTCTCGCCGCGCACAGCCCACCTGGGCAACCCGGCTATGGCCTTCATGGTCGGCGCAGGCGCGGCGGTAGCGGTGGGCGGCGCGGTGTTGGGCACGCTCCTCCCGCAGACCCGCGCCTCGATCAACCTCTTCGACCTCAAAACGGGAGGCAGCGTTTCCGAACGCATCTTCGAGGCCAGCATTATCCTGGTCGGCACGCTGACCACGCTGGTCTATTTCCACTTCAGCGCCAAAGCCACCCCAAGCGGCCCGCAGGGCAATCGTCTGGTAGATATCCTGGGCGGGATCGGCAAGGTTTTCATCGCGATCACTTTTGGCGTCCTGTTCGCGGGGATCTACGCCTCCGCCATGACCGCCCTGGTCGAACGCTTGAGCTTCTTGTGGAGTTTCATCGCATCTTTTTTATAGACGGTTATGCCTACCTCGCTGGTTGACGCAGACTCCCTCCTGGTTGTAGATGTTGGCGCCGCCACAACGCGTGCCACGCACTTCGACGTGGTCGAAGGCTATTATCGCTTCATCGCCTCCGGTCAGGCAGCGTCCACTGCCATCGCGCCGTTCAAGAACGTCGGCGAGGGCGTGCACCAGGCCATCAGGAATCTGGAGGCGGTCACTGGCCGGACGCTGTTGGATACCAACCTGCGCCTGATCATCCCCTCACAGGGCGGCAGCGGGGTGGATACATTCGCGGCTACGATCTCGGCTGGGCCGGCCATCAAAACGGTTGTTGTCGGCCTCCTAGCAGATGTCTCCTTCGAGAGCGCCCAGCGGTTGGCGCGTACCACTTACACACGGGTGGTCGAGGCCATCGGCATGAACGACCGGCGCAAGCCGGAGGAACAGATTGACAACATCCTGCGCCTGCGCCCAGACCTCATCCTGGTTGCTGGAGGCACCGACGGCGGCGCCACGCGATCGATGCAACGCATCCTCGAAACCATCGGCCTGGCCTGTTACCTGCTGCCTCCAGATAAACGCCCGGCGCTCTTGTTCGCAGGGAACCAGGCGCTCGTCCCCGAAGTCAAGGCTTCATTCAAGTCGCTGACTGCCTCCTTGAGCATCGGCGCGAACCTACGCCCTACGCTCGAAACCGAGGATCTGTTGCCTGCTCAACGCATCCTGGCCGATCTCTACGCCCACATCCGCATGAACCAGATCGGCGGCGTGGAGGAACTGGGGGCCTGGGCGGGCGGCAACCTCATGCCGACGGCCTATGCTCAGGGGCGCATCATCCGCTTCCTCAGCCAGATCTACGATCCCCGCAAGGGTGTCCTGGGCATTGACATCGGCGCCACGGACGCAACGGTGGCCGCCTCGTTCGGCGGCGAGCTGACGTTGGGCGTCTATCCGCAGCTTGGCCTGGGCGAAGGGCTTTCCGGTTTGCTGGGGTACACCAGCCTGGAGGATATCCTCCGCTGGCTGCCGCTCGACATCCCGGCCGACGTGGTGCAAGATTACCTCTACCAGAAATCGCTTTACCCAACTTCCATCCCGGCAACGGCTGAAGACCTGGCCCTTGAACAGGCCCTTGCCCGCCAGACCCTTTACCTGGCGATGAACGCGGCGAGCAAAGACTTCTCCCCCTGCGCCCGGCGGCTGGCGCCCGGCATGACCCCCTATTTCGAACCTATACTGGCCGGAGGCAGCGCCATCACCCACGTGCCCACGCGGGGCCAGAGTCTGCTGATCCTGCTGGATGCCATCCAGCCGGTCGGGGTCACCACTTTGATCCTGGATCAGAATAACCTTCTGCCGGCCCTGGGCGCGGCCGCCAACCTGAACGCGATCCTTCCAATCCAGGTGCTCGAATCGGGCGCCTTCCTCGGATTGGCGACTGTCGTCTCGCCGTTGTCATCCTCCCGGCCTGGAACGCCCCTTCTGCGCGCCCAACTGGTCTACGAGAACGGCAACGAGAGCCGGCTGGAAGTCAAGCCGGGCGCGCTGGAGATCCTGCCCTTGCCCATCGGCCAATCGGCCCGCCTGTACCTTGAGCCTCTCCACCATGCCGATGTCGGCTTTGGCCCCGGCCTCGGCGGCAGCATGACCGTCAACGGGACGGCGATGGGCGTGATCGTGGATGGGCGCGGCCGCCCGCTGCGCTTCCCCGCCGACCAGGCCCACCGGCGCGAGCTGCTCAAGAAATGGCTTTGGACGGTTGGAGGTTAGGCCCCATGCTCGCACCCGTTGCCCACGTGTTGCCCCTCACCACCCTCCGCCGCGAGCGGCTTCTGCCCATCCCGGGGCGGGTGGTGGTCCGCCTGGATCAGAAGGTCATGCCGGTAGACGTGATCGCGGAAGCCAATTTTGGGCAGGAACACATCTTGCTGGATGTGGTCGCCGGGCTGGGGGTCTCGGAGGAGATCGCCGACACACTGGTGCAGGTGCGGACTGGCGACCGCGTCGAAGAGGGACAGATCGTTGCGGCGCGCGGCGGGTTATTCCGAAAGAACGTACGCTCGCCGCGCAGCGGGCGCGTGGTGGCAGTGGGAAGCGGGCAGATCCTGCTGGAGGTCGGCGAGGGAACGTACGAGCTGCGCGCCGGGCTGCCCGGGGTCGTCACCCGCCTTATCCCGGAACGGGGCGCAGAGATCACGATGAACGGCGCCCTCATCGAGGGTGTATGGGGCAACGGCCGCGTGGACGTTGGGCTGATGCTCCCCTTGCTTTCTTCGCCCGGCGATCCGTTAACCGCCGACCGGATAGATGTCAGCCTGCGCGGCTCGGTGCTGTTGTGCGGCACCTGTAGCGACGCGGCGGCCTTGCGAGCGGCAAACGAGTTGCCGGTGCGCGGCTTGATCCTGGGTAGTATCTCGTCGGCGCTGCTGCCGCTCGCCATGCAGATAAGCTACCCGGTGGTGGTGCTCGACGGGTTCGACCGCCGGGCGATGAACGCAGCTGCTTACCGGCTCCTGACCACCAATTCCAAGCGCGAAGTGACGGCGAATGGAGAACCTTACAATTGCTACACTGGCGCGCGGCCTGAAATCATCATTCCCCTGCCCGTTTCTGAAGAAGCGCCGCAGCCGCGCCACGTGGAGTCCTTTGCCTCAGGCCAGCAGGTGCGGCTGGTTCGGGCGCCTGATGCCGGCCGGGTGGGCACGCTGGTGACGCTGTTGCCAGGCCTGACGGCCATGCCCAATGGCTTGCGCCTGCCGGCTGGCGAGGTGCGCCTGGAAGGCGGCGAACAAATCACCGTTCCACTGGCCAACTTGGAAGTGCTGGGGTGATATAATTCAAGCGAGGAGGAAGCGATGTTAGACCAAAGCGACGATCTCAATCTGAGTGGCGATTCTACGCCTCCCTTGAAGGAGGAATCTAATAATCGCACTTTCATCATTGCGGCAGGCATCCTGGCAGGAATCGTATTCCTAACCATTGCTTTCATGGCCGTGTATGCGCTGGTCATCCTGCCCCGGCAGAAGGCTGCCACCGTTGCACAAGAGGCGACCATCCAGGCACAGAATGCGCAGGTCGCTCAAGCGATGACCCAGACGGCTGAGGTAGCAGTCTGGTCGCCGACCGCGCTCCCTAGTCCACTGGCCACGGCCACCAATACCCCTAAGCCCACGCTCAGCCCGACGCCGGTGGTAGCCCTGGCGACTGCCGCCTCGACCGCGACCTCGACGCTGGATCCTATGGCTCTCCTGGCAACCCAGACAGCCATTGCCAATAAGACGGCGACCGCCATGGTCACAGCTACCGCCCTGGCGAAAACCGGCTTTGCGGACGAGTTCGGCCTTCCAGGATTGATCGTCCTGGCGGTGGTGCTGGTGATGGTGATTCTTCTGGCGCGGCGTTTACGGGCCAAGCCCGCAAATTAGGAGAGGAAAGAGTGTAGAGAGGGTAGGGCGGGACACGAATCCCGCCCTACATGCTTTTAATGCCTTGCCTGCGCTGCACCAACGCCACGCCAACGACGACGATGACCATGCCAATCCACTGCCAAAGTAACAACCGTTCACTCAGCAGGAACCAGGCCATCAGCGCAGTCCAGAGAGGGGAGAGGTTGAGCATCACGTTCATCTCGAAGGCAGTCAGCACCTGCAGGGCGTGGTTATACAGGATATAACCCAGGGCGGTGTTGACGGCTGCCAGCCAGAGCACCAGGCCCCAGGTCCCGGGCGAAGCGTGCGGCAGGCCTTCGAGCGGTAAGGCGACCAGGAGCAAGAGTCCGCCACCGAGGGCCAGCGGAATGGCCGTCAGGGAAAGGGTATCCACCTTCTGGCCGCGCGCCGCCTCACGTCCCAATACGCCGAAGAGGGTGAAGCTGATCAGCCCGATGCTGAGAATGGCCATCCCAAGCGGCTCGCCAGGCTTGAGACCAACTAAGAAAAACAGGGCCGTCCCACCCAGCGTGACCAGGATGCCGACGGTCTGGAGACGGGTGGGGATTTCTTTCAGCCAGAGAATGCTGCCAAAGAGTACGAGCAGCGTGATCATACTCATCATAAACGAAACGGTGGTGGCGGGCAGATACTTCAACGACCAGAACATGGCGCCGTTGCCGATCGTGTAGGCGCTCAATCCAATCAGGAGGAGACGCAGCCACATCCGGCGCGGAAGGGCGTCGAGTCTGCCTTTGCGCAGCATGAACGGGAGGAGCACCAGGAAGCCGATGAAATAGCGCAGCCCGCCGATGGTCAGCGGGCCGAGGTCTTTAAGCAACAGCTTGACGAAGATGAACGAGGAGGCTCAGATGATGTTGACGAAGAAGGCCTCGAGGATGGCGAGGGGATAGGAGATTTTGGCTATCATGATTTATTGCTACAGACAAACACAGATTGGTTTATCCCAATCTGTGTTTATCCCTTTCATTTGTGGTTGATTACGTCACGCTCGCGGCGACTTTTTCACCGTAACCCAGCAAAGCTTTGACCATTTTCATGTCGCGGCCTTCGGCGTAGACGCGCAAGACTGGTTCCGTCCCGGAAGGCCGGATGAGCAGCCAGGAATCGTCGTCCAGGATGTATTTGACCCCGTCAATGTTGCCAACCTCGACCACCTTCTGGCCGCCGATCCCGGCCGGGGCTTGCCTGGTCAGGTACTCAGTCATCTCGGCCTTGGCGAGCGGGTGGCTCAGGCGCAAGTCGGTGCGCTCGTAGAATGCCGGGCCGACTTCCGCCAGAAGCTCTTCGACCAGGCTGTGCAGCGGCTTATGCGCGGCGGCGATCATCTCGACCAGCAGCAGTCCCATGATCGGTCCATCGCCTTCGGGAATGTGTCCCTTGAATGAAATGCCGCCCGATTCCTCGCCGCCGATCAGCACGTCCTCGGTCAGCATGTAATCGTCGATGTGGTTGAAGCCGACTGGCGTCTCGTAGAGTTTCAAACCGTAACGCTTGCACAGGCGGTCAATCATGCGCGTGGTCGAGACGGTGCGCACCACCGCGCCGCTCCAGCCGCGCTTTTCGACCAGGTAGCGCAGGGAGAGGGCCATGATCTTGTGCGGGTCAACGAAGGTCCCGCGCCCGTCCATCGCACCGATGCGGTCGGCGTCGCCGTCCGTGGCCAGGCCAAAATCGCCCATGCCAGTGCTGACCGCGCCAGCCAGCGGGCTGAGGTAACGGGCAATTGGTTCGGGGTGCATCCCCCCGAAGCCGGGGTTCATTTCGCCGCGGATCTCGCTTATCTCGCAGCCAGTGCCGTGTAAAAAGGTCTTGATGACGCCGCGCCCGGAGCCGTACATCGAGTCCACCACGAAGCGCTGCGGATTCTCGGCGATGATGTCACAGTTGATCAACTTGCGGACGTGGTCGAAGTAAGCCGTCAGCGGGTTGAAACGCTGGATCAAACCGGCCTGGCGCGCCTGGTCGAAATCCATCAGATTCGGACCCCTGGCCCGCTCCTCGTTATCGTTGATGTAGACCTCCACCCGGCGGCACTGTTCGGGCAGCGCCGATCCCCCGTAAGCCGACTTGAGCTTCACGCCGTTATAGCGAGGGGCGTTGTGCGAAGCGGTGATCATCACGCCCGCGATGGCATTGAGATTACACACCGCGTACGAGATGGCGGGCGTCGGCGCGTCGGACTGGGCCAGGTAGACCGTGAACCCGTTGGCGGCCAGGACGCGCGCCACTTCCCCGGCGTAGCGATCCGAGAGGAAACGCGTGTCGAAGCCGACCACCATCTTGTGCAGGTCGGGCTTATTCTTGCCGTTGCCGCTCTTGTCCCAATACTCGGAGGCCACCGCATCGGCGATGGCCTGGGTCAGCAGACGTAGGTTGTTGAACGTGAAAGTATCCGAGATGACGGCACGCCAGCCGTCAGTGCCAAAGTGGATGGGCATGCAAAAAACTCCTGTTTTTCATTAGGTGGGGCGCACCTTCAAGGTGCGCCCCACCTAAATCCTTTTCTATTTTAGGGTGTAGCGGATGGCGGCCAATAAGGCGCCGGGGTGGCAAATACCAGCACCATTTGCTTCACCCATCCCTCGGTGCCATCCGGCGTGCGGATGTGCACCCAGACGACCCCGTTATAAGTCTTGACCTCTGGCAGGACCTCGATCAGGTAATCGTTGATGAGCGATTTCAGGAACACGCCGGTGCCTGGTTCAGAACGAACACTGGCGCCACCGCCCTCGGCAGAGTAGATGCGCGCGTAGACCGGCGTCGGTTGGGGCGTGATGGTGCGCGTCGGCGTGACGGAGGCGGGGATTTGCAGCGTCGGCGTAGCGGTCGGGCCGGTCGGCGAAGGGGTGAGGGTGACGGTTGATGTGCGCAGAGGAGCGGGCGTCACCGAGTGAGTCGGTTCAGGCGCGAGAGTCTGCGACGGAGTGGGCGTCGCCGACTGAGCCGGGATGAATGTCCCGATGCCGGCCAAACCGAGGACGACGATCAAAGTCAACGAGAGAATAAGGACCGCCAGGATGTAACCAGCGAACGTGGCCGGGCGGAAACGCAGGAAGGCCAGGACGATCACACCCAGGAAGGTGGCCAGCGTCAGGTGGACGAGAAAGACCAGCAAGCCGTTCGGCCAGGCGTCCGTCAGGCCGCTCCCCAGCCCGAAGGCGGCGGCGCTCAACGGCAGAAACAACTCGTAACTCAGCATCACGCTGGGCAGGAAGGGCTTATCCTCCGAGCGGACGAAAGAAACGACCAGCAGCACCGCGCCCAGTGCCAAAACGACCATGTTCGGCCACCACAGATGAGAATTGATATCCACTAGAGAGAGCGGCAGCGGCAGCCAGATGCGCGCCGCCAGCCCGGCCAGCAATCCGCCGCCGAAGACCAGGATACCGCCAATGAGCAGCCCTCCGAGCGTTTGCAGGAAGAAGCGCCCCGAGCCGGTGACGCTCGCCAGCGTCAGGCCAACCCAGGGTGTCATCAGGGGCGCGATCAAGACGCCGAGCAGGAGCAGGCTTTGCGAATCCAGGATGTATCCCGCGCCCAAGACAGCCCCGCACAACAGGGAGAAGAGGAAGAATTCGAACGTGGGGAAGGCACGCCGCGCCAGGTTTTCCAGCAGGGCGGCGCGTTCGTCATCGCCTGGCGAGACGAGGTACCGCCTCCGCTTGAGCCGCGCGGGCGGCAGGCGGATGGGTTCTTCCGGGAAGGGGTTTTCTTCTGTCAGGTTCATTTGCGTAAACTCCCGACGATCCGTAGGGGTTTATCCAGCAATTCGAGGGCCGCAAAGATATCCGGCGTGACCAGGTCAGCGGCCAGCAGGGTCTCGACAGCGACGCCCTCCTGGGACATCACGCAGATGCCCAGGGCGGCCGCCTCGAGCATTCCGGCGTCGTTGGCGCCCTGCCCGATGGCGACGACCGTCTCCGCGCCCAGGCGGCGGACGTAGTCGGCTTTTTGGGCTGCCTCGTTCCCTGGTGGGATACGAACAGCTTTCAGGTTGAGCTGCCCGTCAATGATGGCCTGGCGTCCGTGCGTGTCAGCGGTCAGCAGGTGGACGGCCAAGCGGTCACCCAAGGCGGCGATTTTCTTGACCAGGCCGTCCAGCAATTGCCCGTCCACGGCCAGTGTGCCGTTCACGTCAGTGACGAGGTGATGCAAGTGTAGATTGCCTCGTCCGGGAATGTTCAACTCAATCATCAGGCCTATTATACAACAGGGGAGGGGAGAAAATGAAATCCCGGAAAGCTGCTATTGACAAGCGTGCCTTCTTGCATATAATAGATATATAGAAAAACGTTGATGAGGACGAGTAAGCCCTGTTACGGCGGCCCAGAGAGCAGGAAAAGGTGAGATCCTGTCCGCACGATGGCGCTGAATGGACCTCGGAGTTGCAGGGCGAACGATTTAGTCTAATGGTCTCTAAGTCTGATAGTCAAGACGACACGACCACACAATTGCTTGACTAATCAAGTAGCCTGTGCCGGAAGTTGCCACCGTTATCTGGGCTTATTAGTTACTTGGTCAATTGGTCACGTTGTCGGATAGTCCATTAAGGATTATTTGACCACAAGGCCAGGTGACCAACCGACTAAGGAAGAGTGAGGCTGGCTTCTATCCCCGTTGCATCACACGGGGATCCTTTTTTTAAGGAAGCAGCCTAAGTTGGGTGGCACCACGGATGCGAAAGCGTTCGTCCCTTTTGGGATGAACGCTTTATATTTTTTGAGGAGGTCTAAATGAATCTGCAAATCGAATTTGCTATTTCCTTGCATCCGCCTTGAAGGGTGTAGTGGCGTTTGTGCATTTGAACGTTTATACGTTCGCGCGTTACCAATTTACCAAACTACTAATCTACCAATCTACCACCCCAAGGAGTCTCCCATGTCTGACCAAACCCGTTTTCTGTTGAACGAAACCGACCTGCCGAAATACTGGTACAACGTGATGGCTGACAGTCCTCTTCCGCCCACGCCAGTGCTGCATCCGGCCACCCTCGAGCCGGTCACACCGGATTTCCTCTCGGTGCTTTTCCCCATGGAACTGATCCTGCAGGAAATCAGCGCCGAGCGCTACATCGAGATCCCTGAGCCGGTGCGCGAAATCTACAAGCTGTACCGTCCCACACCGTTACACCGCGCCCGCCGCCTGGAACAGGCGCTGGGCACGCCTGCTCATATTTACTACAAGAACGAGAGCGTCTCCCCGGCAGGTAGTCACAAACCGAATACAGCCATCGCCCAGGCATTCTACAACAAAGCCGCCGGCACCAAGTCCCTGACCACCGAAACCGGCGCGGGGCAATGGGGCTCAGCGTTGGCGCTGGCCTGCAATTTCTTTGGCCTTGACCTGGAAGTGTACATGGTGCGTGTCTCGTACGACCAAAAACCCTACCGCCGCATCATGATGGAAACCTACGGTGCGCAGGTCTACGCCAGCCCAACGGAGCGGACGCAGTTCGGGCGCTCGTTGCGAGCTAAAGATCCGGAAAGCCCCGGTTCACTGGGCATTGCCATCTCAGAGGCAGTGGAAGTCGCCGCGACTTCCGGCGGAGCCAAGAAGTACAGCCTCGGCTCGGTGCTGAACCATGTGCTGATGCACCAGACAGTCATCGGCGAGGAAGCCCTCAAGCAGATGGACCTGGCAGGGGAATACCCGGATGTGGTCATCGGCTGCGTGGGCGGCGGATCGAATTATGCCGGGCTTGCCTACCCCTTCCTGCGTCAGAATCTGAAAGGGGGCAAGCACACACGTTTTGTGGCCGTCGAGCCGACCGCCACGCCCTCTCTGACGAAAGGCGTGTACGCCTTCGATTTTGGCGATACGGCTAAGATGGCCCCTATCGTCAAGATGTATACGCTTGGACACTCCTTCGTGCCGCCGTCCATCCATGCCGGCGGTCTGCGTTACCATGGGATGGCTCCCAGCCTGAGTGCCTTTTGCGACGCCGGATACATTGATGCTATCGCCGTGCCGCAGGTGGCGACCTTTGAGGCAGCGGTAGCCTTTGCGCGGGCGGAGGGCATCCTTCCCGCACCGGAATCAGCGCATGCCATTCGCGCCGCCATTGACGAGGCTCTGGATGCCAAAGCCAAGGGCGAGAAGCGCGTTATCCTGTTCAACCTGTCGGGTCATGGGCACTTTGACATGGGGGCGTATCAGGCCTTCCTGCGCGGGCAGTTGGAAGATTACGCCTATCCTGCCGAAGCAGTGAAGGAAGCCATGAAAGAACTGCCGCAAGTTGTGGCGAAGTCATAAAGAAAAGCTTTGTGGCGATAGTTCCCTGGCCCGGCCAGGAGAGGCAACTGTCGCCACAAAGTTTATTTTTCCTTATTCGCCCCTCCTCCCCAAATACCACCATGTGCTGGTTAAGGAACTGCGGCGGCATGCACTTTCTGAGAGGACACATATCAAAGCCATTTCGCCAGAATATCATCAAGGTAGCGCAATACTGGTCCTCTTTGCAGGTACTGATGCGCGAACTGGTTTCTGTAACTTCTCAAACAACCGTAACAACTATCAGTTTCGCCACAACCGCACGCACCGCCCAACCTTCTCTTCGCAGATTCTAGGCAATCTCGAAATGTGTTTTTATCCTCAAGCCGTGCGACAAGCCCTGCCCCACCAGGCACGTTATCATAGAGAATTATCGGTGGTATAGGATAATCATCGCTGCCATAGGCGACAGTCGCACTCAGATCATTCGGTCGCACTCCTAAAATGTATGCTGCACCTTCCACCATTGCATAGGCAAGCGAAAAGGCAAACCCTGGTTCTTCTATGAGTACTGAAGGGGGATGGCTGAACTGGATTTTTAATACATCAGTTACCAACTCGTGGCCGAGTGATACGCTCGGTCGGAGTGTTTCGGGCCTAGCTGGACACTTATAGCCTTGAGGGGTGTCATGCTCTTTTCGAAAATCCTTAATATTTCGGAATCCTGCCCCACAATCTTTACAAATGAAAAAGCCTTCACCTCTGCGGCCCTCGCAAACTACAACCATATAGCCAGGCGAGACGGTGGTCAGAATGACAGCGTTGAAATCTTTTTCCTCGCCCTTTTTGTCTTTGAAGCCTGCAAAATAAGGCCGCGTCGTGAAGACCTTTATGGGGCGACCTGTTGGTTCCTTTGGTTTTTCTAGGCTTGTTACAAAGCCAAACTTCGGTTCAATATATTGGTAGATTTTCATTTTGGGGCAGCACCCCTCAAAAGAAGGCGGACGTTCTTCGCCCTCATACCGTTTCCGTTCAAAGCGAGCGTGTGTGGGGCATCTTGCATACCACCAGCGATCCCACTCCCGTTCGGCGACTTTTTTCAAGCCATAGGAGGTCCAAACCTTTTTGTTGGCAATCAGGGAACTCGTGGGGGCAAATTCAGAAATCGCTATTGTAAGATCTCTTTGGAGGAGAACTTCGGATGCATCTTGGCTACTTTTTACCCTCTGAGTGTCCAGTTCAACAACATCTACTGGGAAACCATATTTGGGGATTACAGCCTTACGCGACAAAAAAGAGAGAACATCATCTCCAGCGATAGTTTCAGCGCGTTTCTTTGCCCAATTGGCTAAATCATATTTCTCTTCCTTTGAAAGCATTTCCTTAAGAGCTATTGTTTTCTTATAATCACTTGAGACTTCGTCTACGGAATAAGATATTCTGCTGTTTTCACCCGCGATTGCTTGAATCCATGTACCGTCATGCAAACCTAGAGAGGTAAACATATCCTGCGGAATTATTGTTCGCAATGAATTTTCCAACTCAGTTCGATGCGCATTAAGGAAAATCTCGAAATCGGAAACAAACTTTGGATTGGATAGGTCTTCGCAAAGGTTTTCAACGGTCTTGAATCTTTCTTTGTGATTTTGAAAAAAGGCTGACAAAGCGGTTGCAGTCACATGACGGGAAATGATCTTGTAATTCTTGAGACTCAACACAGGAGGCTGTATTTTTCCTTTGATCATCTGTAAAGGTTCGATAAAATGATAGAGATCATGAGGATTGCGTCCGCAATAAGTAATGGCGAACCCAGGAATCCCGCTGCGGCGTCCTACCCGTCCTACTCGTTGTGCGTAGTTAAAGATTTCAGGTGGTACATTGCGCAAGAAAGCGGTATCAAGATTTCCGAGATCAACGCCCAATTCGAAAGTGGTTGAACAACTTAAAACATGAATTTTACCTTCTCGAAAGTCCCGCTGAAATTCACGCGCCTTTTCGTGATCAAGTTGAGCAGTGTGTTCTTCAACGATAAGGGACGCTGGCATATCTTCTTGATATAGACGACGATAGTGGTTAGGCTCAATTTCTCTCAATCGCTTTTCTTCAAGCTTGCCAGAACAGCCATGCCTTGAACAAATTCCTCTCACTGAGACGGTTTGCAAACGACGACAAGTATTGCATTGGAATAGCACATCGTCCTCAGTAATTGGGAAAACTCGTAGCCATTCAGGGTTAAGCCTTCGAGTGTCTCCCTCTATTATCGCTAACAAACGCTATTGGGATGATGGAGCGTTTTCATCACATTTCGTTAAACTATCCCAAACCTTTCTCAAAGCACTTATTGCTTTTTCCACGGCTTCAGTCTCTGGAGTTCCATTTCTTTCAAGTATCTTGGCAAGCAAACGGGCTCGCCTTCCTGTTTTCCCGCACCATTTTCGTTCCCAACTCTTGAGTCTTCCCTCTTCACTTTTTGTAACACGCCTCTGCGCTGACTGCCCGCCGAGGTCATTCCAACGTAGAGAAACATCCGATTCGGTACGAAGTTCTACGGCACGATCAGCTCTCATGGTATCTATGAGAAGAAACAATAAATCGAATGCTTCTGACTCACTAAGGAACCAAGGATGGTCGAGAAAAACTGCGGGGGCTTTAATCCATTCAGGCCATTCAACTGACCAGCGGAGCAAGCCAACACCCTCAAGAGATATACGTTGCTCCTCTGTCAGCAATTCTCGATAGAGAGAACGCCAGATATTGATTCGGATTTCATCAGGATCATCGTACGCTTTTTGTCTGAAAGAATCACTATAATCAGCAAATGCTTTACGAGCCAAACTCGTTAGCTTGATGCCGACCGCCGGAAAACTTTCGTAACTGTGCAAGATTTTATGAATTCGATTGCGACTGAGAATGTCTGCATAAGTGTTGCCCAAATACCAAGCAAAGAAAGCGGCTTGCTGTCGTCCGTCTGCAAAAGCCAATATTTTCTTTCTGCCTTCGGGTAGGTTTTGATATAAAGTGGTTGCGATCACAGCATGGGGACCATCTGCGCCATAGATTATTTCACGAACGGGATCATGACCTGACGCGTTGTATCCACAAGCCCCACATCTCTTCAATTGATCTGCCCTATCATCCTCGTGCGAAGATTCCCTCACTACGCGTATGTGGTTTTCATGCCCACAAGTTGGCTTATCGGTGCTCGCTTCGCCACATTGCACGCACAGTTGAAAAATTACGCGGTTATCTTCTGTTTCATCTTCATCATTAATGATATCTTCATCATCATTCAAAGTGCGCAGGAAGCTGACCCCAAAATTGTCATGACCGGGGTCGCGATTTGCCTCCAATAGTTTCCCTCCTTTGAAGTTTTTCGTTCCCACAAAATAATGCTGTCCACACTCGCGGCACAGGGCAATCTCAAAAGCCATACCTTTGCCCTCTTCATTTTTTCGCTCAAGAACGACCCTTTTATTAGGCCAATCATAGGAGACAAAAGCGCCCTCCAGTGACCTGAGGAAAACGTGGTAACGTGATGATAAGAGAGGGGCACTTGAGTCTGGATCTCTTGCTTTCATCAAGAGTTCGACAAGTTTCGACAATGCGCCTACACGTTCTTCGGTTGGAATGTTATTAAAAACGTAGTCGGCAACTTCCTGTACAGCGCAGGGATTACCAGCGACTTTGTTTCGTAATAACCAAGTCCGATAATCCTTTTTCAGAAGCCCTCCAGTGAGTTTGGGTAAATCCACATCGTTTTCGAGAGATGCTCCAAGTTTTATTGCCACCTCGATCAAGTGAGCCTTTGACTCGCCGTTTCCCTGAAGTGCGCCTTGGAGTATAGTGTAGTCAGCAATATCAAGACTGTTGGGGCCTGTTTGGGGGATTGGTTCAACATCACCGAGAATCACATCGTCTTCCTGGAATTCCTCACCAAACAAGTCTGACGCAAATTCCGCGACAGTTTTCTTATCTTCCTCGTTTCCAAGTGTTGCGCTCGTGGCGATACAACGAAAGGGAGCAGTTCTACCACCTTCTCTAAGTCTTTGTTTTAAGCGTCTGATTAGCATTGCCATTTCGATACCGCGTGAGCCGCGATACTGATGTGCCTCATCCAAAACTAAATACGTCCACCAACGCGCATTATCAAACAAGGGACTATCGTCAGGTCGCAATAATAGATATTCAAGCATAGAGTAATTGGTGAGAAGGACATGTGGTGGCGTTGCTCGCATTTCCTCTCGGAAAATATACTCCCCTGGCAAGCGACGCTCTTCATGAGCATTACCATGCCGTCTTCGATCTCCCTCGTCGTTTGGTGTTTCGCCGATGTATTGTCCAAACTTGAAATTGAATAGGGATTGCTCTTGTTGAAGTGTCCACAAGATTCCTGGTTGTGTGTATTTATCGGGTTGTCCCGCAAGCCTCTCCCGCTGATCGTTTGCCAGCGCGTTCATAGGGTAAAGGATCAATGCTCTCACGCCTGGGCATAATTGGTTCGCATGAAATTCTCGATACAGGTGCAGAAGGATGGGATAAAGAAAGGCCTCGGTCTTTCCACTCCCTGTTCCAGTTGAAACAACAACATTGCGCCCCTGGTCTACGCGTCGAATTGCTTCTTCTTGATGTTTATAAAGATGCTTGTCTGTCGCTTTCAAGAATCCTTCATCTGGTTGAAACCCCAACAATTCTGGAAACAACTCGCGAGTCATTTGCGTCCGCTTGAAGATTGGAGTTGCTTCGAGATACGGGCCTTTGCTTAGGCGTCCAGAGATCAACGCGCTCTCGAAAGACTCGCGGAGTTCTTTATCTTTGAAATAGAAAGTGGTCTGCAAGTATTGGCGATAGTTTTTTTCAATGTTCTGCGCCAGTTCAATCGGATTCATTCAGCAACCCCTCCTTGCCTAAACAGGCTGATTTTGAGACTCTCGCACCTCCAAATCCTTCCCGTTTCAGCATTGAAGTCAGTTCGGGTTTGTAGTTCGTGAGCGCATGAGCCAGTGCATGTGCAACAGCCATCAATTGGCGTTTTGTTTTTGGACTACTTCCCCTTACTCGAAGAGAAACATCTAATTGCGAAAGTATGGCAGGTATTGGCTCGAGTTCGTGCAAACGCCGCCAAAAGAGTTGTGCCTCAGATGGAGCTCTTTGGAAATATTCCGTCAGTGGGAATCCATTAATCTCCATCGCACCAGTGCCTTTACGCATCATTGCTACGGCTATAGCGGATTTCTTTCTCCCATATCCTATCCAGTCTGGGCGCAAACCTGCAACAACCGCAACTATACCTTCATGTTGTTTTCCGCCACGCTCAAGCCATACCCGTAGAAAATGGTCGCGATGCAAGTCCCTTACCTCGAATTCGCGCAAGGGAATGCAGACTGTTTGCTCCATAACGGCCACTTGATACTCTCTTGCTTGGTCTCTCAGGAAACCAACTGCGACTTTCTTGACCCAGCGTTGAGCAGGAAATCGTAGCCATAATGTAATATAGGATGTGGCCGAAAAACTATCTTTCGGTAATGGCTCAAACCGATCTTTCCAAGCAGATGGTATTTCAATTTTGGTTCCGATGTTCCACCAGATTCTTTCAACCAAGATGGTTATATTAACTTTAGCGCCAGAACCACAACTGATTCGCCAGCGTGTTTTGTCGCATGCAGGATTCGGGGGGATAGATAATGCCGTTCCAGTGTTTGTACGTTCAATGCGAATATCAGTTGAAAGCGTATCAGCGGATTCGAAAGTACATTCGGGGTCGTGAAAAATTTCTACACACGTCAGCTCATGCCCCGCTTCAAGAGGAAACGGCTGAGGACGAGGCATTTTGATCTTTTTCAAGCCGCGGACATATCTGAAATCGAGGCTTTCCATCAAATCGTCATGTTGGTCATAGAACCTTAGAAAATACCATCCGCTTCCTCTCTCCAATGCTTCTGGAGGTAAAGTTTGGATGGCAATTTCCAATGTCAGAGGAACTTCTGATCTCCATCGGCTTTCTCCAATTTCGCCGATGATGATCGTTCCGACCTCATTCCAATCTGTAATGTCGTGGGTGCCGATTTGGGGAGGATTCTCGACGAAGAGAGGCCCTATATAACTTGCGTCATTCAGACTTGGACCAATCATCCGAAATCGGGGGGATTTGGAATGGATATTCTTCTCACCTTTGGGAGTGGAGAAAACCATTTTTTTGTTATCTGTTGTGTCAAAAACATGCCAGCAAGCCTGGTACGATTCCATGTCGATTTGTTCAGAGGAAACAGAGATTTGGTGTGAAATTTTCCAATTAGCAGGGACGACCACGAGATATTCCCCGGAAGATGGTGATGTCACAAGACGGCCCTCTCTTCGATTTTCCCCACTAAGTTTGAACAAGAGATAGCTTTCACCCTCTTTGCCCAAAACGATAGGGTCTTCTACCGTACTTACGGTTAACTTACCAAAAGCATGGGTGAGGCACCAGCAATTTGTTCGCGATGTATCCCGCTCCAATCGTAAAGAGTCTTGCATTATCCCCACCTCACCGCTCTTACAAAGTTCTTCAGGAACTTCTATACCTAAAAACCATTCTCGCCCCTTTTCCCAACAAACAATCTCGGGTTTCGGATGGTGAGGACTTCCTTCGCGCGTTTGCGATTTTTCCCCTTCGTTTCGATGAGTTCTTCCTCCTCTCTTGGGTGGTGTTACCCTCTGAATTTCTTCTGGAGTATCCGGTAACCCTTCGACCTCGCTAACCGAGGGCGCTTCTTTGGCCTCTTGTGTTATTTCCCCAACCGCTTAGTGCGTGTGTGCTTCCTCAATTGATTGTCTCTCAGTTTCTGCCAATGGTTTTGTAGATTCACCCTTCTGTATCTCCGGCTTTTCACCCATTAAACTGCGCCCTCTTTTTTTGTTAGCAAGCAACAAGTAACCAATCGCACCGGCAATTGCGACTGCAAGAACGAGAACGACAATTATGTAACCAGAGGCGCTCATTTTCGCCTTATCCCACTGCTCAGTCTACGCTTACGAAAATAGATTAACACTATTATAGACCATTTTTCCCCGAGCAGGAAATTCTCGCCCTCCTCCTATGTGGTTGTCCCTTCCTTACTAATCGTGATCTCGCCTGTAAAGAATCCGTCTGATAATGAAGCAGGAATCATTCCTTGCTAGTCATCAGCGCACTGTGAGCCTGAAACCACTCTGCCATCTTGGCAGGTCGAGTTGGGTGCGCGCCACTCGAAACGTGAACTTTTCCACATCCGCATTGCTGAAACTCAGGCAATAGCCGTTGCGGTAACAACGAACCCGTTTCCTTGCCCCCTTCGGGGGTGCTTCGCGAAGGAAACGGGTTCGTTACTTCAGGTTTTGTGGTATGATTTTCCCATTCCCAGACACAGGGTTCTTTCATGGATGAAAACAAAATCACCATCATCGAAGGTCCCCCGCCCGTTTTCGAACCGGCGCGCGACGGCTGGGCGTTAGGCCTGGGCGAAGGTCCGCACCTCGGCTATACCGTCCTCACCCGCCTGCGCACCTTCAACGGCGCGGCGCTGGTC
>JALHUM010000122.1 GCA_022865905.1 Anaerolineales bacterium | reverse complement strand
GGAAGGGGAGGGGGAGGGGTGACCGGCGTCGCAGTCCATAGTAAAGACCGATAATAATTCCCAGCGCAGGCAGGAATTCATAAACCGGGATTTGGATGAGGAGATAGTAATACCAGGGTTGGCTGCCGCGGTTGACGCCTTGCTGCACAACCCAGTAATCCAGCGAACCAACCAGCCCAGAGAAAAAACCCACGCCATTGGTGAAGAAGGTGGTGTAGAAAAAGGTAAAGATCCCATAGAACAGGGCTGCATTCTTCAACCACACGCTTTTATTCCACCACAACCCAACCAGGATGGCAATCAGCACCATTGGCGCCAGGAAATATAAGCCGATGTGCCACAGGTTCGCGGAGCTGTAATCAACGAGAATGTTGGTGGGGTTGCCTGGGTCTTTGTAGAATAACCGCCCGCCAGTAAATCTGAGCGGGAACGCTGTCAAGAAGGGAAGCACCAATGTGCCGAGCAGCATCAACATATCGAACGAGCGCTCGGCGCGGATCGCTTTCCAGCCATAGCCAGTGACGAGGAATAAACCAGCCAGGATGAAGGCGATCAGCGACGCGCCGGCCAACAGGTTGGTAGGCGAAAGGAGCTGCGACGTAGCTGAGAGCGGTGAAACGGGCTGGCCGGAAGCCGTCTGGCTCGGAATGGCCGGCGTGGCTGTCTGGGCTGCGTCTAAAGGCGCCTGTCCCCGGCTATAGAGCACATAGCCGAACGTTGATCCGAGCAGGAGAACGCCGATGGCAAGCGCGATGATGAATGCGACGAACCGATTATCCTTTTTCCACGGCTTTTGTGTCACCCGGGCAATGAAATAGATCGCCAAGAGCAGCAGCGCCTGGGCAGTGTAAATAAAAGCGGTTTCTTTGGCAGTGAAATGCAGGACAGTCGCGGTGGTCAGCAAATAGAGGTAACGGGCTTTGCCGGTCTCGAGGTAACGCAGCATGGCGTAGAGCGTAAGCAGGCCGAAAAGACCGGCGAAGGCTTCGTTGCGGGCGTAGCGTCCGTAATAGAGCATGTAGGGCGAGATGAGCATCAAGACCGACGCGGCCAGCGTCCCCGCGCGGCCGAGGTAGCGGCGATACTTCCAGAGCAGGACGATAGTCAGGATACTGCTGACGGCGTGGGGCAGGCGCGCGGTGAAATCGGTTGCGCCAAAGAGAAAATAGGTCAAGGCCAGCAGGTGGAACTGAAGCGGACCGTGCATCATCGGGTTGTGCTGGTAGCCGTTGCCCTGGTAGAACCACCAAGAAAAATAGGTGTGCAGGCTCTCGTCGTGGCTCATCACCCGCACGCCGAGATCGTAAAACCGGCTGACCGCGGCCAGGATGGCGATCAGCACAAAAAGGAGCACTTCTATGTTCAGGGAGGGGAAATAATTCGAGAGGGAACGGTCGAGCCAGGGACGTTTTTCTTCAGTCGTGGTCATGGTTTTCCCGGTGGATGGAGGTTTCAAGCGGGTTGACTATAATGCAAACCTGGTATTATGGCAAGCAATAAATGCGCCCAATAGGACGCGGATTCACGCGGCTGCCCTGGCGGGCTAGGCCAGGGAAAACGTAGAGGTAAACGACATAACTGCGCATAGCCATTATCACACAACCAAAAACTCAAAATTACACCTACTAATCCACACAACCGACCAATTGCCCACACCCGGCCCGAATCTTGACCCCACGCCGCAAGCGGATCGTGCACGCGACCCCGGCATGCTCCAGGATTTCTTTGAACTTTTCAACCCGGTGACGCGTTGTCGGCTGGCCGGGATAACCCTGGGTGGGGTTGAGGGGGATGACGTTGACGTGGCACAGCAGCCTGTGCTGAGCATCGCCGAAGGACCCGCGCAGTTTAGTCGCCAACATGCGTGCCTGTTCGGGCGTGTCGTTGATATCGCGGATCAGCGCCCACTCGAAGCTGACTCTTCGTCCTGTTGCGGAAATGTACTCGCGGCAGGCGGCTAGGATTTCGTCAATGGGATATTTTTTATTCACCGGTAACATGGACGAACGCAGGGCGTCATCCGCGGCGTGGAGCGAGATCGCCAGGTTGACTTGCCGCCTCTCCCTGGTAAAGCGCCGGATGGCTGGAACCAGTCCCACAGTGGAGATCGTGAAGCGCCTTGCCCCGAAGTTGTAACCCTGGGGATCGTTCAGCCGGTCAATGGCTGCCATCGTATTATCGTAGTTGTGGAACGGTTCGCCCATGCCCATGACGACCACGTTTGTCACTTTTTCGCCCTGTGCGTCGAGCAGGCGGGCATAGTACATCACCTGGGCGACGATCTCGCCACAGGAAAGTTGCCGCCTGAAACCCATCTGACCGGTGGCGCAGAAGACGCAGCCCATGGCGCAGCCCACTTGCGTGGAGATACACAGCGTGCGCCGTCCTTGCTTCCTGCCGCGCTGAGCGTAAGGGCGCAGCCCTGTAGTCGAAGCGGCGTCTCGACTGCGCTCCGCTTCGCTCGACGCGGGGTCGCCGTAGCGCATCAACACGGCTTCGATAGCCTGGCCGTCGTGCAGTCTGAAGAGGGTCTTGATGGTTTGTTTATCCGAAGATACGAGTTGCGAGATAGGGGTTAGGACCTCGAATTGAAGGTTTTCGGCAAGTTTGGCGCGCAGGGATATTGATAGATTGGTGAATTGGTCAGGTGAATTGTAGAAATGCTGGTAAAGCCCTTGCCAGATTTGCTGCGCGCGGTAGGCCGGTTCGCCCAATTCCACGAGAAAGGAGGTAAGGGCGGGTAGGGGGAGATCGTGGATTAGTCTCATCCTTGAATAGTTGAGTGGGCAAATGGTCAAGGCCAGGTGGCAGTCACTTCAGAAGTGACCGCCACCTGCGTATCAATCCACTAGCCTCGTAAGATTTTCCGCGACTATATCAATCCTCGGCCGCCACGCTTCGGCCTGCTCGCGCGTGCTCACTCCGCTCAACACCAGCGCAACGGGACAACCCGCCGCCTGGCCGCCCGCGATGTCGGTCTCCAGGCGGTCGCCGACCACCAGGGTTTCTTCTTTTACGGTTCCTAATCGTTCGCGTGCCAGTTCGAGCTGGTAGGGAGCGGGCTTGCCGGCGTAGATCGGTTCGATGCCCGTCGCCGTGACGATTACCGATATCCATGCGCCTGCGCCAGGGATTTCGCCGCGCGGGGTGGGGAAGGTTTTATCCGGATTGGTGGCATAGAAGGGCAGGCCGCCTCGCACCAGCAAGGCAGCCTCACGCATCTTGTAGTAATTGATCTGGCGGTCAATGCCCATCACCACCGCCTGGGCTTTTTCGGCCTCTTCCACCGGCAGCAACTCGAAGCCTTTGTCGCGCAGGGCTTTCATCACCCCTTCTTCGCCGATGGCAAAGACCTTTATGCCCTCACCATCCCCCCCAGCCCCCCTTCCTCTCCACGTATTTGGAGAGGAAGGGGGGCGCGAAGCGGGGGGAAGGGGAGGGGAGAATCGCCTTGCCAGCAACTCCGCCACCACCAGCGATGAGGTCACCACCTGCCAAGTTTCAGCCTGCACGCCAAAGCCGGCCAGGCGTTCGATGTACTGTTCCGGCGTGCGCGTCCCGTTATTGGTGGCGAAAACCACTTTCAAGCCGCGTTGACGGATGCGCGCAAAGATCGCCGGCAAGTCGCCGATTGGGCTGGAGTCCTTCCACAGGACGCCGTCCATGTCCAGAATGAGTGATTTGATATTTGGCGGGATCATTTTCTAATGGGGGAAAGGAACCCGTTTTCTCGGAGAAAACGGGTTCCTGCTGCTCCCTGATTACTGCTTACCGATCACCGACCACTGGTTACTTCTTGGCGGGCATTTCCAGCACCTGATCCACCAGTCCGTATTCGACGGCCTGTTTGGCGTCCATGTAGAAGTCGCGGTCGGTGTCTTTCTTGATGACATCCACAGGCTGGCCGGTATGTTTGGACAGGATATTGTTCAATAGAGTTTTCATCCGCATGATCTGCATGGTTTGGATCTCGATGTCTGTGGCCTGACCCTGCGCGCCGCCCAGCGGCTGGTGCAAGTGGATGGTTGAATTGGGCAGGGTGTAGCGGCGGCCCTTCGAACCAGCGGCCAGCAGCACGGTCCCGAAAGAGGCGGTCACGCCGACGGCCACCGTGCTGATCGGGTTGGCGATCATCTGCATGGTGTCGTAAATGGCCAAGCCGGAATAGATCACGCCGCCTGGCGTGTTGATGTACATCTGGATCTCACGTTCAGCATCCTCGTGATTCAAGTACAACAATTGAGCCACGATCAGGTTGGCAACCTGGTCGTCAATCGGCATTCCGACGAAGACGATACGTTCTTTTAGCAACAATGAATAGATGTCATAGCCGCGCTCGCCGCGCCCAGAAGTCTCGTAGACATATTGCATCTTGAAATCGGGAATTGACATGGTTTTCTCCATTTGTCGAAAAGGGTGAATCTTATGCTCCCGACTCAGGTTCGGTCGGTTTCTTTGCCGCCAGCTTACGCCTAGGCTTCGCCTCACCTTTCGAGGCTTTTGCTTCTGAGGACTTTATCCCGGCGGCTTTCACGGCAGCCGTCGTCGCTTTCTTTTTCGCCGGTTGCTTCTTGGGTCTTTCCTCAGTCTCTTCAACCGGGAGCTCTGGAGCCAGGCCGAGGGCAATATCTTTCAAGCGGGTCAGGGTCTGCTGCGTGATGGCTCGACCAGCTGACTCCATCGTGATCGCCTCTTGTAGTTTCTTCGGGGGTGTGCTCTTGCCGCGCATCGCCTTTTGATAATCTTCACTGCCCTGCAGCTCGCCCATGGTCTGCTGGATCGCGGTGTTTAACGTCTCTTCGCTGATCTCAATCTTTTCGGTGAGTGCAATCTCGTCAAGGATGAGCCTGCGCTCCAGGCGATTGATGGCCGCTGGTTTTACTTCCTCGGTGATGAATCTTTCATTATTCATCTTGCGCATCTTTAGATAAGCTTCCAGATCGAGATTCTGGTCAGCCAGGCGCGCCACGAAATCGTCTGTAACGTGCTCGACCTCGTGATCCAGGACTTGTGGTGGGTATTTGACCGTCGCCCCTTTCTTGATCTCGTCAATCAGCTTGACGAAATAGCTATCGTCGTAGTCTGCTTTCGAGCGTTGGGACAGGTTGGCGCGCACCACATCCCGCAGCGCTGATAGGCTCTCGAAGCTGCCAACCTTCTTGGCAAATTCATCGTTCAGCTCAGGCAGCTTGACCCCCCGCACGGCCTTGATGGTCACAATGAATTTGACCGTCTGGCCGCGTAGATTTTCTTCTTTGTATTCTTGATCGAACTTATGGGTAAAGCTCTTGCTATTGCCAATCTCCAGACCGAGCAGATTGTGCGAAAAACCCGCGAACGGCCACTGGTCTTCTTTCTCGTCCGGGCGAACGAAAACCGGATAACCTGGGCGGTCAATGACTGGCGCTTCGCCTTCCTCAGTCTTAGCTTTGACACCGAGGATGTCGAGCATGACGAAATCACCCTCCTGCACCGGGCGTTCGACTGAGTCCATTGTGCTGTAAATGCGGCGAAGTCCGTCAATCTCCTCGTCCACTTTATCTTCACCCGGTGCCTGCCACTCGTAAGGCAAGCGGATCGAGCGGTAGCTGCCCAGGTCAACAGTTGGCTCGAGGGGCACGGTGAAGATAAACTTAGGTGGTTCCAGGCTTTCGACTTTTTCAAGGATGCCAGGAGCGGCCGGCTCGACTTTGACCTGCTTGAGCGCTTCTGGATAAACTTCGTCCACGAGAAGTTCGACAGCATCCTCAGTGATCGCGGCATCGCCATAATGCCGCAGAACGACCTCGTAAGGCGCCTTGCCGGGACGGAAGCCTGGGATCTTGGCGCGTTCGGAGATCTTGCGAGCAGCGCGACGCTTGGCTCCTTCCAGGCGCTCGGCTTCGATCTTTACAGTCATGGTGACCTGGTGGTCATCTCGGGGTTGGGTTTCGATTTTCAAAGTTGAATCCTTTGTGTGACTTGGTGTCCTCGTGCCCACGTTCTTTGAGGGTCGCGTTGAGGAAGGTGGGGAAGGCGGGACTTGAACCCGCACGCCTTGCGGCACATGATCCTAAGTCATGCCTGTCTGCCAGTTCCAGCACTTCCCCATTTAGTCAAATGGTCGGATATTTTGATAGCCTAACAGCGCGCCGGAATTATAAGCGAGGGGCAGGGGGGCGTCAATAAAGGATATGCTGCCGTTAATCAATCGCTGATATAATCTGGCGGCTTTTGGCGGCGCGGCGTAAACCGGATTGACAATCCGACCCACATTATCAGGATCAAGGAGCAACGATGTCTCGCATTATCAACCTCGAAAGCGCCGGGAAAGAGCGGACGCGCCTGACACGCGCCATTGTGCTGGCCGTTCGAGAATTAGCGCGCCAAAACGGAACTGGCGCGGAATCACGCGACCTGGCTGCATATATCGCCTTGTCACTGCGCGCTATCGCCGACACGATTGACGTTTCCGTCGCAGCCTGGGAAAAGCGCGGCTACTGGGTCAAGGCTGACCGCTTTCGCATGGATTGGCTGTGGGCCGGAGAGTTAGCTGAGAAATTACGCCTCGCCCTCTTGAGCGAGGATTGGGGAACAGTCGCCGCGCTTGCCGCGCGGTCTGCCCAGAAGTTGAACAAGGTGAGCGTGGGCGAGAATAACCGCCTTGGCAAGCCGTGGGCGGGAGCCTGGCAAGAATTGCAGCGCAGGTGAGACGGTCACTTCTGAAATGACCGTCACCTGCGCGTTCCTGGCGCAGCGCTAAGGCACCGTGTACTTGATGATCAATTTGGGCGTTCCTAGGCGCACCTGGTCTGCCACTCCGCCGCCGTTGGATAGTTTATCAGGGAATTGTAGCCGGAATTGAATGCGCGTTGAGCCTAATTTCGCTTGCAAGGCAACCTTGAATTCGTTATCCACGGCGATAGTATCCAAACTGGTCTGATCGCACATCACAATGAACGCGCCCGATGGCGCGCCGCCGAAGAAATCGCTGGCATCCAAAGGAATGTAATCTTGCTGATAAACATCCAGGCAGCCTAAAGTGATAAAGGGATCGCCGATGGTCGTGTATCCCTGCGATAGATCCATTGCCCCTTCTACGATTGTTGCAGTCTTGGGGATCGCTGAGATGTCAAAGCTAAGGAAGATTTGCGAGCCGAAATTGTCCGTCGTATCACCAACGTGGATCTCGTTTTTGATATCGCCGTTCGAGCGCACCGATCCGCTTTCCGCGGCGACAAAATCCAGGGTCAGCATAAGCGGCAGCGTGGGATCAACCTTAATTGCAACCCAGAATAGCTCACTACCTCCCAGCCCAAACAGGACGCCGTTGGGGTCGCGCAGCCTCCAGAACCCCTTGTAAGCGCCAGCGGTTGGCGGAGCCTTCAAGTTGATGGAAACGTCGAGCGTCCCTCCCGGCGCGATTATGCCGGAAGTCAGCGGCTGGCTTGCAGGTCCGCTCATGGCGTTGTCATGATCGAATACCAGTTGATAAGCAGAGTTCCAGGGGCAGGTGCCAATGTTTTTCAGCCGCCAGGTCTTGATGAAGGTTTGGTTGGGGGCCATGGCGGTTCCATCTGGGATGGTCACGTCGCCAGCGAACCAGGCCGCGTTGCATGGGATGGGAGTCGGCGTGGCGGTACGTGCCGTTGTCGGCGCGATGATTGCCGTCGAGGAGGAGAGGATCGTCGGGGAGGCCGCAACGGTCGGCGGCGCTTGGGTCTGCGCCACGCGTGTCAGGTCGGCATCCACCGTGTGCGCAGCGAGGGTAAACACCGCTTCCGGTTGAGGGGTCGTTTCGCTTCTTGGCAGATTGCAGCCTGCCAGAACGAAAATGAACAGGACGGCAAGCACAAAGCGAATTGATTTCATGCCCGTTCCTCCTCAAAACGAATGAAGTCGTCACTGCAATAATCAAGCGGGTGCGGATTGACGCGGCCTGCCCTGGCGGGCTAGGCCAGGGAGAACGCGGATTTATTGGTTTTTCTCAGCATAAGTTGGCACTCACCTGCACTCGTTCTCTGAGTGTCCGCGTCCAATATTATGGGATCGTATATTGCACGATCAAATATGGGATTCCAAACTGTACCTGGTCACTCGTACCATTGCCATTGGTCTGCCTGTCCGAGAACTGTAGCCTGAATTGGACGCGGGTACTCAGTCCCACTCTGGCCTGTATGGCGGCGGCGAAATCGCTATCCACGACCACATTGGATAAACTTTCCGCGCTGCACCAGTCCATAAATGATCCTGACGACGCGCCAGTGAAGAAGTCGCCAGCGCTCAACGGCGTGTAGTCCTGCTGGTAGACATTCAGGCAGCCCAGACCGCCGAAAGGATCGCCGGCGATAACGTATTGGGATAGATCGAGCGTCCCTGTATCAACGATCGCGTTCTTGGGAATGCTAGAAATGTCAAAACTCAAGAAACCCTGTACGCCGTCCTTGTCCACAGTGTCGCCTACATTTACACCACCCAGAACCGAGCCGTTGGCGGCTACAGAGCCGCTTTCGTACGAAACGGCGTCCAGCCAGATCGTAATCGTGCCTGTTGTTACCACCTTGATTATGACCCAAAACGGCGCATCCTGTAACCCAAAGAGATTACCATTGGAGTCGCTTAATTTCCAATAGCCTTGGTAAGTGCCGGCCATTGCCGGTGCTTTCAGACTGACGGAGGCTTCCACTGATTGATTTGGCAGGACCGCGCCTTTGGTCAATAGCGGGGAGACAGAGCCGCCCATCGCATCACCGGTAATGAAAACCAAGTGATAGCCAGAGGTCCAGGTGCACGTGCCAACGTTCTTCAATTCCCAGGTTTTGGTGAAGCTTTGATTGGGCGACATGATGGTCCCATCTCGTACCGTCACATCGTAAATTAACCTCGCCTGGTTGCATGGATTGGGCGTTGGCGATGGCCCCGAGACCGGGGGTGGAAGTGTGGCAGCGCTTGTTGGGGTGTTCGTTGGCGTAGGGGATGCTGACACAGGCGAAGGCGCTGGGGTGGTTGCGGCGAGCGTCAATTGCGCAGCAATGGTTTGCGCAGCCTGGGTGTAGTAAACACCAGGTTCTATCGTCGCCGTCGACTCGGCAAAGCCGCATCCGACAAAGATAGCCAATGTAAAAACAGTAAGAACATAGAGAATTCGTTTCATTTCCAAACCTCCACAATAATATTTACCAGAAAGGTCAGTTTGCCTGTCCCCTATTTTATCCTGTATTCGGTGCAAAACTCCCGACCTTTTGAGAGCCGGGAGTGGATAATCAGAACAGCATAGGCTGGTAGGCGGCCCGTTTCCCGTCGAGCAACAAGAAAGGAGCAGCCCGCCCGACGAGGATACCCAGGGCGCGCAAGGCGCTCAAGTCGCGCAGTTTCGCTTGACGGCGGGCGCGTAAGATGGCTTCAGCTCCCTTCAGCCCGATGCCCGGGACGCGCAGCAATTCATGACGCTCTGCCCGGTTGACCTCCACCGGACGCTCCGCCAGGTTCACATGCGCCCAGGCCTGTTTCGGGTCACTCTGGACCGGGAGCCGGCCGTCCGCTTCGAATGGCAGCTCCTCCAGATTGAAACCGTAGTCGCGCAGCAAGAAGGAGGCCTGGTACAGGCGGTGCTCGCGGATGGGCGGGGTTGGCGGCTGGTTCTCCAGCGGCGTATTGGGAATTGGGTTGAAGCTGGAGAAGTAAGCGCGTCTCAACCCCAGGTGGCGGTAGAGGTAGTCGGTGGCGGTCAGCAGCTCCAGGTCCGATTCGCATGCGCCCCCGGCCACAAACTGGGTCACCGACGAGGGCCAGTGCCCGTTCCAGCCTCTGTGTCCCGGCTGCGTCCGGCGGATCTCGTCCACCCACTTCAACGGTTGGAGCAGCTCCTCGATGAACTCCTTGTGTGGAGCCAGTTTTGCCAACCGAGCCGTGTTGGGCGCTTCCAGATTAACCGAGACCCGGTCCGCCAGGTGCATGGCGCGTTCCACCTGGGCGCGCTCTGCGCCGGGCATGATCTTGAGATGGAGATAACCGTGGAAGCCGAGTTTATTGCGCAGGATGTCGGCGGTATCCAGCAGTTTGTCCTGCGTGCGTACACCACCGCCAATCATACCAGAACTGAGGAACATCCCCTCGGCGATGCCCTTTTGCGCCAGCATGACGAACAGGCGGGCGAACTCCTCCGGCTGGAAAGTGGCGCGGCGCGTATCCCGCCCGGCGCGGAAGGGACAGTAGTAACAATCCCGCTCGCAGGCTGAGGATAGCAGAGTTTTCAGGAGTTTTATGCGCTGGCCGTTGGGAAGCACAGCCGGGTGCACGAAGATATCCTGGCTGCCACAGCCACCGGTTTTGTCGGGGTAGAGTTCGGTTGTTGGAGCGTTTGCCTTTGAGGAAAAGGTGTAATCCTTACCCGTGACGAAGCAATGCTCTTCGCCGCGTTCCAGCGACATTTGAGTCGATAGGGCCTGCAAACGGGCAACGGCATCGTCCATACCCCCATTATAGAACAAATGTGCGGATTGTCAAGATTTTCCCGAATTACGCGTATTGTTAGGGGACAGGTAAAAAGGCATAGCGCTAGCCAATAAGCGACTTCCTTTTTCGAGAACAGTGGACTCGCTCTCGGGGGGTGGGGGAGGGGCGCGAGTGTTATTGCGAGGTGGCGTTCTGTGCCGCCAAAGCAATCCCTACGCGCGAGGAGATTGCTTCGCCGCCAAAGAGCTGCGGCTCGCAATGACATGCAGCGAGGGGGGCTTGACAGCGGCAGGATTTGGTTATAAAATAGTAATGCTTTCGATAAGTAATATTATCATAAACATAAAAATATCCACATGGAAACGCTCACAATCGCCCAGGCTGCCCAAAACTACCTGGAAACCGTCAAACTGAACCGCAGCGCCAATACTGCTCGAACCTATGCCAACGCGCTATCGGCTTTCTTTCGCGTGCTGAAGGAATACTGGATCGAGCCGGAAACATCCCCCACTGACAAATTGAAAGAAGACGCGATCACCTGGCTTGCTTCTTATTTGAAAGTCTTTTCTCCGGCCACGGAACGGTTGTACGTGCAGGCCATTGCCGGTTTTTATGAATTCCTGGCTGCCGATAAACTGGCTGAAGTCAACCTGCCTCGCCTGCGCCAACTCATCAAACAACGCACCCGGCGTCCCGGCCAGCGCCTGCCCCAATTTCCTCGTGAAGACATCGAGAAAGTTCTTTTATTTGTGAATAATATCACGATACAGTTGTCTGACCCCCCTGCTTCGACAGCGCAAAGCTCCGTTCAACGCGAAAATGAACAGCTACGCGCAATGCGTGATCGGGCTTTCCTATTCACGCTGGCGGACACCGGCCTGCGCGTCCACGAGGCGTGCGGATTACGGCGCGGTGACATTGACTGGAACGAAGGCCGCGCCCTTATCATCGGCAAAGGCGACAAGCAGGCTGTCGTCCGCTTTTCCAGCCGCGCCATGCACGCCCTGAAGGAGTATCTCGTTCTGCGCGCCGCGCTGGACGGCGCAAACGGACGCCCCCTCCCCTCCCTACCCCTCTTCGCCCGCCACGACAAGGGCGCGGGCAAGAAGGTCAAGCCGATAACGACCACCACCGGTCGAAATATTGTCGCCGAAAGGGTTCGACAAGCCCTGGGGAATTATGCCAGTCCTTCGATAAGCCCAGGGCTTGCGAGTCGTATAACCCCACACTCGTTCCGCCACTACTTCGTGACCACTGTGCTGCGCGCCTCGGGTAATCTCAAGCTGGAGCAGGAACTGGCGCGCCACGCCAGCATCCAGGTCACGCAGCGTTACGCTCATCTGAGTGATGACGAGTTGGATAGGGGGTATCATGAGATATTCGAACAGGGAATTAACACAAAGAACACAAAGGAATTTTGAAAGGGTGTAATCCTTATCCATGTATGTCTAAAATGCGCGGGTATAATTGCGGCGTTATGTCATTCGCCATTCTACGCCCGCTCCAACGAGTCATTGATTTATACCGCGACCGCGAATATTTCCAGCAACTGCTGAAAATTGGCCTGCCGATCACCTTTCAGCAGTTCATCTTTTCGTTGTTGAACATGGTCGGCGTGGTGATGATCGGGCAGAAAGGCGAGACGGCGATGGCGGCGGTGGGGCTGGCCAACCAGGTCTATTTCCTGTACAACCTGATCCTGTTTGGCATCGCCAGCGGCGCGGCCATGTTCACCGCCCAATTGTGGGGCAAGCGGGACATTCCCAATCTGCGCAAAGTGCTCAGCCTGAGCCTGACGCTCAGCCTGGCCGTGGCGCTGATCTTCCTCGGCCTGGTGCAACTGATCCCTGTGCAGATCATGAAACTGTTTTCCGAAGATGCACGGGTGATCACCCTGGGCAGTCAATACCTGCGCCTCTTTTCAGGTTCGTTCTTCTTCTTCGCCATCACTTTCAGTTACGCCCTCGTTCTGCGCAGCATCGGGGATGTCAAAATGCCGATGGCGGTCAGTGTATCATCTTTGAGCCTGAATGTTCTGCTCTCTTTTGGCCTGATCTTCGGCAAACTGGGGCTGCCGGAGATGGGCGTGCTCGGCGCGGCGGTGGCCTTGTTGATCTCTCGCATCGTCGAGTGCATTGCGCTGCTCGCCCTGACTTATTACAAGCGCTCGCCGGTGGCGGCTGCGCTGCGTGAACTGCTGCAATTCGACCCGCATTTCGTAGGCAAAGTGCTCAAGCCAGTGTTGCCGGTGGCGCTGAACGAACTACTCTGGGCGGCCGGCATCACGGCCTACAGCGTGGTCTATGCCCGCATTGGGACGGAAGCCATCGCGGCGATGAACATCGTTGGCGCGGTGGACAACCTCGCACTGACCCTGTTCATCGGCATCACCAATGCCACGGCGGTGCTGGTCGGCAATCGCATCGGCGCGGGCGAGGACGATGAGGCGTTCCGCTATGCGGCGCGTTCGACCGGCCTGTCCACCATCCTGGCGCTCCTCGTGGGTGGAGCCATCCTGCTGACCAGGAATCCCGTCCTGACCCTGTACAAGGTATCGCCGGCCGTCCTCCAGAATGCCTACAGCGTGCTGACGATCCTGGCCCTGCTTCTATTCGTGCGCGCCCAGAACATGACCCTGATCGTGGGCGCCTTCCGCGGCGGAGGCGACACGCGCTTCGCCCTGTTCCTGGACGGTTTCATTATCTGGATGCTGGGTGTGCCGCTGGCCTTCCTGGGC
>JALHUM010000121.1 GCA_022865905.1 Anaerolineales bacterium | reverse complement strand
CCATCTGGCCGCGATTGACGATCACCTGAACGAGCACGGTTACATCGTCCCGGGCCTGGGTGATGCGGGCGATAGGCAGTTTGGGACGGGTTGACTGGCGCGCCATAATAATTTCAAATCGAACCGGAGCCTCGACTTTCTCCTTTTCCGCCACATCAATCCTTAATTCGTTAGGCAGGGCCAGTAGGTATCGGCTCACTTGAGGTGAATTGTGCATAATGTTTTTACTCTCAGGATCAGATGGGTACTCGCCATCTTCGCCTTTCTCGACCTCGTCTGCGTGGGGCTCGGCATGGGAGTTCCGATCTTCTGCATACTTTTCGGCTTGCCGGTTGGGTGGTACATTGCGCTGAGAGTCACCACTCGCCCCCGGCAGGTTGGGCAGATGCTCGGCAAGGTGCTCGCGGGGGCAGCGCTCACCTCGACGTTCACCTTCGTGGTGATGGGCTTACTATGGGGGCGTTGCGTGGTGATGTTGTTCGATCCGCTGGCGGACTTGGCGAACTTCGGCATTCCACTGATTCTATATGACCCCACGGCGAGCTTCATTGGGTGGTTGGTGCTGATGATCCTGATCTCGCCATTCTTGCAGCTATTGATGACACTCTTCGGGGCGCACTTGACGTTGCTGTGGAGGCTGAGAAGGGGAGCAGGAATCGGAGAAGAGCGAGTTGGCCCTGCCTAACCTCGGCGTGGAGTCGACACGGCTATCGTGGGCGGTTGCGGGGGTGGCTGGGCCTGTGGTTGAGGTACCCCCCAGCGGCTCTGCCGCTCGCGCGCAGGCGCGTTTTGCCAGAAATGGCGCGATAATTGCGAAGGAGTCTCGCCGCTTCCGCCGCTGCCGCTGCCCCCTTCGCACCCTTCGGGTAGGCTTCGCGCGGGATGCTTCGCGAAGCCATACCGTTGGGTCGCTCCAATAGTTCAATGCCCATGAAAGACACCCTTCTGCGATCACTCGACTGCGTCCGGCTATACGTGCCGAATCTCGAGCAAGCTCTTGCCTTCTATCGCGATCAGCTCGGCCTATCCGTGGCTTGGCGCTCGAAAGAAGCGATTGGCCTTCGCTTACCACAGACAGATGCTGAACTGGTTCTTCAAACAGAACATCACGGGCTAGAGATCGACTTTTTGGTTGAGTCAGCGGATCGGGCGGCTCGCGAAGTTGAGCAAGCTGGTGGCAAGGTTATGGTACAACCCTTTGACATTCAAATAGGTCGGTGTGTGGTTGTTCGCGATCCATGGGATAATGAACTTGTGTTACTGGATATGAGTAAAGGACAACTACTGACTGATAACGATGGGAATATTCTCGGTAATGCAAATCCCTGACGCTGGATGTTCAGGTTAATGGAGGAATTGGGCAGCCCAACAATGTCTCAAGGCCCCTTCGCTACGCTCCGGGGATGCTACGCGACGGACAGCGGCTCTGCCGCTCGCGCGCAGGAGCGTTTCCAGAAGTGATGCGATAATCGAGAAGGAGTCTCGCCAGTCCCGCCGCTGCCGCTGCCCCCTTCACCCTTCTGGTACTTCGCGGGGGTGCTTCGCGAAGCCACACTATTAAGCCGCGTAGTGTTTCAGTAGTCACGCAAGTTTATCAATAAAGTCGAGAGGAGAAAAATGACCATAAAAGCCAACTATCAATGTAGCGATTGTAAACGCCGGTTGGAAAAAGGGGAGTTTATAGCCATCATAGGAAACACCCCACCAACAGGGCTATCTGCACCACTGGGAAGAGCAGATATAATTCTGGTGAATGTCGGAAAGATATACTGTGATGAGTGTTTCAAGAAAAGATACGAACGTAAAGAGAGAGAGTAGGCAATCTCGTTCCAAGCAAAACGCGCCCTAACAACACCGTCTCCAGCCCCCTACGCTGCGCTCCGCCCCCTTCACCCTTCGGGTACTTCGCAGGTACTTCGCGGGGATGCGACGCGAGGGGTGCTTCCCCTTCGGGGACGATGTCGCGACGCCGCTCCTCGCGCGCAGGAGCGTTTCCAGAAGTGATGCGATAATAGGAAGGAGTCTCGCCAGTCCCGCCGCTGCCGACTTGTCCCCGCTCTATGGGGGCCTGCCCCCCGCCGAAGATCCCCGCAGTACCCCGTAGGGGTACGAAGGGGGCAGGGGGGGAGCCATACCGTTGGGTGCTTCTTTTTAGTATAAGAAAACCTTTTGCGCCTTGTTCACATTTATGGTAACATGGGGATATGCGGACGGTAAATTTCTATCGCCTTCTTAACGGCAATAGCCCTATCGAAGAATTTCTTGATTCTTTAACTGGAAAGCAAGCGCAAAAAGTTTTATGGGTATTGCAGTTGATTGAAGAGTTGGATGTAATACCTCGTCAGTATTTCAAAAAACTGGTTGATAGCGAAGGAATTTGGGAGGTCCGCATACAATTTGGAAATGACATTTTCAGATTATTGGGGTTTTTCGATGGCGGCACTTTGTTAATCCTGACAAATGGCTTTGCCAAGAAAACACAAAAGACCCCTCCGCAGGAAATTGCGCTCGCTGTTCGCCATAAGGAAGAATATTTGGCAAGGAGAAAAAAATCATGAGCGATGTTAAACTATATATTCAAAAACGCGCTGAAGGTGATGCGGAATTCGCACAAAACTATGAAGCGGGTTACGCTGATTTCAAGATTGGCGTTATCTTACGTCAAGCAAGAGAATCCGCAGGTTTAACTCAAGAAGAAGTGGCTCGAAGGTTGCAGACCCAGAAATCTGCTATTTCACGCATTGAAAATCATGCCGATGATGTGCGTCTTTCAACCTTGCGCCGCTATGCTGATGCAGTTGGCGCTAATCTCCAAATTCGGTTGGCTCATTCATAGGCAAAAACGCACCCAGCACCGGCTCCAGCCCCCTACGCTACGCTCCGGGGATGCTACGCGACGGACCCCGCAAAGTGCGCCCTGACAAAAACCGTCAGGACAGGAGGGACAGGCAGCCGGCTCCGCCGCTCGCGCGCAGGCGCGTTTTGCCAGAAATGGCGCGATGATGGGAAGGAGTTGTCTTCGGCGATCTTCAGTGGCTTATGCCACTGAAACGGCTGATGGCGGCTTGAGACCGCCTCAGCCAGTCATGTCGCCGAAGCATCCGCTGGCGGCTGGAAGCCGCCTCGGCTAGTCGCCGGTCCCGCCGCTGCCGCTGAGCCAATCCGTTACGAATCGCTATTCATGAGTATATCAATGCGATAAGGAATTTGACGCATTGTGTCCATCGCACTAATGGCGGCTGAACACGTAGTTGGGCAGCCGAACAAAAGGATCAACCTCTATGAGAATACTGTTTATCGGTGGCACCGGCTTCATTAGCACGGCGGTCAGTCGGCAAGCGATCGCCAAAGGATTTGAGCTCTATCTGCTCAATCGCGGATCGCGGCCCGCGCATCTGCCCGGTAGTTATAGCTTGACTGCCGACATACACAAACTGGAAGACGTTCGCGCCGCTTTGCAGGACTTGGAGTTTGATGTCGTCGTCGACTGGATTGCCTATGCGCCGGATGATATTGAGCGCGACCTGGCTCTCTTCCGAGGCCGAGTCAAGCAGTACGTCTTCATTAGCTCGGCCTCAGCGTATCAAAAGCCGCCGGCTCACTATCTCATTACTGAGTCGACGCCATTGCACAACCCATACTGGGAGTACTCCCGCAACAAGATTGCATGCGAAGAATGTCTGATGCAGGCGTACCGTAATGAAGGTTTTCCCGTGACGATTGTGCGTCCTTCCCTGACGTATGATCCGAATTTCCCGATTGCCATCGGGGGGTGGGGCTGTTACACCTTAGCCGATCGGCTGAAAAAGGGTTGGCCGATCATTGTGCATGGCGACGGCTCATCGCTATGGGTGGTGACGCATGCTGACGACTTTGGGCGAGGTTTTCTAGGGCTGCTGGGGAATGGGCGAGCGTTGGGTCACGCCTTCCATATCACTTCCGACGAAGTGCTGACGTGGGATCAGATTTATCAGACCATCGCCGAGGCATTGGGTGTCGAGGCGAAGATCGTGCATATTCCGTCTGACTTTATTGCGCGAGTGGCGCCGCAGTTGGCCGGGAGTTTGTTAGGCGACAAGACGTGGAGTGCGGTGTTTGATAACAGCAAGATCAAGACGTTCGTACCTGGCTTCCAGGCTACTATACCCTTTCGGGATGGCATCCGTCGGACGCTGGCATGGTTTGCGGCTGACGAGAGACGTCGGCGCATAGATGAGGCGGTGCACACGGAAATGGATCGCATTCTCAAGATTTATTCTGGAGCGTCCATGTGAGGGCTGCCCAACCACCGCGTACAGCGGATAAAAGCGGGGATTCTGATGGCTTCAGCGAGTCAGCCCCAAATGCGTCCCCGGCGACGGTATCGCCTTAAGGATACACATTTGCCACGCCCCAATCAAGTACATTCTAATAACGCAATCCGTTCGGCAACGCCCAAAGATGGAGGATGAAATGCCTGAGATGGATAAGTTCGAGGAATGGTGGGTGACACCGCAGGCGTGGTGTAATGTCAAGGAGATGTGCAGAACGGCGTTTTTGGCTGGTCATAATGCCCGCGGTCTCGTTGCCGAACAACTCGCTGAAGCTGACCGGGCCGGGCGGCTGGAGGCAGAGAGGGATATGCTGCTTGAACGCCTTGAACTCGCGCCGTCGCTAGATGTCGCTTTCTTGGACTATCAGGCATGGCGTGAGCAAAATCGGGTTGCCCTCGTCGCGCAGCAGGAGACGCCATGAAGAACACTGACTGCGTGATCTACATCACAACCAAACGCGGCCGGACATGGAGCTACCTCAAAGAGAACAACGGCTGGACACAAACCGGTCCAACCGGTATAGTCCACCGGCTCAGCGCAGAGCAACTGTTGTCGCACCTCTTGCCGCCACTCGCAGCCGACAATCCGGGCCACCTCAGCGTCAGGGT
>JALHUM010000016.1 GCA_022865905.1 Anaerolineales bacterium | reverse complement strand
CCCCCCCCCCCCCCCACCCCCGTCTCCCCTTACTTTTCGAGAAGATGCTGATAATCAATGCGGATAATTAATATCCACAAACCTTGTCCAACTTCTCAGATAAGGAGCAATGAATGCCTGCTAAAGGCTGGATCGAAGTCAACGATACGTTCTGCAAGGGCTGCGAGTTATGTATCAGCACCTGCCCGCCGAAGGTAATCGAGCTGGATGAGGAACGCCTGACCACCAAAGGCTACCATCCAGCTCACGTTTTCAAAGATGGCTGCACCGGCTGCGCGATCTGCGCCATCATCTGCCCGGATGCCGCCATCACCGTCTACCGCGAAGTAAGCAAGGCGGTTCCTGCCACTGCATAGATTTCCCCTCACCCCACCCCTCTCCTCGCGAAGCACCCCCGAAGGGGGCAGGGAGAGGGGCTAGGGGTGAGGGAACACGGGAGAAAACATGCCAAGAGAATTATGGGAAGGCAACGAAGCGATAGCCGAAGCGGCCGTACGCGCGGGTATAGAGGCCTACTTTGGTTACCCAATCACCCCGCAGAACGAGGTGCTCGAATACATGTCTCACCGCCTGCCGGAGCTTGGACGGGCATTCGTCCAAGCCGAGAGCGAACCGGCGGCTATCAACATGGTCTACGGCGCGGCCTGCACCGGCGCGCGCGTGATGACCTCCTCCTCCAGTCCCGGCATCAGCCTGATGATGGAAGGCCTCTCGTACATCGCCGGCACCGAGGTGCCGATGGTGCTGGTGGACGTGATGCGCGGCGGCCCGGGCCTGGGCAACATCGCCCCCTCACAGGGCGATTACGCCCAGATCTGCCACGGCGGCGGCCATGGCGACTATCACCCCATCGTGCTGGCCCCGGCTTCCATCCAGGAAGCGGTTGACCTGATGCCGCTGGCCTTCGAGCTGGCGCAAAAGTACCTGAACATTTGCGCCATCCTGATTGACGGTTCCATCGGCCAGATGCGGGAGCCGGTGAAATTGCCGGAAATGCAGCCCGTTGTGCGCAAGGAATACGATTGGGCTACCAGCGGGGCGATTGGACGCAAGCGGCGCATTCTCAGCTCGATCTACCTCGACGTTCCAACCGAGGAAAAGGTCAACTTGCGGATTCTCTCACGCTGGAAGCAGGCGGAGGCAAATGAAGTCCGCTACCGCGAGTATTACGTTGACGACGCCGAATACATCATCATCGGCTTCGGGACGGCTGGCCGGATTGCGCTTTCGTCCGTACGCGCCGCCCGCGCCCAGGGCATCAAGGTCGGCCTGTTCCGCCCGATCAGCGTCAATCCTTATCCATACCAGCGGGTGGAGGAAATCTGCAAGCAGGCCAAATCCTTCCTGGTGGTGGAGATGAATACCGGCCAGATGCTCAAGGATGTCCAGCGCGCGGTCAGGAATCGGGTCCCGATCCGCTTCTATGGTCGGTTGGGCGGCGTGGTGCCCTTCCCGGATGAGATCACGTGCGAGACCCAAGAGATGGTCAAGAATCCATCGAAACCCGATGACGATCCCGCCGATCTGTGGTTCCAACGGATGATGTCCCGCTAAGAAGAATGAGAGGTATATACGATGGTTTCAACAGCGATAATCAATCCTACGAACCTGGTATACGTCCGCCCCAGAGGGCTGACCCAAACCCCGTCGCACTACTGCCCGGGCTGCACGCACGGCACGGCTCATCGCCTGGTCGCTGAAGTATTGGGAGAAATGAACGTGTTGGATCGAGCCATCGGCGTCGCGCCAGTCGGATGTGCAGTGTTTGCTTATAACTACATTGACACTGATTTTGTCGAGGCCGCCCACGGACGCGCCCCGGCCATGGCCACCGGCATTAAGCGCGTCCTGCCTGACCGGGTCGTCTTCACCTACCAGGGCGATGGCGACCTGGCCTCCATCGGCATGGCGGAGACCGTCCATGCGGCGGCGCGTGGCGAGAACATCACCATCATCTTCATCAACAACGCCATTTACGGCATGACCGGCGGCCAGATGGCTCCCACCACCCTGCCCGGCATGAAGACCACCTCCTCGCCCAACGGCCGCGACGTGGAAGCGCAGGGCTTTCCCATCCGCATGGCCGAGATGCTGGCGACGCTCGACGGCGCAGGTTACATTGTCCGCCGCAGCCTGCACGACCCCAAGAACATCCGGCTGGCGAAGAAGGCGATCCGTCTCGCGTTCGAAACGCAGTTGCACGGCCTGGGCTTCTCCCTGGTCGAGCTGCTCTCCACCTGCAGCACCGGCTGGGGTGTCTCGCCGGTCGAATCGCTGGCCTGGCTGGAGGAGCACATGGTCCCGGCCTTCCCGCTTGGCGATTACAAGGTTGCGCCTTCGGTGGCGGCGTTGAAAATCTAAACGATTCGGGTCATTACGAGCGGAGGTCGAGTAGGCAGTGTTCTTTTGCCGCATCGAGACCGAAGCGAAGCAATCCCCGATTCGCGAGGAGATTGCTACGCTCACTTGGTCTCGATACGCCCCGAAGAGAACGGGTTTACTCGACCAGCGTTCACTCGCAATGACACAAGGAACGGAGAATCATAATGCAAACTGAGTTCCTTTTTGCTGGCTTTGGTGGGCAGGGTGTCATGTTTGCCGGTCAGGTGGTGGCTTACGCGGCCATGGATACCGGCAAGGAAGTGACCTGGATCCCCTCTTACGGGCCGGAAATGCGTGGCGGCACGGCCAACTGCACCGTGGTCGTCGCGGACGAGGAGATCGGCTCGCCGCTGGTCAACAATCTACCGGCCATTGTCGTCATGAACCTGCCTTCGCTGGATAAATACGAGCCGCTGGTCAAAGCGGGCGGCGTACTGGTGGACAACGCTTCGATGGTGGATCGCGAAGTGCAGCGAGAGGATATCACCTCGGTCGCCGTTCCGTGCAACGAGATCGCTGAAATGCTCGGCGACCGGCGAATGGCGAACATCGTGGCCACCGGCGCACTTTTAGCCTTGCTTCCCGTGCTAAAGCTGGAAGATATCGAGGCAGCCCTGACCGCGCACATGCCGGGCCGCCACAAGCATTTGCTTCCCAAGAACTTCGAGGCGCTGCACAGGGGTGCAGAGTTTGCAAAAGAGCACGCCAGGAAAGCAAAGTGATCAGTTTCCAGTGATCAGTAATCAGTGGCAGTCCTGCGAGGCCAGGCTGCCATTATGGTAGCCTTATTTCGGGCTACCATTATTCTTGCCTGTGCTATAATCTTTTCTCTGACGACTATGAACTTCTTAATTACTGGAGCGGCCGGATTCCTCGGCTCGGCTCTTGCCAACCAGCTTGCCCGCGAGGGACACCAAGTGCGCGGCCTGGACGATCTGTCAACCGGCGATCCACAGGCACTCGCCCCGGATGTCCATTTCACGCGCGGGGATGTCAACGACCGGCCTAAATTGTGGACATTGCTTCAAGAGGTGGACTGCGTTTATCATCTGGCGGCGCGGGTTTCGGTCCCAGAATCGATTCTGTACCCGCGCGAGTACAACGCCGTCAACGTTGGCGGGACCGTCAGCCTGATGGAGGCCATGCGCGATGTCGGCGTCCGGCGCGTAGTGCTGGCCTCCTCCGGCGCGATCTATGGCGATCAAAAGATCCAGCCTTTGACGGAGGCGCAGCCCTCAAAACCGCGCTCGCCGTATGCCGTCTCGAAGCTGGCGGCGGAATACTACATCCGCACGATCGGCGCGCTGTGGGGAATCGAAACGGTTTGTCTGCGCATCTTCAACGCCTACGGCCCAGGTCAACACCTGCCGCCTTCCCACCCGCCGGTGGTGCCATATTTCCTGCGCCAGGCGCTGCGCGGCGGGACACTGGTCGTCCACAGCGACGGTCAACAGACGCGCGACTACGTTTACGTGGACGACGTGACCGCAGCGATGGTAGCCGCTGCCACTGCGCCCGGTCTCAACGGGTTGGTGATCAACGTTGGCAGCAAGACAGAGACCAGCGTGCGCGACCTGGTCAGGCTGGTGTTGGAAATCACCGGCAGCAAGGCTAATGTGATCTATAACTCTCAGACCGAGGGGGGAGTCTCGCGCATGTGCGCCGATTTGAACCTGGCGGCCGAGAAACTCAACTATAAACCGGCCGTTCCGTTGGAAGAAGGCTTGCGGCTGACGTTGGCGCGCGACCCGCGCTTCAAGACCGCGTAATTCACCATAAACGCCTCGCCAACTAAACCCTTTAGGCTTTCCCGTATTTGGCGGGAGAACTCAACACAAAGGGCACAAAGTGGCACAAAGGAAAAGAAGCTCATTTTTATGGATTTTACTTCGTGTTTCTTTGTGACCTTTGTGTTTAGAAGTTTTTTTCGAAAAATCGGAAAAGCCGCCAATAAAAATCTCCGTGTACTCCTTGGCCTAGCCCGCCAGGGCAGGCTGTGAACTCTGTGGTAGAAATTCTTCCTCAAGAATTCTACAACCGACCACCCTTGACCGTCGCTCGCGATCTGCTCGGTGCGCGCCTGGTGCGAATCCTGGATAATCAACGGCTCTCTGGTATCATCACCGAGGCCGAGGCTTACATCGGCAAGGAGGATTTGGGCTGCCATGCTCATTCTGGGAAAACGAAGCGCAATGCGGTTATGTACGGGCTGCCGGGACATGCCTACGTCTACTTCACTTATGGTATGCACTGGTGTTTGAACGCGGTCGCCGAAGTGGAGGGATTCCCAGCCGCGGTACTCATCCGCGCCATCCGGCCCGAAGAAGGCGCTGCAATCATCCACACTCGGCGAAATGGGCGTGACACCAACGGCCCGGCCAAGTTGACCCAGGCCCTCGGCATTGACGGGACGCTGAACGGCGTCAGTTTGTGCGACCCGGTTGCGGGTCTATGGATCGAAGCGGGGGCGTCCATCCCCGACGAAGCCGTGACGATTGGCCCGCGCATGGGGTTATATACAGTACCGGAGCCATGGAAGAGCAAGCCATGGCGGTTCATAGTGTCGCGTGACACATGACACGGGAACACTTGACACGGAGGTTTTATGGGTATTCTCGAAGGTAAAACTGCTTTGGTATTTGGTCTTGCCAACGAACGCTCGATTGCCTGGGGCATCACCCAGGCCATGCACGCTCAGGGCGCCAGGATCGGCATCAGCTACGCGGGAGAAGCCTTGGAGCGCCGCGTGCGACCGCTGGCAGGATCGGTCGGATGCACCTTCGTCGAGGCGTGCGATGTCTCGAAAGACGAGGATATAACCGCCGTCGCCGCAAAGGCCGGCGCAGCCTTTGAGCAGATTGACATCCTTATCCACTCCATCGCCTTTGCCGTGCGCGAGGAGCTGAATGGGCCGTATTACATCACCAGCCGCGAGGGCTTCCGCACCGCTATGGACATCAGTGTATATTCCTTCGTCGCCCTGGCGTGCGCCTTTCAGCCGTGGATGCGTCGTGGCGGAGCCATGCTGTGCATGACTTACTACGGCGCGGAGAAAGTCGTCCCGCACTACAATGTGATGGGCGTCTCCAAGGCTGCTTTGGAGGCTTCGACGCGTTACCTGGCTTACGATTTCGGACCACAAGGGGTGCGCGTCAACGCCATTTCCGCTGGGCCGATCCGCACGCTTGCGGCGGCCGGCGTGAGCGGCTTCAAAGACATGTACCGCCAGTTTGCCGAGATGGCTCCGCTGCGCGAGAACGTTACCACTGAGGATGTGGGCAACGCAGCTGTCTTCCTGTGCTCAGACATGGCCGCGCACATCACCGGAGAAGTTCTGTACGTCGATTCGGGTTATAGCATTATGGGCGTGCCGGAGCATCCCTCACCCCCGGCTCCTCTCCCATAGGGAGAGGAGAGTTAGTCCTCACCCCCGGGCCCTCTCTTGAAAGGAGAGAGGAGCGCAAGAAGATGATAAAATAGGACGCGGATTAGACCGCGTTCTTTCTTTTAGGCTGAAACTATGTTCAAACGTAATACACATCAAACCCAGCCCACCACGGTACAGGCTGTCGAGCGCATCACCTCGGTGCTTGGCGCGGGGGTCATCTGGCAGGGTAGCATCTCCGGCTCCGGTGGCGTGCGCATCGAGGGCACCTTCGAGGGACAGGTCGCCATGCGCGGCATCCTGGTCGTCGGCGAGACCGGGCGCGTCACCTGCGAAAAAATCCGCGCCAACACCGTCATCGTGGCCGGGGCGGTGCGCGGCAACATCATCGCCCAGAAGGTCGAGATCCGCGCCACCGGCCGCATCTGGGGGGACGTGGTCACGGTCTCCTTCGCCACCGAAGAGGGCGCCTTCCTGCGCGGCCAGGTCACTATGGAAGACGCGGTCGAGCTGGATTTGGGGCCGGAGTCCAGTGATCAGTCTTCAGTTATCAGTGATCAGTCAACTGCCAAAGTTTCGTAACTGAAGGTCCCCGTGCCAATCCGCAATCCACAACCCTTCGCCCCTGTTCAGGCCAAGTCCGCAATCCGAAACCCACCAATCCCCATGTCCTCCCCCGACCTGGCGGACGCCGACCGCCAGGCCGTGCTGGAGGTATTGAATACGCCCTCATTGAGCATGGGGCCGCGCATCATGGAGTTCGAACAAGCCTTCTGCGATTTCAGCGGCAGGAAGCACGCTATGGGGGTCTCTTCTGGCACTACGGGATTGCATCTGTGCGTACGGGCTGCTGGAATAGAGCCAGGCGACTACGTCATCACCACGCCCTTCTCGTTCGTCGCCTCGGCCAATGTCATCCTGTTCGAGAATGCCGTACCGGTCTTCGTGGATGTGGACGCACGCACTGGAAACATTGACCCGGGCCTGGTCGCCGAGGCGGCCCGCGACCTGGTAATAGGTGGCGAAAAAGCCCAAGAATGGTTACCCCGCAAAGGGTCCGAACCGAACCGCTCGCTAAAGGCCATCCTGCCGGTGGACGTGTTCGGCCAGCCCTCCGACCTGGATCCCATCCGCAAAGTCGCCCAGAAATACGGCTTGAAAGTCATCGAAGACTCCTGCGAGGCGCTGGGAGCAGAGTACAAGGGCCGCAAGGTCGGGACGCTGGGCGATTACGGCGTTTATGCCTTTTACCCGAATAAGCAGATCACCACCGGCGAGGGCGGCGTCATCGTCACGGATGATGACCAGGCCGCCGATTTCATGCGCGCCCTACGCAACCAGGGACGCGCTGTAGGCGATACCTGGCTCCAGCACACTTACCTGGGCTACAACTACCGCCTGGACGAGATGTCCGCTGCGCTGGGTACGGCGCAAATGGCCCGGCTGGATGAACTGCTGAATAAACGCGAACAGGTGGCGGCCTGGTACACGGAGCGACTGGCGGAGATGCCCGAGGTGGAGACGCCGTCCGTCGAGCCGTTCACCACGCACATGTCGTGGTTCGTGTACGTCGCTCTCTTCAACAAAAGCGTTGACCGCAACGGTTTGGCGAACGCGCTCGAAGCGCGCGGCGTGCCGGTGCGTCCCTATTTTGCTCCCATCCATCTCCAGCCTTACATGATCAAGCGCTTTGGCTACCGTCCGGGCGATTTCCCGGTGACGGAAGACCTGGGCTCGCGCGGGCTGGCTCTGCCTTTCTCCGGCGTGATGAGTAGAGCGCAGGTCGAACACGTCTGCCAGACGTTGCGCGCCGTGCTGAGGGGCAGATGAAACCAGCTGAATACCCCCCTCCCCGGCAGCCCGGGGTAGCCCTCCATGCCATCCTATTTTTGTCATTGGCAGCTCTATCGACGTTCGCCGCTTGGCGCGCCTTCGAGTCGGCGGTCGGCCTGATGCTGACCCTGTTCAGCCTGCTGGCAGGAGCCGCCTTCATTCTCTTGCCCATCCTGGCCTACCGGCTGTCTGCGCTGATGCGCGCCAACTACACCCTCGACCGGGATACGCTCTCCCTGACGTGGGGACTCCGAATCGAACGAATCCCGGTCTCGGACGTGGAATGGGTGCGCCCAATCGCCGACCTGACCTCGCCCCTGCGTTTGCCCTGGTTCTGCCTGCCCGGAGCGGTGCTTGGCGTCCGCCGCCACGCGGACCTCGGACCGGTCGAATTCATGGCCGCCAATCGCAAGAAGATACTGTTGGTCGCCACTGCCAGGCGCGTCTTTGCCATCTCGCCCAACGACCCGGCGGCTTTCGTCCAGGATTTCCAACGCGCCATCGAAATGGGCAGCCTGGCGCCAGCGGTGGCGCAGTCGCTCTACCCCACCTTCGTCATCGCCCACGCCTGGGAGAGCGCCCTGGCGCGCTATCTCTGGCTGGCAGGCTTATTCCTGAACGTCGGCCTATTGATCTGGGTCAGCCTGCTCATCCCGACCCTGCCGGGCGTATCGTTAGGCTTTCAACCCTACGGCGGGCCGCTGGAGGCGGTTGCCGGTTCGCGCTTGATCCTGCTGCCCATCCTCAGTGTCTTCCTCTCTGCCATCGGCTGGATCGCCGGGTTGATCTTCTACCGCCGAGAGGGGCAGCGTACACTGGCTTTTATCCTCTGGGCTTCAAGCGCCCTGACCGCCTTACTCTTCTTGCTCGCCGTGATGTTCATCGTCACGACTCCCATCTAACCACGTCTCACGTTTTACACTTCAATTATCATATCCAACCCAACAGAATTTACTCATGCCTCAACTTCTCCTCGGCCTCCTATTTGCCCTCATTATCGCCTTTCTAGCTTACCGCGCCCGCAGCCTGAGTCGCAGCGGGGCTTATGCCGCCATCCTGGTCGGCACGCTGATCTTCGGCTTAGGCGGCTGGCAATGGGCGATCATCCTGCTGACCTTCTTCGTTTCCTCCAGCGCGCTCACACGCCTGTTCGGTAAGCGCAAAGCTGCTTTAAACGAGAAATTCGAAAAGGGCGGCCCGCGTGACGCCGCCCAGGTGCTCGCCAACGGCGCAGTTGCATCTTTATTTGCAGGGCTGCACTTCTTTTTCCCCGCAGCCGCCTGGCCCTGGCTGGCCTTCTCGGCTTCGATGGCCGCGGTCAACGCCGATACCTGGGCCACTGAGCTGGGCGTGCTGAACCCGGTTCCGCCGCGCCTGATCACCAACGGCAAGTCAGTGGACAGGGGCACCTCGGGCGCGATCTCATTTTACGGAATGCTCTCCTCCCTGGCCGGCGCGGCGCTCGTCGCCATCCTTGCCGCTGTCCTCAATCCATACAACCACTCGTCCCTTATTACTTATTACTTTTTACTCATCACCCTCGCTGGAATTACCGGCGCTCTCTTCGACTCCCTGCTCGGTGCGACCGTCCAGGCCATCTACCGCTGCCCGCGTTGTGACAAGGATACCGAGCGCCACCCCATCCACACTTGCGGAGCGGAAACCACGCAACTCCGCGGCTGGAAGTGGCTGAATAATGACATGGTCAATTTAGCCTGCGCGACAGCAGGGGCAATGATCGGATTACTCTTGTAGGGCGGATCTTACGCCACAATAAATAAACCTCCCGTCCGGCTTGAAGCCTGAGGGAGGTTGTTTCATCCCATAATATGTGCGATCAAGATTCTTATACCGATCAATATCAACACAATTCCTCCCGCAATCTCCATCCTCTCTCCGAATTTCACGCTCAACTTATTCCCCAGCTGCAGCCCCAGCCAGGAGACCAGGCCGGTCACCACGCCAATTACCGCTGCCGGGTACCAGATGGTGGCACCAATCAACCCCAGGCTCAGGCCGATTGCCAGCGCGTCGATGCTGACAGCAACCGAGAGCATAACCAATGTCCAGCCGCGTGAGATGTCGTTCTGTTGTTGTTCATCATTCGGGTCGAAACCGGAGCGAAGCATGCGAATGCCGACAAAGGCCAGCAAGCCGAAAGCGATCCAGTGATCGTAATCGGCGATGTAACGTTCTATCGTGGTGCCAGCCAGCCAGCCGACGACCGGCATCAGGAACTGGAACAGCCCGAAGTGAAAGGACAGCCGGAAGGTTGAGCGCTCGCCGGGTGTTTGGCGCAGCGTCCCTGCCCCCAGGCAGACAGCGAAGGCATCCATCGCCATGCTGAGAGCGATCAAGAGGATTTCGAGAAAATTCAACGATGCTCCAATGTCGGGGGACGCAGCCCCCTCCAAGCGTCACAGATTACTGCTTACTGGTCACTGCTCGCTGAACTATGCCTGCCAGACCTTGAAATCTTTCAAGCTCGAACCGCCGACGAATTCACGCAAAATAGAGTTATCGGGGATCAAATCTGTTTCCACCGGCAAGAACCATTCCAGGAATGCCAACAGGCGTTTGGCCTCGATGAATTCCGGCGTGCCGTGCGGTACCTGTCGCAGCAGCGGTTCAGCCAGTGGGTCTAACGCTGAAAGCTCGTAAACCAGCGCCGAGTTGAACATCACGTCCGCATTTTCTTGATAGGGGAAGATATTGCGTCCCTCGCCGCGCGTCACCGAGTCCCATCGGCTGATGGTCTGCTGGGCTGTGTAGCCGCGCTCGCTCGCGTCTCGGACGATGCGATGGATCAGGCGCGTGTCGGTGGTCGAGACGCGGTTGTGGCGGTCGAGGTTGAGTTGCGTCAGGCAGGAGACGTAGATCCGAAAGGCGCGGCCAGCCAGAGGTCCGGGAAGCAGGCGGGGGTCTAGGCCATGAATCCCTTCCATGATGATCAACTGGTCAGGGCGCAGTTGGATCACGTCACCGGATTCCTGTTTCCCGGCTTTGAAGTCATAGCGCGGCAACTGGACTGACTCGCCAGCCACGAGCCGCTGCAAGTGGTCGCCCAGCAGCGCCAGGTCGAGGGCCTCGAGGGCCTCGAAATCGTACTGGCCGTTCTCGTCGCGGGGATTCTTATCGCGGTCAACGAAATAATTGTCCAATTCCAGGGCGAAAGGCGAAATACCCAGGGCGAGAAGCTGGATGGCCAGCCGCCGTGAGAAGGTGGTCTTACCTGAAGACGATGGACCGGAGATGAGGATGAGGCGAGCCTGCTCGTGGCGACCGGAGATCTGGCTTGCGATGGAGGCGATGTTTTGCTCGTGCAGGGCCTCAGAGACCAGGATGATCTCACGGATTCGACCGGCCTGGATGGCATCGTTCAGTGCGCCGACGCTATCAATGCCCAGGCGTTCCAGCCATTGCCCGTACTGCCGAAATGCGGCCAGCAGTTTTGGGTACTCAGGCATGGGTAGGAGTTGGGTCGGCGCGCTGCGCTGAGGATAGCGCAAGGTGAAACCGCCATTTGTCTGCAAGAGGTTGAACCAGCGCAAGTAGCCCGTGGACGGCACCATGTAACCATGATGGTAATCGAGATGATTGCCAAGACAATACAGAGTGACGTAATCCTTGCGCCGGTGGGCCAGCAAACGCACCTTATCTGGATAATCCCGCTTTTTGAAGTACTCGATGGTCTCGGCCAGGGGGAGCTTCTGGCGCGTGAAGGGCAGATCCTGCTCGATGAGATTGCGCATTTGCGCTTCGAGTTTTGCCAATTCATCAGTAGTCAGCGGTGGATGCCCACTGATGTGGCAATAATAGCCACCCGAGGCGACCGAGTGATCAATTAACAGTTTGGCATCCGGGAAAAGGTCGGCGAACGAGACCTCGAGCAGGAAAGTGAGCGAACGACGGTAAATGCGCGCCCCATCCGCGTCGGCCATGGTGACCGCGGCCAGTTTGGCGTCCATCTGGATCGGATAAGTCAATTCGCGCAGTTCATCATTGATGATTCCCCCAACGATCGGCGCGGGTAGGGACCCGGCAACTGCTTGCAAAAACTCGCCCGCGCTCGCTCCGCGTGGTCCGGAAAGGACGCGGCCATCTGGGAGATGTACTTCCACTGTGTCGCGGGGTTGAACGGGTCGGATAGAAGATTGCTTGCTCATCTGATTCCTTCGAGAGGGAAGCGTATTTTATCACCGTTCGCCCCCTCAATAAATTACAGATTGGGGATGAGAAGGGGTTTTATCTCACCAACGCCAGAAGTTTCTCCGGCTGGCGGCTGAACTCGGCCAGGGGGATTTCGCCGCGCGTCAGGGCGAGGAGGGTTTTATTCAATTCTTTATTTGCCGGCGTCTGGAGGCCGCATTTCTCGCCATAGCGCGCCACGGCGCCGTTGAGCCAGTCCACTTCGGATTGACCACGCCCGGAATGCAGGTCAATGTGAAAGGATGGCATCTTCCCGCCGCGCCCGCCTCCCACAGCCTTGTTCAGCAGCGGACGCGAAATGAAGGCGGGCAGTTTCGCTGCCAACGCCAGCGCGCGGACGGGGGTGCCAGGTAAGTCCACAACCTTGATCCCCTGCGCTTTCATCACCGCCAGCGCCTCGCGCAACATCGCCATTTCGAGAGAGAACAGGCGCGGGTGGGTAAAAATCTCCGTCGGGGTCATATCCAGGATGGCGACCGTGGCGTTGGCGATAAGATTGGTCAGCATCTTCGACCATTTCATGTCGGCAGCGCGTGGATAGAGACGAGCGTTCAGGCCAGCCTCATCCAGCGCAGCAGCCAGCTTCTCTGATAATGGATGGACCGCTGCCACCCCAACCCCGCGCCATCGCTCCAGCACAATATCCCCGGCGGCGCGACGGCCAATGGACGATGTGACCGTGCCAGCGATCACTTTGTCTTCGCCCAGGACGGCCTTGATAGCAGACTCGTTGTCCACGCCGTTTTGGAGGCAAAGAACCGGTGGCATCTGTTCAATATAGGGCTTCATCCCCTCCAACGCAGCGCTGGTATCGAAGGATTTGAGGGCGAAGATGGCAACATCGAATGGGCCGCCCTCGAGCGTATCACGCAAGGATGCAGTGAATTGCACTGAATATTGATCACTGGTTACTGATGACTGATTTCCGAATAATTCAAGCCGCAGTCCTCGTTGCTGCAATTCCTTGGTTACTTTGGGCTGCTCGGTAAATGAAACGCTGTGCCCCGCCAGCGCCAGGGTGCCGCCGATATATGTGCCGATTGCCCCGGCGCCAAATACCAGTAATTTCATGCTCTCATCATTTCGTCACACATTACAGAACTGAAGCATCCGCCAATTGTGATGCTCAGGCTCATAACTGAAGACGGCAAAAGTCGTGTTGTGAAACATGAACACGGTCCGCTGAAATCGGCTTGCGGGGAAATATTCAGAATAACGTACACAGCCATATTGAGTACGCCGCCATGAGCCACTACAAGGTAACGCCCGGGTTGCCGGTCAAGTATTCCTTGTATCGCCTTTCCTGCGCGCAGATACAATTCCCAACGGCTCTCGCCAGTCTTGCCAAAGCGCGTGTAAGGCGTCATAAATTCGGGGCGCGGTGCAATTTTCGCCGCTTCTTCGTCGCTCAAGCCCGCAAGCAGGCCGTTGTTGATCTCCATCCAGTCCGGATCGAATTCAAGCGGCACATTCAATGCCTGCGTGACGATTTCCGCTGTCTGGCGGGAGCGCAGCAGGGGGCTAGAAATACATCTATCAAAGATTACACCCTCCGCCAGCCAGCGCTCCGCCCGGACTTTTGCCTGGGCGCGGCCCTTCTCTGTCAGCGGAAAGTCGGCCTGGCCCTGGAAGCGGTCTTCGGCGTTGCCGACCGATTCACCGTGACGGAGGAAGACAATGTGGTAGGTAGAAACGATTTCGTTCATCGGAATATCAAGGTTTTCTTTGGAAAACACGCAAATAAGTCCCATCAATGCAAGGGATGGGTTGTGGAGAAGGTTTGAGTTCCTCAAATTGGCGACCAAAGAGGAAAAACTCGTCCCACTTTGCATCGTAGCGATTAGCTTCCACGAGAATAAAGTCGGCTTCATTCCTCCATTGATTGCCGATAGCCTCATTCCAAAGGCCATACTTCAACACTCTGTCTACATCTTTGTCCGGACTAAAGCCCCAAAAACCATAGATTTGACCAGGCAGTATCCTGATATCTGGCGTATACAATAAGGGTAATATGGAGGTGCCTCCATCCCAATAAACTTTGCTGCCTGGAGGGATTATTTCAGCCAAATAATGCCCTGTTTGCTCATAAGCACGGATAATATCTCCCCGACAATCATATCTGGTATAACCCCCTCCCAGTACTGGAGTAGGAGACAAGATCGTACCAGCAAACAGGAAAATGAGCATAGAAAATGGCATTACGGCAAATCCCCTTTTACGGGCATAGGTACGCCAGACAGCCATACTGATTGCCAATACAACTAGTCCCACGATAAATCCGGAAATAGTGGGAATAAGCCAGTGAGAGGTGACATATTCCAGGCCGAATTTATTTGCTATCACTCTCCACAGTTCAACATCGCCGGGCAAGAAGCGCCAGGTTGTGAAAAAATCTTTAAACCGGGGAACTCGGATGTTTAGCAACCACGCACCCAGATCTTCAGAATCATATCTTGCAGAGGAGGTATATCCTATACCAGCGGACAACAACAATATAACCAACAGGAGGATCAATTGATGCAGCTTGGAGATCTGTTTTACCCATATCTCACGCGAACTGATAACCAGAAGTGGGACAGTAATACTGAAATTCATGGCATACGGAGCGAAACAGAACACGCAGAAATTATTGAACAAGGTTACCCAACCATGAAAGGCAAGCAGCGTAAGAAAAAGTGAAGCTAAGAACAGGCTGGCTCGTACATTGGCAATATTCTTCCATCGGCTTGGCCGTTGCCACAACATCAAAAAAGCCAAACTGCCCACCATTACCAAAAAGTTAAAACGAAATCCTTGAGCAAAGGCTAGTAACCGTAAAACATTCGACAGCGGCTTCAAGGTAGAACTGCCATCTTGAGGCGGACGAAACGAGTCTAAGAATGGTGTCAGTTTCGCAGGCAACCACGGCGCCCATATTGCCAGGATATCCGGCCAATAAATCCCATGTACCACTACTACTGGGAGCAAACCAAATAGTAAAGCCCATAAACCGAATTTCTTGCCGTGTTGCCAAAAGATGTAAACAAGTAGAATTGGCAATATAGGAGCCATGTTATGCCGGATCAGTAATATTAAACCGGCCAGGAATGAACTGGCTGCAACCTGCCATAGCGACCGTTCTTCTCCTAAGACGAGCGCCATGACCCATGCCAGCATGCAAGCCACCAGCACTTGTGATTCGGCCAGGGTGTAGATTTTAATCTGCGCCGGGTTTAACGCAATAACCCATACCGCCGCAGCAGCCCACCATTTGCCTCCCAACCGGCGAGCAGCGATCCAGATACCCAGTAACATTAACATGCTCACGAAAATTGCAAAATAACGCCCCGTCCTTAGGCCGGGGCCGAACCAAGCCTGGATACGTCCCAGGATTATATAAGTGAGCGGCGTGGTGTAGAACCAGGGGCCATTCGCTTGATAAGGGTGGTAAACACCTGTCGCTAAGAGATAACCCTGATATAGATATGCTCCTTCGTCCGTTTCCGAAAGTATCGTGTGTGCATAAAGCAGAGCCTGTGCCAAATATGCAAATCCGCCCAAGAACGCGGTCAAATAAGCCAGCCACGGATATAAAACTAGACACCGAAGCCTTAGAACTTTCAGGATCATAAGCACCTTTGCAAAATCAACTCAGTAAACCAGGGAGCAGAGGGAGTCTCCGTTCAAGTTAGATATCCTCGTCTGCCAAACGCAACAAATAATCCCCATAACTGTTATGGCGAAGTTTTCGCGCTAAATCCTGCAACTGCTGTTGGCTAATAAAACCTACTCTGTAAGCGATTTCTTCCGGACAGCCGATCATCAACCCCTGGCGCTCCTCAACTGACTGGACGAAATTGGCTGCCTGGAGAAGTGTCTCATGCGTACCAGCGTCGAGCCATGCGATGCCACGTCCAAGTTGCTGCATACGTAGTTGCCCTTTTTGGAGATAAATGCGATTGATGTCGGTGATCTCCAATTCGCCGCGTCTCGAAGGCTTGAGATGCGCAGCGAGTTCGAGCACTTGATTATCATAAAAGTACAGGCCGGGGACAGCAAAGCTCGAGCGTGGCTTTCTTGGCTTCTCCTCGATACTGATCACCCGCTCGTCTTTGTCAAATTCAATGATGCCGTAACGTTCGGGATCACGAACGGGGTATGCAAAAACGAGTGCGCCTTCTCTAAGCTGCGCCGCCTGCTTGAGTTGATCCCACAGACCGGTGCCGAAAAAGATGTTATCGCCTAATATCAAGGAAACGTGATCCTCGCCAACGAAGTTTCGACCAATTATGAATGCGTCTGCCAAACCGCGCGGCTGAGTTTGTTGGGCATAAGAGAATGCCAATCCCCACTGGTTGCCATCGCCCAAGAGGCGATGGAAAGCGGGTAAATCTTCCGGCGAGCTTATCACCAGAATTTCGCGAATACCTGCCAGCATCAGCATCGAAAGCGGGTAGTAGACCATCGGTTTGTCGTAGACCGGTAAGAGCTGCTTGCTTACCCCCAGCGTGAGCGGGTAAAGCCGCGTCCCGTACCCGGCTGCAAGAATAATACCTTTCATTCTTTCACTCCTCGCTCGCCGTAATTTTGATCCACCCACTGGTTGTATTCGCGCCGGGAAAGGATCGTCTCAATCCAGGCTCGATGCGCTAGGTACCATTTCACCGTGTCGCGTAAACCATTCGCCGTGTCGTGGCGCGGCTTCCAGCCCAATTCGGTTTGGATCTTATTAATATCCATCCCGTAGCGCCGGTCATGACCCGGACGATCAGCAACCATCTGAACCAGCTTTGCGTGCGGCCGGTGTGCCGAATAAGGAACCAGTTCGTCGAGGATGGCGCAAATTTCTTGTACGATCTCCAGGTTGGCAGGCTGGTTATTGCCGCCGATGTTGTAAGTCTCACCCAGACGACCCTTTCGCAGAACCAAATGGACCGCCTCACAGTGATCTACCACATAAAGCCAGTCGCGCACTTGCATCCCATCACCGTAGACAGGTAAAGGCTTACCTTGTAATGCGTTCAGGATCATCAGCGGGATCAGCTTCTCTGGGAACTGATACGGTCCATAATTGTTCGAACAATTCGTTAGGGTGAATGGCAGCCCATAGGTATGTCCATAGGCGCGGACAAGCTGGTCACTGGCTGCTTTCGTGGCCGCGTAGGGGGAATTGGGTGCGTAAGGTGTTACCTCGGAGAAAGGTGGATCGCCTGGTCCAAGCGACCCATAAACCTCGTCCGTGGAAATGTGGTGGAAACGCGGCCCTTCGGCGGATGCATTGCCCTCTCTCAACCAGACCTGGCTCGCGGCATCGAGCAGCGCGAATGTTCCGACCACGTTGGTCTGGATGAACGGCGCAGGGCCGAGGATGGAGCGATCCACGTGCGATTCGGCCGCGAAATGGATGACCGTATCAATCTGGTGACGGCGCAGCAAATCTTCGACCAGGGTGCGGTCACATATATCCCCTTGGATGAAGGTGTGCCGCTTCGAATCAGGCAGGTCTTTCAGGTTCTCCAAGCTGCCAGCATAGGTCAGGGCGTCCAGGTTGAAGATGTGAATATTCGGTTCCACCTCAAGCAAATACCTGACGAAGTTCGAGCCGATGAACCCTGCCCCGCCGGTGACAAGAATATTCTTCAAGTTCACCTCGCTTGCGGCGGGGCTAAGCCCCGCCATGAGCAGAATTAGAAATCAAACTCCAAAATGGTATCCACCACCTTCTGCTGCTCGGCCTCGGTCAAGGCGTTGTGGAACGGCAGGCGGAGGAGTTGGTCACTGACACGCTCGGTCACGGGGCAGTCTCCGGTTTGGCCGCCAAAGCGCAAGCCCATATCTGAGAGATGGAGGGGAAGATAATGGAAGACACTATCAATGCCGCGCTGGCGCAGGTGCGCGATCAGTCCCTGGCGATGTTCGAGCGTCGGCAGGAGCATGAAGAACATATGATATGCCTGGTCACAATATTCCGGCACATGCGGAAGTTGCACATCATGGGCCAATGCCCAATCCTTCAGGTTTTTGAGGTAGAAGCTCCAAACCCTCTTACGATGGGATTGTATCTTTTCGCGGTTTTCCATCTGGGCGTACAGAAATGCAGCAAGGATATCCGACGGCAAGTAGGATGATCCAATGTCTACCCAGGTGTACTTATCCACCTGGCCGCGGAAGAAACGGCTGCGGTTGGTTCCTTTTTCTCGGATAATTTCAGCGCGCTCGACGAGCGCCGGATCGTTGATCAACAGTGCCCCTCCCTCGCCGCAAGAGAAATTCTTGGTCTCGTGGAAGCTCTGCGCAGCCAGCGTTCCGAAGGTGCCCAGGTACTTGCCTTTGTATTTTCCGAACAATCCGTGCGCGTTATCTTCGACCACCGCAATGTTGTAAAGGCGGGCAATGTCAAGGATGGCATCCATCTCGCAGCCAATGCCAGCGTAATGAACAGGGGCGATGGCTTTCGTCTGGGGCGTGATCTTACGCTCGAGAAGGGATTCGTCCAGATTAAGGGTATCAGGCCGAACGTCCAGGAAGACCGGCCTGGCCCCGCGCAGGACAAAGGCGTTGACCGTCGAGGCAAACGTAAATGAGGGAATGATCACTTCGTCGCCTGGTCGGATGCCCAGCAGAATCGGCATCATATCCAGCGCATGGGTGCAGGAGGTGGTCAGCAGAACTTTTGGGACGCCGAGCGCTTCTTCGAGAAACTGGCTGCACTTTTTGGTAAACGATCCATCCCCGGATATTTTGCCGGAGGCGATGGCCTGCTTCATGTAGTCCATCTCATTGCCCACCGTGACCGGGCAGTTGAAATCCACGAGAATGGGAGGTTGGGTGGACATAGGCGCTATCCCTTGCGGACGAGAAGGGTGAAATCGTACAACTGGTAATCGTGCAGCAGGGCTACGTTTTTGGAGAAGTTCCGCTTGCAGTAATCGAACAGGAAGCCAGGATCGGCATAATACAGGTCTGCGCGCATACGATCGGCGTCGGAGTACTTCGTCAGGAAGTTGCTCGCAAACCCCTTACGGCTCAGGCTGTCGAAATGATGCAGCACGCTGAGCACGTAATCGCTCCAGGCTTCGAAGCTGTGATCGGCTCGGAAATTGAAGATGCCGCTGGCGACCACGTAATCGCAGACCGGCAGCCGGTTCTTATCCGAGTAGAAGGTGTGGTTGGCTTTTCCGGCGTGATGTTCCCACGCCGCAGCAATCACCTTCTCGACGATATCGTAGCCATAGTAATCGGCCCGCAATTCTTTTTTAATCAGGTAATCCGCCAATGCCCCGTAGCCGCAGCCATAATCCAGGATCGAGAAAGGCAGCGAGGAGTCAATGATCTCGAGCAACTGTTCGAAGCGGATTTCCTGCGAGGCGTCTGAATTCCAATCCGCGCCGCGCGCCGAAATACCGTGAGCGGCTATCCGTTCTTCGAAATAGGCCTTGACTGGATCCAGGTTCGGAGAATTGGTCATTGTTATATATATTTCCGGGCATCGGGGCCGGTCATGAACAGCAGGTCGAGTATGGATACGTGAGGATCATAGGGTGGATAGAGCTGCGGATATTCTGGATAATCATAAAGCATGAACTCCAATCCGACGCCGGCTTCGCTGAACTTATCTTCCTCGATGTATTCCTGCGCCGAGGGGCCACTGAGGTAGTGATCCGCGCCGAGCTTCTTGAGGATGGCGATCAGCCGGTCTGTCTCCCGGCCCTCGACATCCAATTCGGACGAGCGCAGGAAGCGTGTATGGCTGATGCCCAATTCACGAGCCAGGGCAACGGTGAAATCAATTGTGAAATCTGCCAGGAAATCATCGCGGCGAGTGTAGAATTGCTCGAGCAATGGGTCGTAACGATGAAAATGCGGGGACTTGCTGTAGGAATGTTGGAGCGCTTTCCTATGGTCTTGATTCCATGCCTTGTCCCAAACGATGCGAACCTGATTGATAGGGATCTGCTCGGTCTGGGCACCGCGGCTGAAAACAGGGATGGTCAGCCATTGTTTCCCGCACCGGGTCTTGATCTGGTTGCGATTCCGCCAGCCGCGCTTGTCGTACTGAACATCGTCGTAAAAGACGAAAACATCTGCTTTATTGATCTGATCGAAGTAACCACGCCAGGGAATATACGATGGCTGGAGGATGACGCATTTCATTCTGCTGAAAGCCCCTTGTCAGTAAAGGTATCAATCGTGTATGGTGGGCGTCCGCCAGTACGGTTGAACACCCGCGCTAGGTATTCGCCAATGATACCCAGTGCAAACAACTGCACACCGCTGAAGACGGTGATCGTGGAGGCAAGAAATGGAAAACCGGGGATGGAACCGGCCAATAAATACGTGATAATGACATACAGGAAAACCAGCGCGCCAAAGATGGTAAACAGGAAACCCATGATACTGGCAAAACGCAGAGGCACAGTGGTGTAGCTGGTCAGCACCAGCAGCGAAACGCGCACCAGCTTGGCAAAATTGTAGTTCGACTTGCCTGCCATCCTGGAATCTTCTTCGACGGTCACGGATGCAAAACGGTTCGTTCCCCAGGAGAGCAGCACGTCAATCAGGACATCCGAACCACGAAAGTGCTCGAAGGCTCGGCGAATTTCGGTGCGGAAGGCGCGATAAGAGCCGATATCCTGCATGGAAGGAATCCCCATCACCCAGGCAACGGCGCGCTTGGTCAAGGCAGCAAAAAGCGTCCGCCACCAGGTGTGCTGGCGGCGACGCGGTACACCATAAACGACATCGAAGTTCCCCTGCATCTTGGTCAGCAACTTCGGTATTTCTTCTGGGGGATGCTGGAGATCATCATCCATCGTGATAGTGATCTCGTAACAGGCAGCCTGGATGCCGCACAGCAGCGCATTGTGCTGCCCACAATTGCGCATCAGGTTGACGCCTCGCACCCAAGGGTACTGTTTGGACAGCGCAATGATGATCTCCCAGCTATGGTCAGGGCTCCCATCGTTGACAAGGATCACCTCGAATGCTTCCGCCACCGTTGGCAGCACCTGGCCCAAGCGTTGGACAAGCACCTCGATCGTTTTTGCCCCGTTATAGACGGGAATCACAACAGAAATGTTCATTCATCACCAGAAAAGGATAATATCAGTCTTGATTTTACCACCTGACTCGGCCTCATGCCGCTGCGAGCGTTTTTAAAGATCATCAGTACGGTTTTATCGTTGAAATATGTCGTGAGGGACGGACATTTTGGCAATTTTCCAAGCGCTTGGATAGTCAGGCAGGATAATCTCCACCTGCTTTCCAAGTTGCGCTCTGCTACGGCGCTTTATCCAGTCTTTGAAGGTGAGTTTTGCGGAACCGGACGACCTACAAAGTATGGCGACAAAATCGATGTGCACAAGATGAATGAGAAGTATCTGGATACATCCATCAAAAACAACCTGCGCACCGATATTTACCAAGCCCCCTTGTTGAACAAGGAGTTTAACTTTTTTAATATGCCTGGCGCGCCTCTGCGACTTCGGTTATCAATTCCTTCCGTTTTTTATCGATTAAACGGTGGTGGATAATCTCCACCAACAACATTAGATCATCAGGAGACAGCTTTTCAACCGTTTCGAGACATTTTGGAAATAAGATGGATGTGTACTCATCACGCTACCCGCCTTTCATCACCCCATGCTCACCACTTGCCCCTCCCAGCGGTGCCACTTACCGTGGTGCTTCTCCACGATCTTGCGCCCCTCGCCCGCTGATTGCAACCCGATGAACTCCATGTCGGCATCCACCATGATGCGTACCAAATCCTTGAACAGCACGCGTGGCTCCCAGCCGATCAACCGCCGCGCCTTGCCGGGGTCGCCTAGCAAATAGTCCACCTCGTTGGGGCGGAAGTAACGCGGGTCAATCTTGACGTAATCGTGCCAGTCCAGGTTGACGTAACCAAAGGCCTCATCCAGGAATTCCTGCACCGAGTGCGCCTCACCCGTGCCGACTACGAAATCGTCCGACCCGTCAGCCTGTAGCATCTTCCACATGGCCGCGACGTAGTCCGGGGCATAACCCCAGTCCCGCCGCGCCTCCAGGTTGCCCAGGTACAACTCCTTCTGCCTCCCGGCGACTATGGCTGCCACTGCCCGCGTGATCTTGCGCGTCACAAATGTCTCACCCCGGCGGGGTGATTCGTGGTTGAACAAGATGCCATTGGTCGCAAACATCTTATAACCCTGGCGGTAATCGCGTGTCATCCAGTAAGCGTACACCTTGGCGGCAGCATAGGGACTTTGCGGCTCGAAGGGCGTGTTCTCGTTCTGCGGCGGCCTGGCGCTGCCAAACATCTCGGACGATGAAGCCTGGTAAAAACGCGCCCGGATGCCACTCTTGCGGATCGCTTCCAGGATGCGCGTCGTGCCCAGGGCAGTCACCTCGCCAGTGTACTCAGGCAAGTCGAAGCTGACGCGCACGTGAGACTGCGCCGCCAGGTGATAAACCTCCTCCGGACGCAGGTTATAGATCAAGTCCACCAGGCTGCCCGTGTCGGTGACATCCCCATAATGCAAAAAAAGGCGCGCCCCGTTATGTGGGTCTTTATATATATGCTCGATCCGCGCCGTGTTGAACGTGCTGGCGCGCCGGATCACGCCGTGTACTTCGTAATCCTTCGAAAGTAGCAATTCGGCCAGATACGACCCATCTTGACCGGTGATACCGGTGATAAGAGCCTTTTTCATTTGGCACACTCCGCCATTCCGAAATTCCGTTATCGAACGTCAGCTCAAAAACACATTTGACACGACCTCCAGACACCAATCTTGACGAACTAGTGCCTAGCGGTGATTTTTACTCCGGATTTATCCGGCCGGTAAATCCACTGGCATTTGCCGTTTCTGGAGCAGCTTCACCAGCACCCTCACCCGCTCGCTGCCGGGCAGATGTGCATCGAAGATCGCCTCGTAGCCGGTAAAAGACCCATCCGGTAAATATAGCTCGTCACTTGATTAAATCGAACAGTTTGCCACCCGCCACGTTGACCTCCTCCACCCGGCGCTGGATGGCATGGATTAACCCTTCTGGTACGGTAGCAAGTGCACCGCCAAATGTAACCACCCTGGCCGCGCCCGGCATCCACCGCAGCGTAGATAAGATGACTCGCTCGAAGTCTACGTGCACAAAAAGATAACCGGTAAGTATGACCTACTTTTCCTGGCACGCGTGTTGACCGGCTGCACGCGGAGGTGTGGATAGAAGGTCTCATACCCATGTGCTAGACATTGCTCCCATAAAAATTTCTTCTTCGCGGGGTTTTGTGTTCTGAGCATACCAAGCGAAAGTCATAGATGTATTTATACCATTATACCGGCCGATGGCACATTCAGATAGGTTTTCTGATTGCCAGGCGTCAACTATAGCCGTCCGCAAATCGCCTCTTAGCAATTTGTCGGAACCCAACATTGTCAAGCGAAGGCTTATGATACTTTTGCCACAGGAATCAGTCAAGTCAGTTATTTTGGATTTTGAACAAATGTGGTGATAAAGCTATTGCACAATACGAAAAGCCTCCTGCCAAATCACTCGGCAGGAGGCTGCTATTCTTACCCTCGAATCCTAACCCTCGCTAGAACAACTTCATCACCGCCCCGCTGGCCCAGGCGAAGAGTGCCATCGGGACGAAACTCAAGACCACGGTTGCCAGGGCGGCGGTCGCCCAGGTGAGGTCCAGCCAGGGTTCACGCGTCGTCTCAGGTTCGCCCGCGTGCATGTACATGACGACCACCACGCGCAAGTAGTAGTAGGCGGAGATGAGCGAGGTCAGCACACCGATGATCGCCAAGCCGATGTATCCTCCTTCGATCACCGTGCGGAACAGGTAGAATTTACCCACCAGCCCCAGGGTGGGCGGTATGCCGGTCAGCGAGAGCATGAAGATGGTCATGGCCGCCGCCAGGGCTGGTTTGCGCCGTCCGAGACCGGCGTAATCGCTGATCTCCAGTCCCTTGGCGTCAGATTTTTCCAGCGCAATGACAACCGACCAGGCCCCGAAGGAGGTGATGGCATAGGTTATCAGGTAGAACAGCGCCGAAGAGATCGCGTCAGCAGAGACGACCGGATTGCCATAGGCTACGAGCGCCATCAGGATATACCCGGCGTGGGCAATGGACGAGTAGGCCAGCATCCGTTTGATGTTGGTCTGGGCAATGGCGATCAGGTTGCCGCCAAGCATGGTCAGCGCAGCCAGCGCCCACAGCACCGGAACCAGCTTCACGTCGAGAGATGGGAACGCCGTGACAAAGACCCTCAGCAGGGCAGCAAAACCCGCTGCCTTGGCCCCGACAGCCATGAAGCCGGTGACCGAGGAGGGCGCGCCCTGGTACACGTCCGGCGTCCACATGTGGAACGGGACGGCTGCGACCTTGAACCCGAATCCGACCAGGATCAGCCCCGCGCCGATCAGCAGCAGCGGCAGGTTGGATACGATGCTGCCCGAGGCTTGCAACGCGGCCATGCTGCTGATTGTACCCAGCGATGTGCTGCCGGTCGCGCCAAAGACCAAGGCAATGCCGTAGACCACGAAGCCGGTAGCAAATGCGCCCAGTAGGAAGTACTTGAGGCCTGCCTCCTCCGAGTCGGCGCGCGGACGGGCAAAGGCCGCCAGCACGTATAGCGGGATGGAGAGCAATTCCAGCGCCAGGAAGATAACGATCAAGTCGGCCGCCTGAGCCATCAGGATCATGCCGGAGAGGCTGAAGAGCATCAGCACGTAATACTCGCCCCGCTCGATGCCCATGCGCTTGAGGTAGTCATACGCCAGGGCAATGCCCAACAGTCCGCTTGCCAGGAATAGGACGCTCATAAAGCTGGAAAAGCCATCCAGCACGATCATGCCGTTGAAGGCGGTCAGGGATTGGCCGGTCTGCGAGAGATTGATGCCCAGCGTCAGCGCCAGGCCGACCGCGGCCAGCAGCGCCGTCCAACCCTTGCGTGTCTTGGATATAAACAGGTCCACCAGCAACAGAGCACAGGCCCAGACCACGAGGATGATATTCGGGAGAATTGTGTAGAGATCGGTTTGCGTCATATCAGTGCAACACTATCAGCAGTTTTTCCACTGCCGGGGCTATCAGGTCAAAGAACGGCTTCGGGTACAGGCCGATCCAGAAGATGAAGACCAGGATCGGCACCAGAGTAACGATCTCACGCCAGTTCAGGTCCTTCAGCTTCTTGTTCTCATCCTTGTCCAGCGGGCCGAGGAACAGCTTCTGGAACATGAAGAGGATGTAGATAGCAGCCAGGATGACGCCCGCCGCGGCCAGGCCTGCGAACCAGGGAGTGCCAATGGCCTGCGACCCGAATGCGCCTAACAAAATGGTGAACTCGCCAACGAACCCGTTGAGGCCGGGCAGACCCATCGAGGAGAGGGCCACAATCAGGGTCAACGCGCCGTAGACGGGCATCACCTTCCACAAGCCGCCGAAGGCATCCATGTCGCGCGTGTGGCGGCGTTCGTAGATCATGCCGACCAGGAGGAACAGCGCGCCCGTGCTCAGGCCGTGGTTGATCATCTGCAGGATGCCGCCTTCGATACCCTGCGGGTTGAGGGCGAAGAGACCCAACATCACGAAGCCCAGGTGGCTGACCGAGGAGTAGGCGACCAGCTTCTTGACATCCTTCTGGGCGTAGGAGACCGCCGCGCCGTAGAGGATGCCGATGACGGCCAGCAGCGCCATCCACGGGGCAGCCGTGACCGCCGCCTGCGGGAACAGCGGCAGGTTGAAGCGCAGGAAGCCGTAGGTGCCCATCTTTAGCAGAACGCCCGCCAGGATGACCGAGCCAGCCGTCGGGGCTTCGACGTGGGGCGTCGGGCAGCCAGGAGTGCAGTGGCCACATCGGGACTTTGATGGCAAACGCGGCGGCGAAGGCCAGGAACAGCCAGAGTTGGATATTCGCCGGGATACCGCCCTTGGCGATCAGTTCCGGTACCGAGAAGGTGCTTTGATAAATGCCCAGCCACAGGATGGCCAGTAGCATCAGGATGGAACCGGCCATGGTGTACAGGAAGAACTTGATGGCAGCGTAGATGCGGCGCGGCCCGCCCCAGATACCAATGAGGAAATACATCGGTACGAGGGTGAATTCCCAAAAGATGTAGAACAGGAACAAATCCTGCGCCATGAAGACTCCCAACATACCCACTTCCAGCAGCAGGAAGAAGATCATGAAATCCTTGACTCGCTCCTCCACCGCCGTCCAGGTGGAGAGGATGGAGATGGGCGTCAGGAAGGTCGTCAACAGTACGAGCAGGATGGACAGGCCGTCCACGCCCATGGCATAGGTGATGTTCCAGCCCGCGACCTGGATCCAGGGCAGGCTGATGGTCAGGTGCAACGCGCCGGCGTCGGCGACCTCCGCCTGGCGGAACAGCGTCAGCATCCAGATGGACAGGCCAAAGGTGGCGAGAGAGGCGAACAGCGCCGTCCAGCGCAGGAGATTCTTCTTCTCTGAGGGCAGGAAGAGCAATACCAACACGCCGACGAGAGGGAAGAGGGTGACGAGATTCAAGGGATTGGTCAAGAAGTCCATAGTACGTTCTCCGTATACACGTTTGCACGTTTACAAGTTGCACGTTAGCACGTTCAACGTTCCCACGTATAGCGTGCCAACGTGCTAACGAATGAGCAAATATCCTAATATCACAACCACACCGAACAGCACCGCCAGCGCATAGCTGCGTACGAAGCCGTTCTGCAAGCGGCGCAGACTGGTAGAGGCACGCTTGGTCAGCTCGCCCAGACCGTTGAAGAAGGCGTCAATGCCGCGCGTGTCAATCACCTTGTCAAAGGCGATGCGGCTTAACCAATTGTACGTTCCGGCAAGCACTTTGTCGTGGAACCAGTCGTGCCAGAAACGGCCGTCAATGACATCCGCCAGGAAACGTGCCAGGTCCACATAGCGGTCCACGAAGGCGGCCCAGTAGATCTCATCCACGAACCACTTGCGCTCCATGCCGGTGAAGATCGGACCAAGCATCTTTTTCAGCGGGTCTTTCTGACCGGCGGCGAGCGGCGTGCGGCCGTACAACAGCCAGGAGAGATAGATGGCGACCAGCGCCAGGAGTGTGGACAGCCCCGCCACGGCCAGGTTCAGCCCGCCGAGGATGTACCAGGGCGTGACCTCGGCCGCGTGTGCCGTGCCCTCGGCCACCGCCTCCGCCCCCTCGCTGCCCAACGTGTATCCCAGCCAGTGGGTGAAGTTATGCAGATAAGGCAGGTTGAGTGCGCCACCCAGGATGGACAGTGCCGCCAGCACCATAAGCGGCGCAGTGATGATCGCCTTGCTCTCCTCGGCATGACCGGCAGCCTCGTGCCGCGCCTTACCGAAGAAGACCATCCAGATATGGCGTCCCATGTAAAAGGCGGTGAAGAAGGCCGCGATGGTCAGCAAGATGTAAACGACCGGATAATGCAGTTGGGT
>JALHUM010000120.1 GCA_022865905.1 Anaerolineales bacterium | reverse complement strand
GGAACAGATTTTATGAGATAAACGATAGATAAACGATACTGGCACCTCTCATCTTTGTATTATCCGTATTATGGTATCCCCTTGGGGGCACTGAAAAACTCGGAGTTATTCTCCGAGATTTCAATTTGGCTTGTACAGTTATCATTGACCCCACCCTCATTTCCTTTTACAATACTTTCATGGTTTCCCACCGCTGCTACTTCGCGGGTATGTTATCATACTGTGCAGGATTTTTCCGCCCCGATCACGACCCGCCTGCTCCGGCCCTTCGACGCGTACACTGACTTTAGCCGTTTCTAGTTCTTACCGGAGAAAACCATGCCCACCCCTTTTACTTCCCGACGCGCCCCTGTCTATGCTGATGTTCTCGCTGAAAAATGGAACGATTGGCGCTGGCAGCTTAGCCACCGCCTGAACACTGCCGAAGAAATCGAAAAAATCATCCCGCTGACCGAGTCCGAGCGCAAGGCGCTGAATACCAGCGGCCTTTTCCGCGTGGATATCACGCCCTATTTCATCTCCCTGATCAACCCACGCGATCCTGACGACCCGATCCGCAAGCAGATCGTCCCGCGCCTCGAAGAGATGCAGGCCTTCACCGCCATGATGGAAGACTCGCTGGCCGAGGACCGCCACTCGCCGGTGCCGGGGCTTGTCCACCGTTACCCGGACCGGGTACTGATGCTGATCACGACCCAGTGCGCCTCCTACTGCCGCTACTGCACGCGCTCGCGCATCGTCGGCGACCCAGGCGCCACCTTCTCGCGCGCCGAGTTCGAGATGCAGATCGAGTATATCCGGCGCACGCCCCAGGTCCGGGACGTGCTGCTCTCGGGCGGCGATCCGCTCGTGCTCGCGCCCAAGATCCTGGATGAGATCCTGTCGCGGCTGCGCGATATTCCGCATGTCGAAATCGTCCGCATCGGATCGCGCGTGCCGGTCTTCCTGCCCATGCGTGTCACGCAGGAATTGACCGATATGCTCCAAAAGTATCATCCGCTGTGGCTGAACATCCACGTCAACCACCCCAACGAGATCAGCCTGGAGCTGGTCGAAGCCTGCGACAAGCTGACCCGCGCCGGCATCCCGCTCGGCAACCAGTCTGTGTTGCTGGCGGGGGTCAACGATTGCGTCCACGTCCAGCGCAAACTGGTCCAGGACCTGGTGCGCATCCGCGTGCGCCCGTATTATCTCTACCAATGCGACCTAGTGGAGGGCGCAGGTCATTTCCGCACGCCGGTGGCCAAGGGTATCGAGATCCTGGAAGGACTGCGCGGCCACACCTCGGGTTACGCCGTACCGGTTTACATGGTTGATGCGCCTGGTGGCGGCGGCAAGATCCCGGTCATGCCCAATTACCTGCTCAGTATGTCGGATCATAAGATCGTGCTGCGCAACTTCGAGGGCTACGTCACGACTTACGAGGAGCCAATCGAGTACAAAGCGCACGATCCGAAGACATGCACATACTGCCAACATAAGCGTCTCGAGCCAGGGCAGACTGGCCTCACCGGCCTGCTGGATGGCGAGCATATGTTCATCAAGCCTGAAGGCTTCGACCAGATTCACGACCGCCACGGGATGCAGCATCGCCTGAAGGACGAGTCCAAGTGGAAGCCACTGGGCATCGGGCCGGGGGAGGAAGAATAAAAAAAAGCGAGTACGCGCCTCGAGGCGTCCTCGCGGGAAATACGAACGTGGCGCACGGATTTCCGTGCGCCACAAGTTTTTTTAATTAGGCGTTACGAGACCGGCGGGAGTGGCTCGTTCGGTAGAACAGGGGCAAGCTCGGCCGGCTTCTTCTTGCGCAGGGTCAGCACGCCAACCACGATCGGGATGGCGACGAGAATCAACGATACGCATATCGAGGCGAAGCCGGACCAGCCGGGCATCTGACCATATCCTGAGATAAAATCGGGCATCTGTCCAGTGGCCGCATACACGCCGAAAAGGCACATACTCAACCCTGGGCAACCGCACAGAAGTACTGCGGCAACCGTCCCAATGATCGCACCGGTTTTGCTTTCTTTCTTTTCGATTGGCATTTCCATAGTTGTTCTCCTCTCGTGTTTTATTTCTGCCAGTATACATGGGATATGCTCGGAATGCAAGCAATTCCATTAAGCAAGTTTGCTAACTTCGCAAGGCTGCGCCCAGTTCCTGCTCCAACCGCCGGAGGATGCGCGTGCGGATGCCAGCCACGTCCCTATCCGTCAACGTTTTATTGGGCGCCTGGTAGGTGAGACTGTAAGCCAGGCTCTTCTTGCCCGCGCCGATCTTCTCGCCGCGATAAACGTCGAACAGGCGCACGCCCGTCACGATCTTGCCCCCAGCCTGGTGGATGACCTCCGCGACGCGTTCTGCCGGTAAGGTTTCGTCCACCACCAGGGCCAGGTCTTCCAGCACGGGCGGATAGGCAGGCACCGGCTGGCTTATGTACCTTTCAGGGATGAGCGGCAGCAGCATGTCCAGGTCGAGTTCGGCGGCCAGGAGGGGCGAGCCAGGCAGATCGTAATTCTGGCGGATCACGGGATGCAGCTCGCCGAAGACGCCGATCTCCCGTTCACCGGCCTGGACTTTGGCCTGCTTCCCAGGATGGAAGCTGGGGTGCCCAGCCGATTCGTAGCGCACAGCCTCGATGTGCAGCGCCTCCAGCAGCGCGGCAAGGATGCCTTTCAGGTCGTAGAAATCCATCGCCGCCGTATCGGCTGGCTGCCAGCCAGGGAGGCTGCGCGGACCAGTCAACACGATGGCCAGCCGCTGCGGTTCGTCTGGTAGATCGCCGTCTTCCGAGGCGATGAACACCGGGCCGATCTCGAAAAGCGCCATGCGCGCCCGGATGCGGGCGTTGCGCTCGACGACTTCCATCACGGAAGAGAGTAGGTTTTGCCGCATCACGTATCGGTCGCTGGCGATGGGATTTACCAGTTGAACATATCGCTCTGGATGGGGCTTAGCCCCCTCCGAAGGGAACAGGCGCGCCTCACGCTCGATCGAGGTCATGTGGTAGCTGACCACCTCCTGCAGGCCCATCTTGACCAGCAGGTCGCGGATGCGTTCCTCGCGCTCCAGGCTTGGGTTGCTGTGCTGCGGTGGAAGTCCGTTGGCCAGCCGCGTCTCGAGGATGCGGTCAAAGCCGTAGACGCGGGCGATCTCCTCCAGCAGGTCGGCCTTACCGACGATGCCCTCGCCGATGTCAAGGCGGTGATCGGGGCCAGCAACGTGGAGCGTGGAGCGTGGAGCGTGAGGCGTGAGGTCACAGTGGAATTCGAGGGATTCCAGAATCTTCTTGATTTCTTCGATGGAAAGCTCGATGCCCAGCCAGCGCTTGACGTCAGCGGACGTGATCTCGACGGCCGGTGTGGTGGGAGGCAGGGGATAGTTATCCACCAGCCCCTTCGCGACGACGCCATCAGACCACTGGCTCATCAGTTCCAGACCGCGTCGCACACCGCGCTCGGCCATGGACGGATGCACTCCGCGCGAGAAGCGGAAGCTGGCCTCGGAAGGCAGGTTTTGGGCCTTCGCCGTCCGGCGGATGTTGGTGAAATTCCAGGCCGCGCCCTCGAGCAGGATGTTGCAGGTCTTTTCGCTGACTTCGGACTCAGCACCACCCATCACCCCGGCGATGGACAGCGCCCCGGCGGTATCGCACACCAGCACGGTCTTCTCGTCCAGGGTGCGTTCCACGCCGTCCAGGGTGGTCAGTTTTTCGCCTGGCCTGGCGATACGCGTAATGATCTTTGGCACTTTGTGGGGCGGATCGCCAATCCGCCCTACCAGCACATCATAATCAAACGCGTGCAGCGGTTCGCCGATCTCCAGCATGGCGTAGTTGGTCGCGTCCACGATGTTGCTGATCGGGCGCATCCCGGCTAGCTTCAGCCGCCGTTGCACCCAATATGGGCTGGGGCGAATCTCCACATTTTCGATCAAACCCAGCACGAATCGCGGATTCAGTTCAGGGTTGGTTATTTCGATCTGTGCAAACCCAGCGTCACTCACCGATGACTGATCATTGATGACTGACGACTGCTTTAGCTGCACATCGGTCAATGCCGCCACCTCGCGCGCCACGCCCAGGATGCTGGCGGCGCGGGAAGTGTTCGGCAGGATGGAGATTTCCAGCACGGCGTCGCCCATATACGCCACCAGCGGCACACCGACCGGGGCATCCTCGTCCAGGATGATGACCCCTTCGTGATCTTCTGAGATGCCCAGTTCCTTCTCGGAGCAGATCATCGAATAGGAGTCGAAGCCGCGGATCTTGGTGCGCTTGAGCGTGGTCAGCACCTGGCCTGGCTGGTGGCCATCATAAATTTGCGCGCCTTCGCGGGCGTAAGCCACCTTGAGAGGCTTTTCCAGCGGACCGATGCCTTTGTACGGGAACAGGTTTGGCGCGCCGGTTAAGACGACGTGTTCCTGCTCGCCGTCGTAGAGTTTGCACAGCACCAGCCTGTCGGCGTTGGGGTACGGCATCACCTCCGAGACCGAGGCGACGACGATTTTATCGGCGACCCACTCGATCCCAGAAGTGTTGATCTCGAGCACCGAATCGCCGCTCGTGTGGCCTTCGACTTTTCCGGCTGGCAGTGGCAATCCGACATATTGAATGGCTTCCACTTCCAGCCCGGCCAGCGTCAACCGCCGCGCCAGTTCTTCGATGGGGATGGTAATTTCGACAAAATCTTTTAGCCAAGAAATAGGAACTTTCATAAGAACCTCCAGACCTCACCCCCCACCCCTTCTCCCCTCCCCCCTCTCCTGCCAGGAGAGGGGGGAGGGGGAGGGAGGAGAGGTTAGAACTGCTCCAAGAACCTCAAATCATTCGCCCAGAAATAGCGAATATCCTCGATGTAATAGCGCAGCATGGTAACGCGCTCCGGGCCAATTCCAGCCGCGAAGCCGCTGTACTTTTCTGGGTCGTAGCCGCCGTTGCGCAGCACGACCGGATGCACCATACCGCAGCCCATGATCTCCAGCCAGCCGCTGCCCTTGCAGACCTGGCAGCCCTGGCCGCCGCACAGAAAACACTCCACGTCCACTTCGGCGCTCGGTTCGGTGAACGGGAAGTACGAGGCGCGGAAACGGGTACGGACGTTCTGCCCGAACATTCGGCGGGCGAAGTCGGCGATGGTGCCCTTCAAATCGCCAAAGGTGATGCCGCGCCCGACGGCCAATACTTCCAGTTGGTTGAACTGGATGTCCTTGCGGGCATTGACCTCTTCGTAACGCGAGCACATGCCTGGCAGGATGATGCGCACCGGCGGCGGGTCATCGGGATCAGCCACCGAGAACTCGCGCATAGCATGGATCTGCCCCGGCGAAGTATGCGTGCGCAGGAGGAGAGGGTTGTCGCCCCGATCACCGCTGCTCTTGATAAAGAAAGTATCCTGCATATCGCGGGCGGGATGGTCGGGTGCGAAGTTGAGCAACTGGAAGTTGTACTTGTCTGTCTCGATCTCGCGCGAGCGGTAGACCTGAAAGCCCATGTCACCGAAGACGTGGAACATCTCCCGCAAAGTTTGCGTGGTGGGATGCAGGCGGCCGAGGGGGAACGGGCGTCCCGGCAGGCTGATGTCCAGTTGCTCCTGCTCGAGCGAACGCTTCAGCGCCGCCAGGCGCAGCGTCCCGGACCTCTCGCCGAGCGCTGTTTCGAGGAGCTTTTTTACCTCGTTGGCGCGTTTCCCAATGGCCGGACGCTCCTCCTTTGGCAAAGCGCCCAGCCCGTCGAAAACCTGCATCAGCGGCGAACTGCGACCCAGGTGAGTGACGCGCCAGGCCTCCAATGTAACCTCGTCGCTTACGGCATGGAGTGCTTCTAACGCGGCTTTTTCGATTCCATTCAGCTTCTCAAGCATTCGTACCTCCACACTCTCGCCTTCACTTATATGTCATTCTGCCTGCCCTGGCGGGCTAGGCCAGGGAGCGACCGCTTCGCTTTGCTCAGTGCAAGCTCCGGGAGTGAAGAATCTCATGTGCCCAGAGACTCTTCGGTCGCTTCGCTTCCTCAGAGTGACATTTTCAAACAATAACCTCCCGCCCACAAAATGGGACGGGAGGGGTTCCCGCGGTACCACCCAAATTAGCTGTCCTTCGACCATGCTCAGGACGCGGCTCGCTTATAGTCGGCTAGTCTTCCAGTCCGGTAATCCACCATCTGACTACTTGACAATTTGACTAAGCGACTTCCCTCGTAACGCTGGGACTGCGGCTCGAACTACAAAATGTGGCACGTGACACCGGAACACATGACACGCTCTTCACCTGAGCGGCTCGGGAGGGAACTTCGGCCAGTTGCTACTGAGCGCGGGTCTCAATCTATGCCCGGCGCATCCCTGTCAGCTTTCGCTGGCGTACTTTCCTCCGTCAAAGCCATTGGAAAAGGTCAGTTGTTGGCCTTATTATCTGCAAAAACTGGTGTGTGTCAAGGGGCGCGCGTGTCATAAGAATTCGCTCAATGGATACCGATATAGTAAACGGGAAACGAATTTCGTCTCCTGGAATCCACCTACTCTGAAAAGGTTCCTATGGCGTAAGAGTAAACGTTGGTATAAGTTCTACAGGGCCAGACCAGGGAAGATAGGAGGCGAATGTCCCCAGGTCAACCCCGCCGATGACCGGCCGGCGGCTCAAGTAATAGAGATTATAAACACTCTGGTTCCAGAGCGTCCCCAGCCCAACAGCGGACGTATATCCGTAATCCTGTACCTTCTGGCTGACCACCGTATCCATCTCGCCAAAGGGATAGGCAAAGCTCATCACTGGAACGCCCAATGCCTCCTGAAGGTCAATTCGAGACTGGGCGATTTCAACATCCAGGCTATCATGTGCATAGCGCAAGTCAGCATGGGTCATGCTGTGACTGCCCACTTCCCAGCCGGCTGCCACCATTTCTTTGATCTGGTCAATGCCCATGTAGCCGTCTGCATATAAAAAGTTGATAACGATATACACCACACCGCTAAAACCATATTTCTGCATGAGTGGATAGGCATTGGTGAAAACATCCAGGTCGCCGTCGTCGAAGGTGATCACGACAGGACGATTGGGCAGCCGCGCGCCGTGCAGGATCGCTTCGGTCAATTGCGTGATCGAGATCGAAGTATAGCCCCAGTCGCTCAAGGCTTTCATTTGCATCTCGAAATCTTCGCGCGCAACGTAATAGGTTGAGGCAGCTGGTGAGCTGGGCAGCCCGATGTGATGGTAGAGCAGGATCGGACAGACAACCTTGCCAGGCCCTTGCAACACCCAGGTTGGGGTCGGCATGGGGGTGGGCGTATGTGTCAGCGTGACCGTGGGGGTGCGTGTTGGGGTGCTTGTTAGCGTAGGGAGGGGAGTCTGCGTCTCAGTTTCAGTGGGAAGAGCTGTGGCAGAAGGCAAGTCGGGGATCGCTTGTCCATGCGCAGCACCTACTCGGTTGCAGCCCATTAGGAACACGGATACCAATAAAAGGGTTATCAGCGCGAAGCGGCGAAATGGCATCAGTTTTCCAGAGGGATTAAGAGCGATTCAATTCCCAGATGATGCGCAAGCCGTCGAGGGTCAGCCAGGGGGCGAGGATCTGGATGACCGGCGTCTCTTTCGCTATTATTTCGGCCAGCCCGCCAGTGGCGATGACTTTCATCTCCGGGCCGAGTTCTTTGCGGAAGCGTTCGACCATGCCTTCGGTCATCGCCACGTAGCCATAGATCAGCCCGGACTGCATGGCGTGGGGTGTGTTGCGCCCGATGACAGATGGTGGTTTCTGTAAGTCAATGCGCTGCAACTTTGCGGCATGGGCGAAGAGCGCCTCGGCCGCCAAGTTGATACCGGCCGTGATGGCCCCTCCCAGGTAATCCCCCTCTTTGGTGATGGCATTGAAAGTAGTTGCCGTGCCAAAATCCACAATGCAGGCCGGGCCGCCGTAGAGATTGTAGACAGCCACCGCGTCGGCCACGCGGTCCGCGCCGACAGCGCGCGGGTCTTCGTAGAGGATGCGGAGGCCGGTCTTCACGCCCGTATCCACCACCAGCGGTTCCTGTTTGAGGTACTCGCGGCAGGCCTGGGTAACGCGCCCGGTCAGCGGTGGGACGACCGAGGCCAGGCAGATGCCGGTCAGGTCAGCATAGGAACGCCCGATGTGTTCGAGCAGGCCAAGGAACTGAAGCCCGTATTCATCCGGCATGCGCTGGTGGTCGGTCGCCAGGCGCCAGTGGGGGCCAAGCTCTTTGCCCGCGTACAGGCCGAGGGTCAGGTTCGTGTTGCCTACATCAACGGTGAGTAACATACGCTTATTATAACGCTCAAGCAATTATTTTACCGCTTCTATGAACTCCATCCCCATATCGTAAGCTAACCTTTCTGGCGGCTCGCCAGCCAGTCTTTAAGCGCCGGGCCTGTGCCTATATCCCAAGGGCGGATTTCTTCCGGTGCGAGCGCCTTGCTGGCGGCCAGTTCATCACCGATAACGATTTCGCCTTCAGCGCGGACGTGAAAGGCGAAGATAATCTGGTTTCTCTGCTCGAAGGCATAGTGCCCGACGAAGGAGACGATCTCGCCATCCAGCCCAAGCTCCTCTTTGACTTCGCGCAGCACACCCTGCTCAGGGGTTTCGCCTTTTTCGAGAAAACCCGCCACGATGCCAAGCCACTTTTCGGGCCAGCCTTTGTTACGGGTCAGAATGATCTTGCCTTCGCGTTCGACGATCGCGGCAATAACAGGGATGGGATTATCCCAAAAGACGAAATCGCAGGCGGGGCATTTCTGACGTGCGTGTCCGCCGATTTCGGCTTCGACCAGTTCCGCGCCACATTGAGGACAGGATTTGTAGATCATTCTTTTTCATCCCTTCATTGGTGTATTTGCAAGTCATGCGATCTCCTCAGACTTCCGAAGTCTTGGAGATTTCGGAAGTCTGACACTATTTCTTGCCCCACAGCCAGAGAATGAAATCCTGGTCGAAGGTCGGCGCGCCGAGGGCTTGAAGACGTTCCAGCACGGTGCCGCGATGATCCGTGCCATGATTGACCAGGTGCAGGAGCGCCTGCCAGCGTGGGCCGGGCATACCATAAATGTGCGGATCATTTCAACCGATGACATACTACACCTCCATGTCTGGAGGCAGGACGGCTTTGCCTGCCTCAGTCATTTTTCCTTCCTGGATAAGTCTGCGGGCTTTTGCTTTGTTGGCTTCAGTCCAGTTGGAAACTCTACGGCGCGGGGTGAAGAGCTGGACATATTTTCGGCGTCTATGGACTTCACCATGCTGTCCACCCAGCCGAAACAAAGAGCCTCCTCCACGGCCTCGTTGTAACTAATGGTCGGTTTGCCGGAGGATTTCTTGTAGATCACCAGCCAGATTTCCTTCTTGATCTGGTGATTTTCTACCAGCCACTCACGGAACTGCTGACAATCTGTCAGGGAAAGGGACTCATCAATTTTCAACTTCCACCTTCCATGAAAAGCAGTTGAATTATACCTATTTGTGTCCACTTTATAGGCTGTGAATCCTTACCCCCCTCTGTCCCCCCATTTCTGCCTGCGCCAGTGCCGCCCTGGCTTGGCCGCCAGGACAGGCAGGCACAGGTGAACTTCGAAATGGGGGGATGAAAGGGGGGCGGGAAGGGGTCAACAGGCTTTTTCTCAGACGTTTGTGCCATTGACAGGTTTGTGAGCATTGGGGTAAACTAATAGCGTTAAGTATTTCCTTAATGGCTGGAGAAAAACATGGGCACGGTCGAAACACTCAAGGCATTCGAGCAGATCAAACTGCTCTCCGATCCCCGCCGCCTGGCGATCCTGCGCCTGCTGATGGCGGGACCGGCCACGCTCACCCACCTCGGCCAGGCGCTTGGCGAGCATCCGGCTTGGGTGCGGCACCACATCAAAAAATTGGAAGAGGCCGGGCTGGTCGAAGTGAACGAGATCAAGGTCACCAGCGGCGTGACGGAAAAATTCTATCGCAGCCGCGCCGGAGCTTTCCTCATCCAAGAGATGGTCTTGCCGCAAGATACCAACCGGCCGACGGTCATCTTCTCCGGAAGTCACGACCTGGCAATCGAGCGGCTGGCTGGACAACTCTCCCCTCATGTCAATATGTTGATATTGCCAGTTGGCAGCCTGGATGGGCTGGTTGCCCTGCGCCAGGGTTTATGTAACCTTTCCGGCTGCCACCTGCTCGACAAGGATGGGGAATACAACGTACCATTCGTGCGCCACTTTTTCCCCGACCGGTCCACATCGCTTTTTACGCTTGCTCACCGTCAGCAGGGACTGCTGCTTGCCCCCGGCAATCCCAAGGGCATTCGCGGAGTTGCCGACCTGGCCCGGCCGGATGCAACCTTCATCAATCGCCAACGCGGCTCAGGTACACGCCTGTGGCTGGATGCCCGGCTTCACGAACTGGGCATCTCCGGCGAACAAATTCGCGGTTATGAGAATGTAGTTCCCACACACACCGAATGCGCCCTGGCTGTCCAGCGCGGCGAAGCCGCCGCGGCCCTCGGTCTGCAAGCCGCCGCTCACCAACATGGACTGGATTTCATTCCCCTGTTCTTTGAGCGTTACGATCTGACTGTCCCACAGGAGCAGTTCGAGGCGGTTGCCCCCCTGCTGGACTTCCTGCAATCTGGAGATTTCCGGCGTGACGTGGCAAGCCTGAGCGGCTATGATACCACGCACACCGGCGAACAAATTCCTCTTTAGATGCTTACGTCGGGGCCAAGCCCCGACGAGAGCAAGAGACAGACGAGAGAGAGACAAAAGGAGATTATTACGTTATGAAACGTATTCTCACGGTTGTGTTTGTGCTTGCAATGCTTCTCGCAGGCTGCTCACCTGCCGAGTCAGCCTCTGCCCCCTCAAAACCCCCTGCTGACGCTTCGACGGAGGTTCGCAGCCAAACCTTCGTGCCCGCTCCCACCAACCCGAACCTGATCCTGGCGACCACCACGAGCACGCAGGACTCGGGTCTTCTGGATGTGTTGATCCCGCTCTTCGAGCAGCAGACCGGCTACGCCGTCCAGACCGTTGCGGTCGGCACCGGCGCGGCGCTCAAGATGGGAGAAGAAGGCAACGCGGACGTGTTGCTCGTCCATGCGCCGTCGTCCGAAAAAACGTTCATGGAAAACGGCTTCGGAAAGGATCGTGTGCTGGTGATGCACAATGATTTCGTCATCGTCGGGCAAGCGGACGATCCGGCAACCATCCAGGGCGCTGCCACCGCTGTGGAGGCCTTTCAGAAGATCGCGGCCGCAGGCGCTACATTCGTCTCGCGCGGCGACCAGTCGGGCACAAACACCAAGGAATTGAGCCTGTGGAATTCAGCGAACATTGATCCGGCCGGCCAGGCCTGGTACCTCGAAACCGGCCAGGGCATGGGTGCCACGCTCACGATCACGTCAGAAAAGAACGCCTACACCCTTACCGACCGTGCCACCTTCCTGGTGAATAAGCTCAATCTGCAGCTAGACATTCTTTACGAGGGCGACAGCATCCTGCTGAACGTCTACCATGTCATCACGGTCAACCCCGCCAAGCAGGTCACTGTCAACTATGATGGAGCCATCGCCCTCCTGAAGTTCCTGACCACACCCGAAACGCAGACGCTGATTGGTGAATTTGGTAAAGATAGGTTCGGACAGCCGCTCTTCTTCCCAGATGCCGACAAGACCGATGCTGATCTGGGTTTGCCTTGAATAAATTGCAATGCCGCGCACCTCGCAGGTGCGCGGCACATCAACTTGATCATGAACCTAATCTGGCAAGGCATTCAAAACGCACTTCTGCTGCTCTCTGGCGGTGACCCGGAGGTCTGGCAGATCACCCTGCTTTCCCTCAAGGTCTCCGGCCTGGCAACGGCCATCAGCCTGTTGATCGGCTTGCCGCTGGGTACCGGTTTTGCACTGGGAAAGTTCCCCGGGCGCTCGTTTTTCCTCAGCCTGATCAACACCGGCATGGCGCTGCCTCCGGTCGTGGTCGGGTTGGTAGTTTCTGTTTTCTTGTGGCGCAGCGGCCTGCTCGGCAGCCTGCACCTGATCTACACGCCGGCCGCCATCGTCATCGCGCAGACCATCATCGCCGCGCCGGTGGTGACTGGCCTGACCGCCGCCGCCCTCCAGCAGCTTGACCCGCGTCTGCGCCTGCAATTGCTCGGCCTGGGGGCTTCTCGTTTCCAGATGATCCTCGCCTTGTGGCGGGAAGCGCGCCTGCCTCTACTGGCCGCCTTGATGGCTGGATTTGGCAGCGTCATCTCCGAAGTCGGCGCTTCGATGATGGTCGGGGGAAATATCCGCTACCAGACGCGCGTCCTGACGACTGCCATTGTCTTGGAGACAGGCAAAGGTGAATTTGCGCGTGCCATTGCCCTCGGCGTTTTGCTGCTATTCCTGACCTTCCTGGTTAACCTGGCCCTGACCTGGATCCAGCAGCGGGGAGCCAAACGATGAGCGACTTGCTGGCAATCCGCGACCTGCTCGTTTGCCGTGAGAAGCAAACTGTTTTAGAGATTGACCGGTTGAGCGTTAAAAAGGGGGAAGTATTGGCCGTCATCGGCCCGAACGGCGCCGGGAAGAGTACTCTCTTGCTGACGCTTTCGCGCCTGATCAGGCCGGCGCGCGGGGAGATCACCTTCGGCGACCAGCCACTCGAAGCGCAGAACGACCTCGAGTACCGCCGCCGCATTGGATTGGTCTTGCAGGAGCCGCTCCTGTTGAACACATCTGTCTTCGAGAACGTGGCTGCCGGCTTGCGCTTCCGGCATCTGCCAAAAGAAGAGATCACCCGGCGCGTGGACGCCTGGCTGGCGCGGCTGGGCATCAGTCACCTGCGGGATCGTCCAGCGGCCAAACTCTCCGGCGGCGAGGCGCAGCGCGTCAGCCTGGCGCGGGCGTTCGCCATTGCGCCCAGCCTGCTCCTGCTGGATGAACCTTTCAGCGCCCTGGATTCCCCAACTCGCTCCCGCCTGCTCGAAGACCTGCAATCTTTGCTGAAAGAAACCGGCCAGACGACCATTTTCGTCACACACGATTTGGATGAAGCCCTGCTGCTCGGCGATCAGGTCGCCGTGTTGCTCGCTGGCCGACTGCGCCAATGCGGCAGGCCGGAGCAGGTCTTTGCCGAGCCTGCCGACGCGGACGTGGCCGCCTTCGTCGGCGTGGAGACGATCGTGTCCGGGCGCGTCGTCGCCTGTCGGGATGGCCGGGTAATCGTAGATGCGAACGGCCTCTACCTGGAAGCAGCCGGCGAGATGAACCCTGGGCGGACGGTCCTGTTCTGCTTGCGCCCCGAAGACGTGACCCTCTGGCCAAAGGACGGCGTCCCGGCCTCCAGCGCGCGCAATCGCCTCACGGGTCGCATCCTGCGCCTGACGTCTCAGGGACCGTTGTTTCGGGTGGTGGTAGATTGTGGTTTTCCGCTCATGGCGCTGGTAACGCGCGCCTCGGCGCGCGAGATGAGCCTGGCAGAGGGGATGGACGTTTCCGCTTCATTCAAGGCCAGCGCGGTGCATTTGATCCCCCGCTGATCTCGATACTATCCCAACCCCCCCTCCAGCCCGTTTCAACGGGCTTCGTTACCCTCAGCCCGGGGAGTCATCCCCAGGCCAAATTTGAGTCTCCGATCAGGGATTCACACTCGGGTCAATAAATCCCGCTTGCAAATCGCTCAACACCTCTTCCACCAGGCGCTGCTTGCCCTCGGTGAGCAAGTCGGGATTGATATCGGTCAGGAGGAGCGGGGTGGAGAGGTTCTGTCCGCCCTGCCCGGCGAGCAGGTCGGGGAAGATTTTTTGGATGGCAGAGATGACCTCCGGCTGGATGCTGACAACCCAGCCCGGGCGCAGATCCTCGGATGGCAGGGACTCGCTGATGATCATGATGTCTTTTTGGTAGAGATAATCCAGCAAATCGGGCGTGGCGATCTCAGGATAAACGAACGCAACCTCGACCATATAGCGCGCCAGGCCGTCGGCATAGGCCGGGTATTGGCTCTCCGGGGCGTCTTTGGGTATCTCGATGTGCAAGGGGTAACCGTAGAATGGGGCGAAGGCAGGATTGCACAGGCCGCAGTAGAAATGCACGCCGTTGATGAAGGCCGCCTCGGCGATAAGGGCGCTGGGATTGTCTTCCTGCGTGAGGATACCGACGCGAAAATCGGGCGAAAGCATGGCGGCGATGTAACCGGCCAGGAAAGCCTGCTGATCCACCGGTTTGCCGGATGAGCCGATCAGGGACAGGTTCGCGGCGGCAGTCAGGCCGGGGATGCCGACGCCCAGGAACTGGACCTGGGGTGCGGCAGCCGCCAGTCCGGCCAGACCGGGATCGGGCGGCAGGGCGATGACCACCTTCAGACCCGGTTCCGTGCTGACGTCGCTAACAGTCAGCACATTGCGCACCTGGAAGCGCATCCCGGCCTGCTGCGCCAGATCGTATACGCTGGTTTGATATAAGCTTGATTGATCCGACGGCATGTCCGCCGGGATGACCAGGATGACCAGGGGACTTACCGCTGTGGATTCTGTGGTTGGGCTGGGGGTAGGTGATGGTACTGTCGGCTCAGCCGGCGTCGTCGTTGACGTTGGTCGGCCAGGGATAGTGCAGGCCGCAAGCAGGATGAGTAATAGGATGGAAGCGAAGCGAATTCGCACAGCAAGTCTCCCGAGTAGGCCTTCGGCGGTGAAGGTTTCCAATATTTTACCTGAAAAGCCTTGAGCCGGACGAAATGGAATCAGATAGGGGATTTCAAATACAAAGAACCTAAAAAGTAGAGACGCCCTCATCAGGGCGTCTCTACATAGGAGGAGAAATATGAAATGTTTGGCTGGCGTTATTTCGCTGCGACTTTGATCGTCTTCGGGCGAGCGGATTCAGTCTTGGGCAGGCGCAGGGTCAGCACGCCGTCGGTGATCTTGGCCTCGGCTTTTTCGGCGTCCACCGGCGCGGGCAGGCGCAGGCTGCGGCTGAAGGAGCCGTGCGGCAGTTCGCGCATCAGGTACTCGTTCTCATCCTGCTTGAACTCGCCTTCGATGGTGACCACGTCGTCGAGGATCTGGATGTTGAGGTCGCTGGCTTTCAATCCAGGCACGAGCGCGCTCAGGACGAACGCCTCGTCTTCGTCGCGGATATCCACAGCCAGGGTGAAATCTCTATCGGCTTCACAATAAGCCTGCCTGGCCCAGCGGCGGGCCATGCGGTACGGGTAAGGGGTAACGTAGAAAGTCATTTTTGATCTCCTTTTTGTTTATCATTGCTTACGATATTGGCCTTATCTTATCCAGTTTGTGTAAGAATCCCGAAAGTGGAAAGTAGGATTTGCGTTAGAGGAATCCAAAAGGTGTATATAATGGTAGCCGGAGGCTACTATTATCGGGCTATGCAAAAACGCCTGATCTACGTGGTATTTGTGGCTGGCGCGCTCCTGGGCGTCGGGTTTTACCTTTACCGGACGCTGCGGCCTTCGCTGGCGCGCTCAACGCGCGTGGTCGAGTGGATCCGGGATCCGCAAGCTCACCCGGCCTGGGCGGTGCGGGCCGGTACCCGTTGCGGCGCGGACGCCCCGTTTGTGATGCCCACCGACGGCTTCATCGGCTTCATGTGGGACGACTCGTTCAAGATCGGGCACCGTCACCAGGGCATTGACATCTTCGGCGGGACGGACGTGGGCCTGACGCCGGTCGTCGCGGCCTATCCCGGCTACCTGATCCGTTTGCCAGATTGGAAGTCGTCGGTCATCGAGCGCGTCCCCGAAGACCCGTTGCAGCCTGGACGCCAGATCTGGCTCTACTACACCCACATGGCCGACCCGGCCGGCAATTCGTTCATCTCGCCGGAATTTCCACCCGGTACATATGAGAAATACGTCGAGGCCGGGAGGCTGCTTGGTTACCAGGGTGACTATTCCGGCGACCCGAATAATCCGGTTGGCGTGCATCTGCATTTTTCGATCGTGCTCGACGACGGGCAGGGTAACTTCCGCAGCGAACTGGACATCAACAACACGCTCGACCCATCGCCGTATTTCGGGCTGGAATTGAACGCCAGTGCCAATAGCGACGAGGTGGTGGTTTGCGGACAGTAAAACGTAAAGCCCCGAAGGCCTACTCGGTAAAACGTAATTGGGCGAGGTAAAATGGCTGATTTCAAAGATAAGGTGGTTTTAATCACCGGCGCGGGCAAAGGGACGGGGCGCGCCGTCGCCGAGGCGTTGGCGGCGCGCGAGGCAATCGTGGCCGCCAATGACATCACGCCAGTCAACCTGGACGAGACAGTGGCGCACATCATGGCTTCCGGCGGACGTGTCAAAGCCTACGTGGAAGACATCGCCAAGAAGATGCCCGTGCAGGCGCTGGTCAACGAGGTGCTGGATGACTGGGGTCGGATTGATATCCTGGTCAACTGCGCTGAAGTCGCGCCGTCTGCACAGGTGCTGGAAATGGACGACTGGGACTGGCAGCGCACCCTGGACGTCAACCTGACCGGGGCGTTCCTGCTGACGCAGTCCGTCGGGCGGGTAATGCGCGCCGCGCCCCCGCAGAGGGCCTCGTCTCCGAATGGGGAGAAAGATGGTGGGATCATCATCCATATCGGTTGGCGCGCCCGCAGTCCGGACCGGCGCGCGGCATATTTCGCCAGCAAGGCCGGGCTGACCGCCTTCGTCGAGCACGCGGCGCGCGAACTGGCCGCATTTGGCAT
>JALHUM010000119.1 GCA_022865905.1 Anaerolineales bacterium | reverse complement strand
GGCCGAGTCGTAGGCACCGCCGCGGCAGAAATTGCCGGTGGACGGCCAGACGGCCTTCTGCGTGGACGGGTCGAACTGACCCGTGACCAGCCGCGGCACGAGGCAGCCGAAGGCCGCCCCGACCTTGTGCGCCCCGGTCGGGAACCACTTGCCCACCAGGACGATGATGCGCGCCGGGACCCCGGTCAGCGAGGAGGGCAATTCGAGGAAGTTCACGCCGCCGAACCCGCCCCCTTTGGCATTCGGTTCGTTCTTCCAGGTGATGCGGAACAGGTTGCGCGGGTGAACATCCCACAGGCCGATGCCCTTCAGTTGTTCCTTGATTTTGGCCGGGATTTTGGCCGGGGCCTTCATCTGGGCAAAGGTGGGGATGATGATGTTCCGCTCGCGGGCGCGCTGGATGGCGCGCCCGCGGCGGTCTTTGTGGATGGTGAGGTCAATCGTGGTCATTTCGGGGAACTCCTGGGAGGAAAAGGGAAGATGTCTGACAACTTAGATTATATCGCGAAAATAAAAAACACGTCGCACTTTGAAAATGCGCCGTTTTTGATCATGCTATAGAGCGAAGATATTCAATCTGGAAGTCTTAGTTCAAAGTTGCTTTTCGAGGTGGATTATGTGACAAGAAATTGAATTAAGGTTATATACCCATATTGATTCGCCTTATGTTCCTCCCAATTTACTCGAGAAAAATGGCTCTTCTAGCCTGTTGATGTACTCTCTTTGCCTTTAGGAAAAATCCAGACGAATGAGCCTTTTTCGAGTCTCTCGCCCTGTCCTGGTGAGATGGCTACTGCCAAGCTTCCACATCAAACGTCCCGGCGAAGGGGTTGGCGAAACGCACTCCTTCCAGAACCTGTCCATCCTGGAAATCTTCCCCTTTATTTTGGCTTCGTCTAAACAAGCCCAGTACGTCGAAACTCATGTTTGAACGCCTGGCGCATAACTTCGTATTCGCTCACGCCATGCTTTTTCGCCAATTGCTTGAGCAGGAGATTTAGTTGTTGAGTCAAATGGATTTGCTTGCGTACCATCGTATCGCCCATAACAGCCTCCGCTCTACATCACCATTATATATCACTTCCGCGGCCTTCAAAACCATAAACAATCACACGCTTTCGCGCCTCTCCCAGCCTGGTCCCGGCGGGAGGGACGAGAGCCATCCCCTCCCCGGTCTGGACAATCCCTTTCAGATATGTAGGCTGATTTTAATGCAATCTACACAAATCCGTTGTATGATATAGATAGACTTCTTTTGGTCTGGAAAGGAGGTTTTTTCATCGAAGAACTGGTTGCAATACACATCGGAGGGAAGACCGGGTGACAAAATCCTGGCAGCAGGTTTCCGACCTGAGCCAGAAGTTTCCCACGATGAACGTGGTCTTACCTGCTTTTTCCTCCAGTAGGAAGTCGTTCTACAGGCGGATGGGTATCCCCCCTCCGCCTGTTCGATTAAAATTATTTCTCTGAACGTCAGGCAGACTGCAACGCAAAGCTGACCAGGCCGGGCCGCACGACCAGCATCGGCACTCGCACTTCCCCCATTTGCGGCAAAAAAGGATTGGAGACCCTCACATCATAGACGGACATCCAGGCGCTGCGCGCGGTCGAGAAACTGGTGCCCAGATCAACTTTGGTGGAGATGCGAAGGTGACCATTAAGAATAAAAGTGCCGACCAGGATATTTATCGGCTGCATGATGCGGTTCTGCTCGTTCTCATCGTAATCCAACGGATCGTGCGCTGGCGGGGTCAGGTGAAAGCCAACAACTTGCGCATTCGGCAGGTAGATTTCAGAATAGGTCAGCACCTTGGGCGGGCTGCTGATGAGGCTGATGATCTGAGGTTTGAGCAGGTGCAGGTACTCTGGCGCGCCTTCGGTGCGCATCCAGGTGCTGACGCGGATATCTTGCTTGGTCACCACCTCGCCATAGACAAGTGTGGCCGGCGTATAAATCATGACGGGGGACGATTTTTCATCGGGAGCGAAGGTATACATGAGCAGAAATCCTCAACAGGTGGCCCGGAACCTGTCTGGATTATAGCCTAATCACCCTCTGACCCGGCTTTACACTTTTGTTATTTTTCCCCCGCTGCTGGTGATACTTCCTAATTCAACGGCGTGCACTTCATATGATCCCCACTCTCTTGCACAATCTTCCAACTACCGGCTGTGGCGATCTTAGCTTTCGTCACAGCGCGCGCCTGGTGGCCGTCGTCAATGACCAACATCCCATCCTGTTTAGCGATGCGCTTTAGTTCAGCCAGGAAAGCGGCCGGATCGTTGACGCTGAAGAACATGTCAATCGCCGTCACCATGTCTGCCACGTGGTCAGGCAGACCACTGTCTTAACCTTTTGCCAGGATAGGCTCCACGTTGTCCAAGCCAAGCTTCACCATCTTCTCTCTCACGATTTCGAGCGCGATTTCGTGAATATCAATTGCGTAAACCTTGCCCTTCTCGCCGACCAGTTTGGCAAAGCGCGTGGTGTAACGCCCCGGGCCGCAGCTATAATCTACGAGGGTCATACCCTCGCGGATGCCGAATTTATTTACCCACCTGTCAATGAAATCGGGCATGAGGAAATCAATGGGCTTGAACAGCCAGACCATGGACATGTAGGATCTATCCGACATACGGTCGGACTTTCGAGCCATGATAACTTCCTTCGTTGTATGAACGTGTTGGCTTGCGAATGGCTAACTTTTATCCGGCGCTTCGCGGACGATATACAGAGGCCTGCCCTTGGACTCGTCGTAGATCCGGCCAATGTATTCCCCCAATACGCCCAGTGAGATCAACTGCACTCCGCCCAGGAACAGGACCGCAATGAGCGTAGTGGCCTGTCCGAGGAAAGCCGAATGTCCGGTCAAACGCATGACGATGACTACCGGGATGGCCAGGATGCTCAATGCCGCCGCCGTAAAACCGACATAGGTTGCCAGTTGCAGGGGAAAATACGAGAAACCTGTGATGGCGTTGATCGCCAGCCTGAACATCTTCTTGAAGGGATACTTGGTCACGCCGGAAAAACGCACCGCGCGCGCGTATTCCACGCCGACCTGGCGAAAGCCCACCCACGCCGCCATGCCACGCGGGAAGCGGTGTCGCTCGCGCATCGTCTTGAGCACTTCCACCACCTTGCGGTCTAAAAGGCGGAAATCGCCGGTGTCAAGCGGGATCTTCACATCGGTGATGCGATAGATCAGCCGGTAGAACAGCGAGGCGGTGGCTTTCTTGAACCAGCTCTCCCCCTCTCGCCCGACGCGCACGGCGTAAACCACTTCATAGCCTTCCTTCCACTTTGCGATCAATTCCGGGATGACCTCGGGCGGGTCCTGCAGGTCAGCGTCCATGATGATGACCGCCTCACCGCGGGTGTAATCCCAGCCGGCGGTAATGGCAATCTGGTGACCGAAATTGCGCGCAAAAATTACCGGCCGGACTTGCTGATCCTGCCGCGCCAGCGCGCGGATACGCTCGGTGGAACCATCGGTGGAGCCATCGTCCACGATGACCAGTTCCCAAGTCCCACGCGCAGCGGACATCACCTCCCGTACGCGGCGATAGAGTTCTTCCAGGTTATCCATTTCGTTGTAGACTGGAACGACGATAGAATAGGTGACGGTCATTTCTTCTCCCGTTTGTGAGGCGGGCGGACCTTCGACCTGCCCGCCGTTATCTCGGTTTTCGTCTCAGGGAGGGGGTCCGGGAAGGGTGCCATCCCCAGGGCGCGGCGGCGGAGATAGTCGAAGATGACCGCCAGCGAGGCCGCCACCGGGATGACAAGCAGCGCCCCCAGGATGCCCCACAGGACGGTTGCCATGACGATGAAAATGAAAACCAGCGCTTCCGGCATGTGCACGCTGCGCCCCATGATGAAAGGCCGCAGCCAAAAATTCTTGATCATGATTAGGAAGATGTATACCGCCATGGCGATCACCGCCATAATGACATGCGGAAGCGAAGGCCACCAACTCGATCCTTCCAATAAGGCAACTCCGGCCGCCAATACAGCCGCCAGGAACGGGCCAACGTCGGGAACCAGTGTGAAGAAACCGGCAATGACGCCCAAAACCAGCGCACCGGGGATGCCGAGTATTGTCCAGGCAATGGTAAACACCACACCGACGATGAACATGAGCAAGATCTGGCCGCGCAGGTAATCCATCCAGATGGCACGCACACGCTGGTAAAGCTCTTCGAGTTCCTGTCGGAAATCGGCAGGGAAGAAGGCGATCATCTGCTCGCGCAGGTTCGCCCATTCAGCGAGCAGGTAATACACCACCACCATCACCACCAAAATCCATAGGGCGCCAAGGGAAGTCTGCTCGAGCAAATGGAGCGCGTTCTCTGACAACGAGGAAAGGAAGGTTGTACGGAACTGCGCCAGTTGGTTCGCAAGCTGTCCGAAGTCAATATACAACCCACCAAAGGCGTGCGGCTTGATCAGCCAGGAAATCAATTGGTCAATTAGATCGAGGATATCGGAAATGATTTGCTGGAATTCGTCGAAGAATAGCGATGTCATGCTCGCCGGCGCACCGATAAGAAGCAGGATGCTGATGATATAGACGATATTGACTGATGCCCGGCGCGATAGCTTCGTATGCTGGGTCAGATAGCTCGCTGCCGGGCTGATGAGATATGCAACAAAAGCGGCCACGATTAACGGTTTCAGGACTGAGCGGATGTACCAGAGTCCGAGAAGGGCCAGGAGGATGAGGAGCCCGAGGACAAGGTAGCGCGCCGACATACTCCAGCGTTTATAGGTCATAGGATTTTCCTGATCGCCTCCAGCGTCGGCTCGATGACCGGCGCGGCGCTGACCGCCTGCATCGCGGCGCGGATATCCTTCAGCCCGAAGCCTGTGTTCAAAACCAAGATCGGATCCTCCGATGAAACGATCGCCTGCTTCACCGCCTTGACCAGCCCGGCATAGGCAGTCGCGCCGGCCGGTTCGGCAAAGATACCCAACGGGCCAAGCGCAGCAATGGCAGCCAGGATTTCAGCATCGCTTACTGTTATATACGTGCCTCCCGTCTTGTGGGCTGCACGGATGGCGCGTACGCCATCCCGAGGCAGATTCACCGAAATACTATCGGCCAGGGTGCTGGCAGAGACCGGCGTGATCCGCTCTGTACCGGCATGGAAGGCGTTGGCAATTGCCGCCGAACCCTCGGCCTGCACGCCGATGAGGCGCGGCAAGCGGTTGATCCAGCCCAACTCTAACAAATCCTTGAACCCCTTGTAAATTCCCGAAATGATATTGCCGTCGCCGACTGAAACGAAGACAGTCAGGGGTGGATGTCGATCACGCGGGTCGCCTTGCGCGTGCCACTCCCGATGCTCAGCAATCCACCACTCCCAAATCTCGAAGGCTGCGGTCTTCTTCCCCTCGGCAGTGAAGGGATTGTAGCCGGTGTTGCGGCAGTACCAGCCAAACTCTTCAGCCGCCATGATGGTCAGGTCGAAGGCGTCGTCGTAGGTGCCATCCACAAGCAGGACGCGCGCACCATAGATGAGCAACTGGGCAACCTTGGCCGGTGGCGCGGACTTCGGCGCGAAGATGACCGCCTTCTGCCCAATCGCAGCGGACATGCCAGCCAGCGCCGCGCCGGCGTTGCCGGTGGAGGCCGTTACGATTATTTCCGCGCCGATTTCACGGGCGCGCGCCACCACCACCGCGCTGGCGCGGTCCTTGAAGGAAGCGGTCGGATTGCGGCTCTCGTCTTTCAGCCAGAGATGGCGCAGGCCGAGTTTCTCGGCCAGGCGCGGCAGCGAGAAGACCGGCGTCCAGCCAGCGGCGCGCAGAGGCGTCCCCTCGCCGCCGGGGTCCGGAACGGGCAGGAGCGGCAGGTAACGCCAAAGGGACTCGTCGGTTCGGGAGGTGAAATCCTCCGGCTGGAATTTCTGGCGCAGGCCGTTGTAATCCAGCAATACATCCAGGTTGCCATGATCTTTCGGGCAGGTGTACGTCACCTGTCCGGGAAGGTATTCTGCCTTGCAGAGTGAACAACGATAACCGATGAATTTGTCCATATCAACAGACTCCACGCCCTTATTTTATCACCCCTCTTCTCTAATTCGTTTTTTCCAGCGCCTTCGCGATCTGCTCTTGATCCACCGGTAGACGGTCAAACCGTACGCCCACAGCGTTGTAGATGGCGTTGGCGATAGCCGGGACGGTTGGGATGCTGACGATTTCCCCGATCCCTTTGGCGCCGTAAGGCCCTTCTTTGGTCGGCTGTTCGACCACGAAGGAGATGATCTCAGGGGTGTGAAGGATGGACGGGATGCGGTAACGCGCCATGCGGTCGGTGATTACGTAGCCTTCTTCGACGATGAAGTGTTCGGTGAGGGCACTGCCCAAGCCCATCATCACACCGCCTTCGACCTGAGCCTGCAATCCCAAGGGGTTGATTGCCCGGCCTACATCGTTTGCCGCAATCACTCGCAAGACACGAACTTCTCCGGTAAATGTATTGACTTCTACCTCGGCGGCCTGAGCCGCGTACGAGTAGGCAAAGTGCATATCACCTCCCTCGCCTAAAGGCAAGGTGGCTGGCGCCCAATATTCGTACAAGGCACGCGGCTCCTGTCCGACCAGGTGCATTTCTTCCACCACGTTCCCCAACGGAATGGAGCGATCACCTACGTATGCCAAACCATAGGAAAAAGTGACCCGCTCCGGAGGCTGGTCATATTTCTCGGCCAGCGTGGAGACAATCGCGGCGCGCAGCGAGCGAGCCGCCAGGCGGGCCGCGTTGCCGCTGACGTAGGTCTGGCGCGAGGCGGTAGTCGGCCCACCGTCGGGGGTCAGGTCCGTGTCCATGACCAGGACGCGGACATGGTCCGGGTGTAGCGAGAATTCCTCGGCCACGATCATCTGCAAGACGGTCACCAATCCCTGCCCCAATTCTGCGGAAGAGGTGCGCACTTCCAACATGCCGTTCGGATAGAGCTGCACCTCGGCACCAGCTTTGTCGGGCGCGCCGCCGCCCAGGCCAGTGTTCTTGTACGCGACAGCAAAACCCCAGGCGCTCACCTTACTCCCCGTCCCCCTTCCCTCTCCCGTTTTCGGGAGAGGGAAGGGGGTGAAGGGGGATGGATTAGGGCAAAGCCGGCGCATCTCTGCCTCGACTTTGTCTATGCACTCGATCAGGCCTACGCTCTCACGCAACTCTTGACCGGTGTTCGTCACGCTGCCGATGCGCAGGGCGTTCATCCGCCGCAAGGCTACTGGGTCTAGGCTCAATTCCGCCGCCAGCATGTCCATCATGCCCTCCACTGCAAAGGCTGACTGGAGGACGCCGAATCCCCGGAAAGCCCCCGCCGGAGGGTTGTTTGTGTACATGGCATAGCAATCAGCGCGCACGTGCGGCACATCATAAGGGCCAGCCGAATGGGTGGTGGCGCGCGTCATCACTTTTTCCCCCAATGAAGCGTATGCGCCAGTGTCGCCGTACAATTCGGTTTCGATTGCGGTCAGCTTACCATTCCTCTTCGCACCAACCTTGACGCGGATCTGCATCGCATGGCGCTTGGGATGGACCAGCAGGCTTTCGCGCCGGTCGAAGAGCAATTTTACCGGTCGCCCGGTTGCGTAAGCCAGCAGTGCGGCGTGGATCTGCCCGGCGATATCTTCCTTGCCGCCGAAGCCTCCGCCCATCAACTGCCCGACGACGCGCACCCGATCCTCCGTCCAGCCAAGCGCCCTGGCGACTTGTTCACGGTCGGCATAGGGAATCTGCGACCCGACGTATATCTCCATCCGGTCTGATGTGACTGTCACATCATTGCTCTTGACTGGCACGGCAATGCTGCACTCCGGTTCTAGGAAGGCATGATCCATGATAGGCGTGTGGAAAGTATGCTCCAAGACCACGTCAGCCTCGGCAAAACCTCGATCAATGTTACCCTTGCGCACCTTGATGTGCTTGAGCAAATTGCCGTTTGCGTGCAGAACCGGCGCTTCCGGCTGGCGCGCCTGGATCGGGTCGCTGACGACCGGGAGTTCCTCAAACTCAGCCTCGATCAAGCCCACGGCTTCGTCAGCGATCTCCTGGGTTTCAGCGGCCAGGATGGCAAGCGCATCCCCCACGTAACGGACGCGTTCGCCCAGGCCAATCAGGATCGGCCAATCGTAGATGACCAGACCGTGATTCTTCTCGGCGGGCAGGTCTGCGGCTGTCAGCACGGCGGCAACGCCCGGCAGGGCGCGCGCCTTCCCGATATCCAATCGCCGCAAGAACGCATGGGGAATGCCCGCCCGTTTGACGCGTGCATACAACATGCCATCGAAGGCCAGATCATCGCTGAACCTGGCCTGACCGGTGACCTTATCCACCGCATCCGGGCGGACCTGTGTCCGGCCGATGACCTTGTAAGCGGTCTCTGATTCCTGAACGTGGGGAGAGGAAACAGGCTCGCCGGTCCTCAGCGAATGGGCCGCGGCCTGGATCGCGCTTTCGATGGAAGGATACGCTGCGCAGCGACAGAGCGTATCCTTTAGGGCATAGCGAATCTCGGCCTGTGTTGGGTTTGGATTGCGCCGCAGTAGCGCGTAGGCGGTCATGATCTGGCCGGGGATGCAAAAACCGCACTGCACAGCCCCAAATTTGACAAAGGCTTCCTGAAGCGCATGAAGCTTGATGCCACCATCGTGCGACTCAGCCAGACTCTCGATCGTCAGTACTTGCTTGCCACGTGCTCGCTCAGCAGGATAGATACAGGACATGACCGGCTCACCATCCACCAGAACAGTGCAAGCGCCGCACTCGGCCTCGTTACAGCCGATCTTTGTCCCAGTCAATTGCAGCCGCTTGCGAAGCAGGTTGGCCAGCGTCTCGCCGGGGATGGGTTCGAGTTGAATTGGTTTGCCGTTAATGATAAAAGAAATACTCTTTTCCATAGTTTTTTTCACCACGGAGACACGGGGCAGGACTGCCCTCAATCGTTGATGGCGGTTTGTCTGCCACGAATTTCACGAATTCTCCCGAAAATTTCAAGAAATTCGTGCAATTCGTGGCTAATTTGCCACACCGGTGAAGACTCCACGATTTGCTGTGGTGGTACCAGACACGGCGTCACAGAGAAAAATCTTTATATCTCAGTGTCTCCGTGACCCCATGTTTTTTACCCGGCGCGCTGCCACGCAACTTCGAGGGTATCTTTTAGCAAAGCCGCCGCCAAATGACGACGATACCCAGCGCCGGCTCGCTGCGGGCTGGTGCGGAACTTGGCTTCTTGCAACAAAACATCCAGCGCCGAAGACACTGCCTCAGTAGTAGGGGACTTTTCATTCAAAGCATTCTCTGTTGCATGCGCTCGAAATGGTATTGGCCCGCCCGGACCTACAGCAATACGTATACAGGCTATCCTGTCTGAGCGCCGTTCCAGCCAGACGGCCAGATTGAGGATCGGCAGGGCGATCCCTTGCGCTCGCATGATGCGCTCGAAGGCCGAAGCCTGATGCGCGGCGTACAAAGGCAGATAAAATCCCACCAGGAGTTCTTCCCCGATCTTCAACGAAGATTGTCCAGGCCCCACGAAGAGACCGCCCAGCGGCACACGACGACGATCTTGCAAGCTGGCAATTTCAGCTTGAGCGTTCAATGCCAGCAGTGCAATCGTGCCATCGGCAGCCGGCAAAGCGTGGGCAACGTTACCTCCCAGTGTAGCTACATTGCGCACCTGTGGACCGCCAATCAGGTTACAGGCTTCGACCAAGGCCTGGGCGTGTTGCCCGGCCATGGTCGAGGCGGCGATGCGGCTGAGCGCTACGGCTGCCCCAATGTACAACTCCCCCTGGCGGAGTTCCAGGGTAGTCATTTCTGGAATGGTGGTAAGGTCCACCAGCATGTGGACGGGCGGGCGGCGGCCCTGCTGCAAATCCAGCATTAAATCAGTCCCGCCTGCGATGAGGCAAGCGGGGCCGGGAGTTGCCTTGAGTGCCTGTAATGCTTCAGTTACAGTCTTCGGACGGAGATATTGCTGCCAAAGGTTCATCGGATTAGCGCAACTATAATCCTCTCTCGCCACGAATATAGGGAGTGCCCAGCGCAGCAGGCGCGCCGAGACGCTTGCGCATCGCTTCGCGCGAGCCGATCACCAGCACAATAATTGTGAAGGCGTATGGGATCATTTGCAGGAAGAATCCCCAGTATGGATTATAGTAAAAAGGATTGCGCAGGCCTAAAAGCATTGTCGGTCCTTGAATATCGAGGATGAGTCGACGCAGTGCGCCAAAAGCGTAAGAACCGACCGCCGCACGGAGGGGATTCCACTGGGCGAAGATGACCAAGCCCACCGCGATCCAGCCCTGCCCGCCGGTGGTCATTTCGCTGAACCAGCCGGGCGAGATGGCCAGGCTGATGGTCGCGCCGCCCAGACCTGCCAGCATCCCGCCCATAAAGACGTACAGGTAGCGCAGGCGATAGACGTTGATGCCCAGCGCATCGGCCGCGGCAGGATACTCACCCACCGCGCGCAGGTGCATCCCCGGGCGCGTGCGATTAATGTAAAACCACGCCAGCGGCGTGAGCAAATAGCCAACGTAAACCAGCACGCTCTGCTCTTTGAAGAAGATCGGACCGAGGAGGGGAATTTGCGAAAGCAGCGGGATGGAGAAGGATGGCATGAGCGAAACCGTGCCAGCCTTGCTCAGGCCCTCGCCCAACACCAGGCTGATGCCCACGCCGAGGAAGGTCAACGCCAAACCGCTGACAACCTGATCGGCTTGAAGCGTAATGGTAATGAAAGCGTGGACCTGGCTGAGCAGACCGGCTAACAAAATGGCAGTCAGCACGCCCAGCCAAAGATTGCCCGTGGCAATGGTCACGCTGTAGGCGCTCATCGCGCCGATCAGCATCATGCCTTCCACGCCCAGGTTGAGCACGCCAGACCGTTCAGCGAAAATTTCCCCCAGCGTAGCAAATAACAGCACGGTCCCGCTGGCAACGCCGGCTTGCAAAATGACGATAAAGTCCATGGTCTAGCCCTCCGCGTGCGTGCGAACGATTTGGACTCGATAACGCATAAGGAAGTCGCTGGCAATTAAACACACCAGAATAATTCCTTGGATCATCTTGGGTACGCCCGAAGGCTGAATTTCGCGGCCTGCCAGAATCAACGCACCAAACAAGATTGAGACCACGATGATCACGATCGGGTGCAGTTTTGCCAGCCAGGCAACGATGATACCCGTGAAGCCGTAGCCAGCCGCGATGGGCGAGGTCTGCAAGCGGTGGACGACGCCCGACACTTCAGACATGCCGCCCAGCCCGGCCAGCGCGCCGGAAAGCATCATCACCAGAATCGTGTTGCGGGTGATATTGATGCCCGCATACTGGGCAGCGCGTGGATTATCGCCGATCAGGCGAATCTCATATCCCCAGCGACTGCGATAGATCACCAGCCACAGAATGACTGCCGCCAAAATGCCAATCAACAAACCCAGGTGGGTCGTCAGGCCGCGGAAAACGGGGATCGCCTTTGCATAGTCCAGCAGACGCGGGAACCAGGCATTCTGAGAAAATTTTGGGCTCATCTGGAAGCCGCCTTCAGTCCACACGGCGAAGATCCAGAAATTGACCCAAGCCACGGCGATGTAGTTCAGCATCAGTGTGCTGATGATCTCGTTAACGTTGAAGCGCGCCTTCAAAACGCCAGGTATCCAGCCCCAGACTGCGCCCGCTGCCATTCCCGCAAGCATCATGGCCGGGATGAACAGCCAGCGCGACGTTTCCGGCGCCAGCATGGGTGTCAACACCACCGCGCTGGCACCAAACGCACCCATGATGAACTGTCCCTCCGCACCGATATTCCACAACTTCATGCGAAAGGCCACCGAACAGGCCAGGCTGGTTAACAGGATCGGCGTGGCCTTGACAATGGTATCCGAGATCACGCCAATGTTCCCAAACGAGGCTTTGGCAATGTGGAGATAAGATCGGATGGGATCGCCGCCTGCATACGCGATCAAAACTCCGCCCAGGAAGAGAGCGGCGACGATGGCTCCCAGTGAAACAGCCGCGGGATACCAGGCAGGGGGGGCACTCAGCCGCGGCTCAATGTGAATCCGAAACGGAAGACGCCGCTTCGATTTTAATGCAGAGATGGATGACTCAGACATGTGCGGCTGCTCCTTCTTTTGGGATCTGGTCAAGCGGTGTGCCGGTCATCATCAATCCAACGGTCTCAATCAGACTTTGGTCTGGTTCTTCAACATCCACCTTAATCTCCCCCATGATTTTTCCCTCGTAAATCACGTAGACGCGGTCACTCAGCGAGAGAAGTTCTTCCAACTCCTCCGAAATAAGCAGCACCGCCGCCCCCGCTTCTCTTTGCGTCAGCAGTAACCGGTGGACACCCTCGATGGCGCCCACGTCCAATCCACGCGTCGGCTGGACTGCCACCATGAACGCTGGTTGGCCCGAAATTTCGCGCGCCAGGATCACGCGCTGTAAATTGCCACCCGAAAGCAGACGCACTGGCGTGGCGACGTTTGGTACAATGATGTCGTAAGCCTGCTTGAGCTCGTTGGCAAATTTCGTAGCGGAAGTCATATCCAGCAGGCCATGCTTCGAGATCGGTGCTTGGCGATATTTTTTCATAATGACGTTATCGGTCACGCTCAGGTTCGGCGCAGTGCCCACGTGCGTGCGGTCTTCAGGGACGTAGGCCATGCCATGCTGAATCCCGAACAGGGTATTGCAATTGCTGACCAGGTCGCCGTTCAGGAGCACATGTCCCTGCGTGCATTTGCGCAGCCCGCTAATGACCTGGGATAGTTCGCGTTGTCCGTTGCCCGCCACGCCCGCCAGACCCACAATTTCACCGCTGCGCACATTAAGCGATACACCACGCAGAGCAGGCAGGCCTTTGTCGTTTTCGGCGTGGAGGTCATTCACATCCAGCACTATTTCACCCGGCTTGCCCGGCTTTTTGTCCAACTGGAAGATGACCTCGCGCCCGACCATCTGGCAGGCCAGTTCCTGCCGCGTCACGCCAGCCGTCGTCAGGCCGGCCGCCATCACCTTGCCGCGCCGCAACACCGTGACGCGATCGGCAATGGCGGTTACTTCCTGCAATTTGTGGCTGATGAAAATAACGGACTTGCCCCCCGCAATCATGGCTCGCAGGGTCATGAACAGGCCTTCGATTTCCTGCGGCGCGAGCACGGCGGTTGGCTCGTCCATGATAAGCACATCCGTGCCACGGTAGAGCATCTTGATGATTTCCACGCGCTGCTGTTCACCCACTGATAACTGCCAGATTTTGGCACGCGGATCCACTTTCAAACCGAAGCGCTCGCCCAGATCTGCCACTTTGGAGTCGAAATCAGGCAAACGCAGAAGGAAACGCGGGTCATCCAGGCCGAGTAAAACATTTTCTGTGACTGTCTGGGAAGGCACAAGCATAAAATGTTGATGCACCATCCCAATTCCAGCGCGAATGGCATCGCGCGGCGACGAGAAATAAACAGGATTGCCTTTGACTTTAATAATTCCAGAATCTTGCCGGTATAAACCAGCCAGGATGTTCATCAATGTACTTTTACCAGCACCATTTTCCCCCAGCAGGGCATGGATTTCGCCGCCGCGTAATTCAAAGTCCACTTGATCGTTTGCCAGCACGCCAGGAAAGCACTTTACGATCCCGCGCATCTCCACAAACAGCGTGGCCTTTTCTATACCAGACGAATTTGTGGTTTTACGTTCCAGGGTGTTCAATGGTCGCTCCTGCGGTGAGCCAATACCTGCCCAGTGGGCGTCGCATCCTTTATTAAACGTATGTGCTCAGAAATGCAACAATTTCAAATAGAAGGGGGGCCGGAATCCCGGGGGGTTCCGGCCCGTGTTGCGTGGAATGTTTATGGAGTCAGTTATGGTAGTTCAGCAGTAATGCCTTCAGCCCACCACTTCATACAGACCGGGATGCTACAGGGTAAACCATATTCGGGGAAGGCGTCGAGATCAACCTGCTCCAGGCTTTGACCAGCAGGTAGAACCACATTACCCTGATTGTCATTGATCGGACCGGTGAACACATCGAAGCGGTTGAATTCACCGGCAAGCATCTGGGCGAGGATGTCCTGAACCATGGTAATCACTGCAGGATCAAGGTTGACAACGCCGGGTTGCATTGTCTGGCCTTCCATAAAGCCGTAGAGTCCCAGGGCACCTGTTTCGGCATCGAAGTATTCCCAACCGGGAACATAGGTTCCGGCAATCACCTTTTCGGCGATTCCAGCATAGATCGGGCCCCAGACCCAATACGGGGCGGTGAGACAGGCATCCACCTTGCAGGAGCCGTACCAGTCGTAAGTGACGCCCCATTTGCCCTTTTCCTGGGCAACATCGGCCACGGCGGGGGTATCTGCTCCGGTGAAGACCACTTGCGCACCGGCATCAAACAGGGAAGCCGCGGCTTCCTTCTCGATGATTGGGTCATGCCAGGTATTGATCCAGCGAACATCCATCGTGCATTCTGGACAGGTCTTCTTCATGCCCAGCGCAATGGCATTGCCCAGACGGATTTCTTCAGGGATCGGGAAGGTGGCCATGTAACCGAGTTTCGGATTGCCATCGGCTTTGGCTCGAGCGCCAGCCAGCATACCGGCCAGATACTTCATATCTTCCATGGCACCCATCAGGTTGCCAAAGTTTGTCATGTTCGACTTGATACCAGTCAGGTGAATGAACATCGCATCCGGGAATTCACCGGCAACGGTTTCCATCGGATCCATGTAACCGAAGGATGTGCCGAGGATCAGGTCGAATCCTTTGCGGGCCAGGCTGCGGAAGATCTGCTCAGAGTCAGCGCCTTCCGGCACGTTCTCGATGTAAGCCGTGTGAACATTAGGTACATTTGCTTCCACATAGAGCAAGCCTTCATAGTGAGCCTGGGACCAGCCGCCATCGTCGTGGGGGCCGATCAATACCATACCCACATTGAATTTGCCTGATTCAACCTCGGGGATCTGGAGGCCACCCACAGCCTCGGTCGGCGCTTCGGTTGGTGCTTCGGTTGGTGCAACAGTTGGCGCTTCGGTCACGACGACCGGTGGCTCGGTTACGACCGGAGGTTCGGTGGTTTTCGGTCCGCAAGCGGACACGATGAGCATGAAAGCCATGGCGAGAAAGGTGAGGTGCAAAATCTTGTTGCGCATAAGATGCTTCTCCTTCTTTGAAATTAGAGTTACAGGAATTGACCGGATAGAACGACGTAATGGCTTTTGTAAATTTGGGGTAACGCCTCCTTTCCTCACCATATGTTTGAACTATTCTAACATAACATGACAGCAAGGCGGTAGGTAGTGCTTTAAATCACAGATTCCATCACGGCATAATCCAGGTGCCGGTTTCGCCTTTGAGGGCGCGCCCGATGTTTTCGGGATTGGTAATGAGCGCTTTGGCATCGGGGTTAGTTTCCAGGAACCAGATGATGGCCTGGATCTTGGGCGCCATGGAGCCTTTGGCGAAATGTATGCCTTCGGCGAGATAATTCTTGGCCTCGTCCAGCGTCATGCGGTCAATCCATTTCTGGTCGGGCTTGCCGAAGTTGATGGCAACCTTTTCCACAGCAGTGGAAATCAGGAACAAGTCTGCCTGGATGAGACGAGCCAGCAAGCTCGAGGCGAAGTCTTTGTCAATGACGGCCGCCACGCCCTGATAAATGCCTTTGCCCGCATCTATCACCGGGATGCCGCCGCCGCCCACGGTGATGACCACCGCCCCGGCATTCAATAGCGTTTGCACCGACTCCAATTCGACGACTTCTTTCGGCAGCGGTGAAGCGACCACGCGCCGCCAGCCGCGCCCGGCGTCTTCGACCACGTTCCAGCCCATGTCTGTCTGGCGCCGTTTCGCCTCGGGCGCGTCCATGAAACTGCCGATAGGCTTGGACGGGTTCTTGAAGGCCGGATCGTTCTTGTCCACGAGAACCTGCGTGATGATGGTAGCAACCGCCTTTTGGATGTCGCGCCGGTACAACTCGTTCTGCAAAGTTTGTTGGAGGGCGTAGCCGATGGCGCCCTGGCTATCTGCACCGCAGACATCCAATGGAACCTCGTGCATACCTTCCACTTTCGCGGCGATTTCGGACCGGCGCAGAATGAACCCGACCTGCGGCCCGTTGCCGTGACCGATGGCCACCTCCCAGCCAGCCTCGATCATGTCGGCGATGTGGAAGGTGGTCTCTTTGGCGGCCTGGTACTGGTCTTCGACGGTCTTGTGCTTTTCGTCCTTGATGAGCGAGTTGCCGCCGATGGCGACGACGGCAAGTTTGCGATTGATCATGTGTCCTCCTACCCCATCGTCAGTGCCATCACCGCCTTTTGCGCGTGCAGGCGGTTTTCAGCTTCGTCATAAACGACCGACTGCGCCCCGTCCATCACGCCGTCGGTAACTTCGATGTTGCGGTCAGCGGGCAGCGGGTGCATGTAGATGGCATCCGGTTTAGCGAGGGCCATCTTCTTCTCGTCGGTGATCCAGTGCGGATATTTCTTGATGATCTTGGCGCCCTCTTCCGGGTCCGGCGTGTGCACCATCGCACCCCAGGATTTGGCGTAGACGATGTCCGCGTCCTTGAAGGCGGCTTCCATGTCGTCCACCACTTCGAAGCCAGCGCCGAATTTCTTGGCCTGTTCCTTCGCCTGATCCATAATGTCGGGCATTAGTTTGAATTCGGGCGGGTGCGCCAGGATCACATCCATGCCGAAGCGCGGCATCTGCAGGATGAGCGATTGCGGCACTGAAATCGGCTTCTGGTATGAGGCCGCGTACGCCCATGAAACAACCATCTTCTTGTGGCGCAGGTCACGGCCTTTCTTCTCGATGATGGTCATCAGGTCAGCCAGACACTGAAAGGGGTGGTAGATGTCACATTGCATGTTAAGGACCGGCGCGCGCGAGTATTTGGCGACCGCGTTAAGGTAGCCGTTGCCCACGCCCCAGTCCACGTGGCGGATGGCGATGCCGTCAAAGTAGCGCCCGAAAATCTCGCCGATTTCCTTGGGCGTATCGCCGTGCGCGATCTGGGTAGTCTTGCTCTCGATGAACGCGCCGTGTCCGCCCAATTGGGCCATGCCGGCCTCGAACGAGCCGCGTGTGCGTGTGGACGAAAAGAAGAACAGCATTGCCAACACCTTGTCACGCAGGTAAGGATGCGGCTCATTCAGGGCGCGCTTCCGCTTCAAGTCGAAGGCCACATCCAGGACGGTTTCGACTTCTTCTTTCGTAAAATCGAGGTCGCCGATCAAGTCGCGACCATGAAGAAAAGTTTGCATTGTTTTTCTCCTTACGTGAATAATATATCCTGAAATTCATACAGGTATGGCTCCTCGCGGAGCACCCTGCGGGCATGCCATCCCGACAGGGCATGGTAGCCCTGTCTGCAATGACTGAATCTAGACAGTTTCGTGCAGATGGTTGAAGCGCGTCAGGATTTGGGGATTTTCGAGCGCCTCCGCAAATTGCGAAAGCCAGTCGCGAATGTAGGCAACATCTAGTTTGCCGCGCTGGCGGATCAACACTCCTTCGATATCTATCCAATCCTGGCTGCGGTTTGAGATGGCTCGGTAATAATCAAATCCTCGGCAGTGCAAATCGGCAATGGAACTCCGTCAATTATGATAATTTCAGCGCGTCGGATTGCCAACTCTTCATAGGGAAAAACCGCAGTCAGCATATCTACGACCATCCCAGGCTCAACCTCGACGGAAACAATTAGTCCGCTCTCGGCCTTTCCAAGCCAGGGACGGCGATAGGGCTTGAAACAGCTCTCGGCCAATTTGCGGAACACAGAGATCGTCCGACCTTGAATGAGGACTTTCAAGTCCGCAGCCTCTGTCGCACGCATCCGTCCCCTTTCGGCATTGGCAATCCCGCCAATCACCGCAAAAGGAATTTTGTACTCAGTCAGGAAAGCGGTTATTTTCCGCAGCGTTCTAATTTGGAAAATCATAGTTCCAATACTTCGCCACTTTTCTCAGCCGCGTTTCCAATTCAAGGTAATGTTTTCGCCGCTCCTCAGTAAAGATATCGCGGGCCTCGAGTAACAGTTTGGCGACAAATTCACAGAGGCGAAATTACCGCAAAATACCTTCCTTTGGAGGAATCAAGGGCAACTCCTGCTTGTGCATCTCGCGCTCGGCATCGTTGATCGCCCGATATTCCGCTGCCCACTCCTTGATGGTCATTTCAGGCATGGCTCAAAGCCACGAAGCAACATAACACATAGGGCACGAAGGCACAAAGAATCCTTCGTGAAACTTCGTGTCCTTCGTGGTGAAATTACTCCATTGCGCCGAGAACTAAAGCCAGCAGTGCCATGCGCATCACCACGCCGTTGAAGGCCTCCTGCCAGTAGCGCGACCAGCGGGTAATATCTACATCTACTGGAACCTCGTCCATACGCGGCAGTGAGTGCAGCAGAATGGCATCCGACTTGGCCTTCGTCTCCAGCAGTTCACGCGTGATCTTGTAGTTGGCGGGGGTCAGGCCTACCTCTTTTCCAGCACGCTCGTCACGGGATTTGGTGTAGTCGGGCTGGACGACCGGCTCGACCAGGATCACGTCCGCCTCGGCGATGGCCTGCTCGACGTGCTCGGCTTCGCGGAAGTTGACGCTGAACTGCTTGAGTTCGGCTTTGAACTCCTCGGTCAGCGACATATCCGGCGGAGAGACGAAGGTGATCGGGCAGTCGAACTGGCTCAAGGCGTAGCCGAGCGAGTGCATCGTCCTCATGCGCATGTCGCCCACCGCCAGCCAGGTCAGGCCATCAATGGTGCCTTTTTCTTTCAGCACGGTGTAAAGGTCGGTCAGGATCTGGGTGGGATGTTCGCCCCAGCCGTCGCCGCCGTTGATGATCGGAATACTGGCCCATTTGGCCGCCTCGTGCGGCGCGCCCTGCTGGAAGTGGCGCATGACGATCACGTCGCCGTAGAACTCCAGCATCTTGACCGTATCCTTGATGGACTCCTGGTAGAAGTCTCCGGCGCGGGTCATCTTGGCATCCACGAAACCGGTCACGTGACCGCCCAGGCGGTGCATGGCGGCTTCATGCGCCAGGCGTGTGCGCGTGGACGGTTGGTAGAAGGCCGTCACCAGCGTCTTTTCGGCGAGCATATCGTCGTTGCGACGGCTGACGGCAATCGGCTCCAGCTCCGCTGCCACATCGAAGACGTGGAAAAATTCCTGACGTTCAAACTCTTTAAGGGACAGAATGTCCCGGCCAGCAAAACTACGCATTTTTACCTCCGAGATCAGAGATTAGAGATTAGTCAACGTGACACTTGAAACGTGACACTTGATACGGTTAACCTACCCGCCGCACCACATGGAAGCGGAAATAACCGTGTAGGAAATAACTGAATGAATAATCCACCACGCGGCCTGAGGTCGTATAAAGAGAGGCTACGAAGTGGAGCAGAACGTCATCGCGCTGGACTTGAAGCTTACGCGCCACCTCCGGGGAAGCGCCGATGGCTTTGATGTCGGTGCGAGAGTAGGCCAATGATGGGGTACCGCGACGCAGTAACAGGTCCAGCACCGAACCTGAAAAATTGTCGTGCAGTTCATCAACGGAGAGCACATCACCAGGCAAAGTATCCACCAGGTAGGCGACCGGGTGGCTGTCGGTATAGATCACGCGCGAGATACGCGTCAACTGCAAGCCGACTGAAATCCCTAAAGCCGTAGCACAATCCTCGCCAGCCGACAGTTCTTCAATTTGCAACTCCCCCACCGAGACGGCCAATCCGATGCGTTGGGCCAGCTTCTCGATGCTTTCCAGGAGCTCCAGCCCGCTATCAATGACCGGCACCTGACCGACGACGAACGTCCCCACGCCCTGACGGCGGCGGATCAGCCCCTGACCCTCGAACGAGCGCATGGCCTCCCGCAAGGTGGCCCGCGAGACTCTCAACTGGTGCGCCAGGGCAGGCTCAGATGGCAGCTTGCTTTCAGGAGGCAAGGAGGCGATCAGATCAGCCAGGTCAGACTGCAAACGTCGAAATGGGTAATGAGCCATATTTACACACCTTCTATACCGAAGGGCCTTGCACAACCGGCAGGAACTCAAAGCGGGTCACATCCACCAGGCCCTTGTCCGAAATGCGCAGCTCCGGGATAACCACCAGCGCCAGCAGGCTTAGGGGCATGTTGGGATTGTTGAGCTGACAGCCACAGGCGCGGAAACCCTCTAAGATCGAAACAGCCTTCTTTGCGACTTGATCGGCACGCTCGGTCGACATCAGGCCAGCGATCTTCAATTCCACCAGGCCGATGACTTTGCCGTCCTTGACCACCACCTGCCCGCCGCCGACCTCGGCCAGCCTATTGGCCGCCAGCGCCATATTGCCCTCGTCTGTGCCGACGACCAGCATGTGATGGCTGTCATGCGCGACGGTGGAGGCGACGGCGCACGACTCGGTGAAACCAAATCCCTGCACCAGCCCCACCGTCACACCGCCAGTAGCGCAATGGCGTTCAACAAGAGCAACCTTGGCAAGATCGCGGCTTATATCCACATGAACCGCAGCATCGTTGACCGGCACATCCAGCCGAATATGCCTCGTAGACGCTTTGTTCTCAATAACGCCAATTGCATTAACCACAACCTTCTCAACCTTTTCGAACCGCCCACCCACGCCCAGGCGGAAATCTTCAGAAGTCAGTTTGCCCTTCAAATGAACGGAATTGACCGCCCATTCCGGGTAATCAAACGCCGGCAAGTCAAACAGCAATTTATCGTTTTTGGCAATTACCTGGCCTTTGGCGATGACCATTTCGGCGTGGAAGTCGTTCAAGTCGTCCACCAGCAGGATGTCGGCCCAGCGGCCAGGGGCGATCAAGCCCAAGTCGCGGCTGAGGCCGAAATGCTCGGCAGTGTTGACGGTCGCCATCTGGATGGCCGTCATCGGCGGCAGACCCTGCGAAATGGCGTGGCGCAGGACACGATCCATGTGCCCTTCCTGCGACAACGTTGCAGCGTGGGAATCATCCGTGCACAGGATGAAAAAGCGCGGGTCGAGGCCCAGCTTCGTGATCGCGGCCACCTGGGCAGCCACGTCATGCCAGGCCGAACCATAACGCAACATAACCTTCATCCCCTGGCGGGCGCGGGTGATGGCACCCTCCAGTGTGGTGCCTTCATGGTCATCTTCTGCGCCTCCAGCAACGTAAGCGTGGAACGGCCTGCCCAGGTCCGGCGAGGCGTAATGACCGCCGATGACCTTGCCCGCCTTACGCGTCGCATCCATTTCGGCCAGCATTTTTTCATCGCCACGCGCAACGCCGGGATAATTCATCATCTCCCCCAGGCCAATGATACCGTCCCACTTCATCGCTTCGGCCACTTCCTGCGGTCCGACCTGCGCGCCAGGCGTCTCGAAACCCGGTGCGGACGGGATACAGGACGGCATCTGCACCCAAACGTGGATCGGCTGGAGGGCAGCTTCGTCCACCATCATCTTGACGCCTTTCAAACCAAAGATATTGGCGATCTCGTGCGGGTCCACGAACATGCCGGTCGTCCCGTGCGGGATCACGGCGCGTACGAACTCAGTCACGGTCAACATGCCCGATTCGATGTGCATGTGCCCGTCCAGCAGACCTGGGACCAGGTACTTGTTGCCCGCGTCCATCACCAACGTTTCTTTATGGACGGTGTGCGAGGCATCCGACCCGACGTAGGCAATGCGTCCATCCTTGATGGCGATGTCGGTATCCGGCACGATTTCGCCCGACTGCACGCACACCCAAGTCCCGTGGCGGATGACCAGGTCAGCTGGGGTGCGACCCATGGCAACATCTATGAGTGTTTTGGTTGAAGAAACAGAAGGAGGCATGGAGGCTCCAAGAAAGGGAAAGCTACAGAATAGGCTTTAGCATTGAAGGCATCACGTTATCATACGCCTCGTCGAAGTTGCGGAGCGATTCTATTGCGTGATAACGATATAGGCCAGCCCGGCACTGATGAGGATGAACGGTGAGAGCAGCAGCCAAGCAAGGTTGGTTTTATCCTTATAGATGGCATAGGCCGCGCTGCCAGTCAGAAACGGCAGCAGAATGGCCGCTGAACGGATGGCCGGGTAACCGCTCAAATACCAGGCAAACGGTGCGCATATCACCGCGCCGATGACCAGCATGACCGGTTTTCGCTACAGGATACCAGCAACTGAAAGCGCCAGCGAGGTGATGATCGCCGGCCAACCGAAAATGATCTGTACCAGTATATCAGACATCGCATCCTGTCCGGCGATGATGCAACTCCAGGATCACCCGATGTCAGCAGTGTGCTGATCCATGTGGCGGAGGTGGATAAGCAGGATGTCGCGCACAGTCAAACGAGTTTCTTCGATCTCGCCCGGTCAGGTGACGCGGCCGTTGTGTTCCCAGGCTTCCGGAGGAATTTTCCGCAGCATCTCCACAAGGGCACGCGTACTGCTTCGGAAGAGCACCAGAGTCGGCTCGATGGTGTGCTTATCGTAAGTCCAACGCTGTGCCCATTCCTCCTGCGTCAGGTCGAAGTACCAGGCAATGGGGAACTCGATGCCGTCTCTCCCGGCGATAGCCCGCAAGAATATCTGCCACATCAACTTGCCTTCGACGGTGTGATGCACGTACTGCCGGATGGACCAACCCTCGCCTTTGGTCAAATCCAACTCGGAATTGCTCAACCCAGCAATGGCAACTTCCAGCCGCTCAGGGAGCTGCAGGTATCGTTTCAGGAGAGCTTCGTGAGAATCGGTCACAAGTTTCCTAACAGCTGTTTGGCAGCCTTGTTATGTTTCTCGATTAATTTCCCAATCTCTATTGTTACTAATTGACCGTCTTTGACCACAAATTTTCCCCCAACCACCGTGAAATCAACCTTGACCGGCTGGCAGAAGATCGTCGCTGCGAGCGGGTCGTGCAGCGCGCCAGCGTAGTCGAGACAGTTGAGATTGATGGCGAAGAAATCGGCGCATTTTCCAACCTCGAGGCTGCCGATGTCGGACCGTCCCAGTACCGCCGCCCCGCCGCGCGTGGCAAGACGCAAGGCGTCGCGGGCGGTCATTAACGCCCTCACCCCTAACCCCTCTCCCGATTTCGGGATAGGGGAAGGGGTGAGGGAGAAACCAGTAATTCCTTCCTTCAGCCGCGCCAGTAGCATCGCCTGGCGGACTTCACCCAGCATGTGTGAACTATCATTGCTGGCTGAGCCGTCCACGCCGAGACCGACCTTCACACCCAAAGCCAGATATTCGCGGATTGGGGCAATGCCGGAGGCTAGGCGCATATTGGAAGTGGGACAGTGCGCCACGCCGCAGCCGTGTTCTGCAAATGTTTTGACTTCGGCCTCGTTCACGTAAACAGCGTGGGCGAACCAGACATCTTCCCCCACCCAATCCACAGCCTGCATGTAACCCACCGGGCGGTGGCCGAACTTTTGCAGGCAGAAGGCTTCCTCGTCTTCTGTCTCGGCCAGGTGCGTGTGCAGATGGACGCCATATTCGCGCGCCAGTTTCGCCGATTCGCGCATCAGCTCGCCGGTCACCGAGAAGGGCGAACAGGGGGCCAGGACGATCTGGACGAACGAACCCGGCTTGGGGTCGTGGTAGGCCTCGATCAGCCGCTGGCTGTCCTTCAGAATGTGCTCTTCACTGTCCACCACGCTATCGGGCGGAAGACCACCTTTCGATTCGCCCAGCGACATGGAGCCGCGCGAGGCTTGGATACGCACGCCTGTCTCTTTGGCGGCAGCAATCTCATCATCCAGGCGCGAGCCGTTCGGAAAGAGGTAAAGATGATCGGATGCGGTCGTGCAGCCGGAAAGGGCCAATTCGGATAGAGCCATCTGCGTCGAGATAAAGATGTCATCCGGCGTCATGCGCGCCCAGATGGGATAGAGCGTCTTCAGCCAGTTGAACAGGTTGGCATCCTGGGCAGCCGGGACAGCGCGCGTCAGCGTCTGGTAGTAGTGGTGGTGGATGTTGATCAGCCCAGGCAAAACAATGTGGCCGCGTAAATCGAGGATTTCATCGGCAGTGGTGGGCAACTCGCTCGTTGGGCCAACCTGCTCGATGAAGCCATCCCGAATGAAAAGACCACCCTCGGGAATCTCCTGCTGGTGGTCGTCCATGGTGACGAGGTGGGCGTGCTTGATGAGGAGGGTAGGCATGGTCTTGTAGTCGGATAGGCTACTGGTCTGATAGCCTCATAGTCTGACCATTTGACAATTAGACTACGTGACCATCAGATTAACTAAAGTTGTCTGACACCCTGCCTATAGTGTAGCAAAAAAGAAGGAGGATGTCAATTGCCCGACGAACTTGCTCCCATTGAGACCAAGTACAATCCCGCAGTAAGGCCAGCAATTTTTCGCTTGTCGCCGTGCTATACTAAGTTCGACGATAGAACAGTTATTTCGCCAAAGGAGCAATCTGATGCTGGCCTTGACCGGACTTGAACTCTACACTCCCAGGCAGGTTTTTCCAAATGGAACGCTGCTCATCGAGGGGGACAAAATCGTCGCTGCCGGACCTGAAGCCTGCGCGCCAATCCCAAGCCAGGCGCGCCGCCTGAGCCTACCCGGGCGAAAAGCCTTCCCCGGCTTCATTGACCTGCACACGCACGGCTTGCTTGGCAAGGATGCCTTCAGCCGCGACCTGGCTGATGTCATCCGGCTGCTGCCGCGATACGGCGTGACCTCCTTCCTGGCGACCACCATAACCCTGCCAATGGAAGATGTTTACGCCCGTTTACGAGAGATGGCTGATATTTTGCAAAAACCTCCCGCGGGGGCGCGCTGCCTGGGCATCCACATCGAAGGCCCGCATCTCTCCCCAAAGCGCACCGGCATGGCCAACGCCGCCTGGTGCCATCCGCTGACCCGCGCAGAATTCGACAAGTTACAAGAAGCCGCCGCAAGCCACATCAAAATGATCACCCTTGCGCCCGAGGAGGGCGATTCCCTGAAATTGATCCCCTATCTCCTGGAGCAAGGCGTCATCCCTTCCATCGGCCACTCGGACGCCAGTTACGAGCAGGTCGCCGAGGCCGTGCGCCTGGGCCTGGATCACGCCACGCACACCTTCAATGCCATGCCTCCATTCCATCACCGTGAGCCGGGCGTGATTGGCGCTGTGCTAGCCTTCCCACAGATCATCGCCCAACTCATCGCCGACGGCCACCACGTACACGCCGGGGCGATGCGCGCCCTGCTCAATGCCAAAGGTGTAGAGGGTGTTTGCTTGGTTTCGGATTCCGCTCCCTTTGCCGGTTTGCCTGCCGGACAATATGAATGGGAAGGCTACACCGTCATCCTGGACGGCCAAACCTGCCGCACGCCGGAGGGCAACCTGGCTGGAGCCTATGCGTTTCTGGATACCGGTTTCCGAACGTTGATTCACAGCCTCGGCTTGACACCCTCGGCAGCATCCATCTGCACCAGCGAAGTACCTTCCCGCGCACTTGACTCCCCTTTCCTTCCAGGAATCCCACAGGGGTGCTTCGCAAAAGGGCCGGGGGTGAAGTCCAAAGGCCGCCTGCTACCCAGCTATGACGCGGACGTGGTGGTAATGGATGAGGAATTTCGAGTGGAAATGACAATTGTGGGGGGAGAGATCGTTTACCAATAGCATGGACCCTAAAAGTCTTAGAGACCTTTAGGGTCTGGGGCTTCCCACCTCGCATACACCGCCTGCGAAAGCAACCTCCCACCGCTCTTCTCCTCTATGACCAGCTCTCCGCAATCCAGCTTGCCCCCAAATCCTTTTACCATCTCTTCCAGCGCGTAATACAAATGCACCGCCGAAGCCTTGACGGCATAGACCGTCACGACTACGAACAGAGGCTGGTCGCTCAGCACTGACCGGCAAGCCTGCAACAGCAGCGGCAGGGACTTGTACACCTCCCACACCTCGCCCTTCGGCCCGCGCCCGAACTTGGGCGGGTCGAGCAAAATCCCATCATATTTCACGCCCCGCCGCGCCTCGCGCTGGACGAATTTCAGGGCGTCGTCCACGAGCCAACGAACGGGCTTTTCCTGCAAGCCGGAGAGGGCCGCATTCTCGTGCGCCCAGGCGACGGCCTTCTTCGAGGCGTCCACGTGCGTGACCTTCGCCCCGGCCGCCGCGGCCGTTAGGGTCGCCAGGCCGGTGTAGCCAAAGAGATTAAGAACATTCACCACAGAGTACACAGAGTTCACAGAGAGATCATTCAATTCTTCTCCGTGCTCTCTGTGTTTTTTGTGGTGATGGGCGGTATTACTAATCAACACGCTGATCCAATCCCAGTGCGCCGCGCCTTCCGGGAAGACACCGAGATGTCTGCCTGGCGTGTTCATAGCATAAAACCTCAACCCCCCTCTCCTTCTAGGAGAGGGGCCGGGGGTGAGGTCCAGGGCATACTCCATCTCCCATTTCTCGGGCACTCGTTTCTTGAATTCCCAATGCCCGCCGCTCTCCTCCACCGTCGGTTGGAAGACCGCGTGCGCTGCCTCCCAGCGCGCAGCTGGCAGGGACTTACGCCACAACGCCTGCACCTCCGGGCGGACGAAGATATATTCGCCGAAGCGTTCCAGTTTCTGACCATCACCGCTATCCAGCAGCTCGTAATCTTTCCAGGCCTGAGAAGCAAGCAGGGAAATTCCAGGGAAAGGGGACATCGCGAGGCCTCCAGCCGCAGCCGTAGACAAGATGGCATCTTGTCCCATACGCGTTCATGCGCTATAGCACTTAGCCGCCAGGGGTGGCGGCTAACATTCTCTTAACACCTACATTTGCTACTTGATTTTTATGGAAACTTTTGCTACAATAGGGTCATAAGTGGATAAAAGTGGTAAATTGTGGAGGACGCCAACATTCCCGGCGTTCGCCGCTTTTTAGGAGATATTAGAACTAATGTTCCTCTTGCAAAAGTTCCTGGGCACATATCAACACTCGCTGGACGAAAAAGGTCGGCTCACGATCCCGGCGCGCTTCCGAGATCTGTTGGCAGGGGGTGCTTTCATCACCCAGGGCTTCGACCGCTGTTTGATGGTTTCAACAATTGCTTACTTCGAAGAGGTCTATCAACGCCTGGATGCGATGAACCTGGCAGATCCGAAAGTCCGCTTGCTGCGTCGCCAGATCCTGGCTACGGCTTATTCGGTCGAGGCCGACAAGCTCGGGCGCATCCTGGTACCGCAAAGCCTGCGGGCTTTCATTGACCTGAATAACGAAGCCTTCGTCGTCGGCCAGGGCGATTACTTCGAAATCTGGACGCCGGAATTGTGGAACGAGCAGATCGTTCAAATCCAGGATACCGAGGCCAACACGCAACGCCTGGCTACTCTCGATCTCTCAAGCCATAAGAATGACTGAAGCACACCAACCTGTCCTTTACCATGACATTATACTCGCTTTGCACCCGAAAAGCGGAGGGCGTTACGTAGATGGGACGCTCGGCGCGGGGGGGCACGCAGCTGGGATTTTAGCCGCGAGCTCACCCGACGGTCTGTTGCTCGGTCTGGATGTGGACCCCCAGGCGCTCGAACTGGCCCGCCAGAGACTCGCTCCCTTCGGAGAGCGTGCCTGTCTGATACAGGCCTCGTACACCACCCTTGGCGATCAACTGACCGCCCTCGATTGGCCCCCTGTAGACGGCATCCTGCTCGACTTGGGAGCCTCCTCGATGGCGTTCGATACGCCGGAGCGCGGCTTTTCCTTCCAGGCAGATGGCCCGCTCGATATGCGCTTCAACCCGGCAAACCCCCTCACCGCCTCCGAGCTGGTCAATGGCCTGCCCGAAGTTGAGCTAGCCAGCGTGATCTACCGCTACGGGGAGGAACCCGCCGCTCGGCGCATAGCGCAGGCCATCGTCCGCGCCCGACCAGTAAGCGGCACCCAGGCGCTAGCCGAAATCATCGTAAAAGCCAGCGGCGGGAAGCGCGGTCGCATCCATCCCGCCACGCGAACTTTCCAGGCCCTGCGCATCGCTGTCAACCAGGAACTCAAGTCCATCGAAGCCGTCCTGCCGCAAGCCGTGCAGGCTCTCGAGCCGGGCGGACGGCTGGCGGTCATCGCCTTCCACTCGCTGGAAGACCGCATCGTAAAACAATTCTACCGCCAGGAGAGCCGGGATTGCATCTGCCCTCCCCGCCAGCCGATCTGCACCTGTGGGCACAAAGCCAGTATCCGTGAAGTCACCCGCCGCCCAATCCAACCGGCGGCCGAAGAAATCCAGCAGAACCCGCGTGCACGCAGCACCAAGTTGAGAATAGCAGAGAAGTTGCCAGTAATCAGTTATCAGTCATCAGTGAACAATGAATAATATCTCGCATTTCGTCCAGAAATACCGACAGGCCTCCTGGCGAGTCCAGCTCCAGTGGCTCGTCCTGTTCGTGCTTGGTTTGGTGGCGGTTGCCCTGGTAGCCGGACTTTACCTGAGTGTCTCGGCACGCGCTGCCCTAACGGGACGTAAGATCCAAAGCCTTGAGGCGGCGATCCGCAGCGGCGAGCGCGTCAATGCCAACCTGGAGTCTCAACTGGCCGCGCTGACCTCGGCTCAAGAGATGAAGGAGCTGGCGATCGCGATCGGCTTCTATCCGGTGGACCCGGCCGAGATCACTTATGTGCCGGTGAGCGGGTACGCGCCCCCGCCAGCCATCAACATGGCCCCCCAAGAGACTCATTCATCTGCACCGGTCATCCCGCCGGAATACACACGGTCGCTCTTCGATTGGTTCATTGAGAGGGTGCCATCCGCTCCCTCAGCAGCAGGAGGTCAGCCTTGAAAAATCCGCACACGTGGCGTTACGTGACTGTGCAGATCATGCTGGTCGTTTTCGGCTTCAGCATCCTGGTCCAGATTCTCCGCATCCAGCACAGCGCGGAGGCGAAAGCGATCCTCGACAAAGATCCTGGCGGAGGCGTACAAACTTTCTACCCGGCTCGGGGTGAGATACTCGACCTCAAAGGTCACCTACTGGCTGGCAATAAGATTGTCTACGAAGTCGGCGTGGATCTCCAGGTACTTAATGAGAATGAGTATGCCAACGCGAACACAATCGCCCTGGCCGCCAGCGTCTACCTCGACCTCGATTTCGCCACCGTCTTGAACTGGATCACCCAACCTCCCGAAGAACTCCGTTACATTGTATTAGACAATTTCGCCTCCTCAGATGAAGAGAAAGCACTCATGGATTTGCAGGAATCGGTGAAAGATAAACCGCGCGATCAAACCTTGGAAGGGCTGAATTCCGAACCTCACCTGGTGCGCACTTATCCCGAAGGCTCTCTGGCAGCCAACATAATCGGCTTCGTGACCCAGGAGGGCGTTGGCTATTACGGCGTCGAGGAGAAATATAACAGCCTCCTGGCCGGCGTACCGGTCAAGGTTTGGGTCTCGGCTGACCCAAACCGGGCCGAGGAATTGCCAAACATCCCGCCAGGCGTGACACTGATCCTGACCCTCGACCGGGAGGTCCAGGCCTCTGTCGAGGAGATCCTCGACGCGGCCATCCTCAATACCGGCGCGGCATCCGGCACGGTGGTCGTTATGGATCCGAAAACCGGTGAGATCCTGGCCCTGGCCGTCACGCCGCACATGAATCTGAACGAATACTCGAGATTCAAGGAAATCTTCCCCGGCGAGACGCCCTTCGATCGGGCTATCAGCCAGGCCTACGAACCTGGCTCCGTCTACAAGATCCTGACCATGGCCGCCGCGCTGGACAAAGGCGTAGTTAAACCAGAAGACACCTACTGGGACAGCGGCATCAACCTGATAGGGGGCGTCGCTATCCGTAATTGGAACAATACTGTTTGGGGCCAGCAGGATATGATCGGCTGCCTGCAGCACTCAATCAACACCTGCCTGGTCCACGTCGCCTCTCTATTGGGCAACGACAGCTTCTACAGCTACATGCAGAAGTTCGGCATCGGCCATACCACAGGTATTGACCTGGCAGGCGAGGCGACCGGCCATCTGAAACTCCCCGGCGACAGTGACTGGTATCCGATTGACCTGGGCACAAACGCCTTCGGCCAGGGCGTGTCGGTCACGCCCATTCAGATGGTAATGGCCGCGTCCGCCATCGCCAACGATGGCAAGATGGTCTATCCCCACCTGGTACTTGCGATGGTACAGGATGGGTGGCAGCAGAATATCTCCCCTCAGGTCGCGGGATCGCCCATCTCGGCCGCCACCGCTCACACTTTGAACGACATGCTGGCTATTTCACTAGAAAAAGAATCTTCCAACTCCCTCGTCCCTGGTTACCACATCGCCGGCAAGACTGGCACGGCGCAAATCCCTACGCCCTACGGGGTTTACGACAGCAGCACGACCAATGCCTCTTTCGTCGGCTGGGGGCCGGTGGACGATCCGAAATTCCTGATCTACGTCTGGCTCGAAAAACCGCAGACTTCCATTTGGGGCTCAGAGGTGGCAGCGCCGGTCTTCAAGCAAGTGGTCGAAAAGCTCGTGGTGCTGATGGGAATTCCTCCCGATGTTGTCCGCCTTCAACCAGCAGGCCCGTGAGGACAAATTGCTGATCCTAGCTGACGTAATCGAAGCTCTGACGAACATCCGCCCCGAGATGCCCCCCCAGGTCATCACCGAGGCGACAGTTGATTCAAGGCAGATCATTCCTGGCGCGCTGTTCGTCGCTATCCCTGGCGAGCGTGTGGACGGTCACGACTTCGTGGCTGAGGCTTTCCAGCGAGGGGCTTCTTTTGCTTTCATCCAGCACGATCTTCCCGAACCGTTCCCGACCCTCGACCTGCGCGCCGGTTTCGACGCTTCAGCGCTGGCCGGGCTGGAGCCTCCCTATTGCCTGCGTGTCGAGGACGCACTCTCGGCCTTGCAGCAGGCGGCCCGGTTCTGGAGGCGCAAGCTGGAATTGCGCGTGGTGGGAATCACCGGCAGCGTGGGAAAATCCACGACCAAAGAAGTGATCGCTGAGGTGCTCAACCAGCGTTATCGCACGCTGAAAAGTCCCGGCAATCTCAATAACGAGATCGGCCTGCCGCTCACCATTTTGAGGCTTGGAGCAGGTTACGAGCGCGCCGTTCTGGAGATGGGTTTTTACGTCCCAGGCGAGATCACCTTCTTGTGCGACATCGCCCTGCCGCAGATCGGCGTGGTGACCAATGTCGGTACCGTCCACGCTGAGCGCGCCGGTTCGCAGGAGGCCATCGTACGCGGCAAAACCGAGTTGGTTCAGGCCCTGCCCCCCTCGCCGGATGGCGTCGCCGTCTTGAACTATGATGACCCTCTCGTGCGCCCGATGGCCGAAAAAACGGAGGCGCGCGTCTTCTTCTACGGGCTGGATCCCAACGCCGACCTGTGGGCCGATGATGTGGAAGGCCTGGGGTTGGAGGGCATACGCTTCCGCCTGCACTATAGCAAAGAAATCCTGCATATGCGCGTGCCGATGATCGGCCAACACTCGGTGCATACGGCTCTGCGGGCGGCGGCCGTCGGCCTGGTGGATGGGCTGACCTGGCAAGAGATCATAAGCGGACTGCGTTCAGGCCTTACGCAACTGCGCCTGGTCGCCGTGCGCAGCCAAAGCGGTGCCCTGCTCCTGGACGACACTTACAACGCCTCGCCCGAGTCCACGCTGGCGGCGCTCAACCTGCTTTCTGAATTGGATGGCCGTAAGGTGGCCGTGCTGGGTGATATGCTCGAGCTTGGTCCGTACGAGCAGCAGGGACACGAGATGATCGGCGTGCGGGCAGCCAGGGTAGCCGAAATGCTGGTTACCGTGGGCGAGCTTGGGCGCATGATTGCGGCCGCGGCGCGGCGAACCGGCCTGAGGTCCAGTAGAGTTGTCGAGTGTGAAAACACCGAACAGGCCGTCAAATGGCTGCACGAACATCTCACCGGAAAGGACGTTGTTCTGATCAAAGGTTCACATGGCATCCGCATGGATCGCATCGTCGCCGCGCTGGAGGTTCAACCATGAACGACTCTACGATGGCGCTAAGCCTGGCCGGGTTGAGCTTCATGATGACCGTCATCTGGGGCGGCCCCCTGCTGCGCATCCTGAGACACTTCAATATTGGCAAACAGATCCGCGTGGAAGAACCAGCCAACCATTTTATCAAGATGGGCACCCCCACCATGGGCGGCGTGATGATTATCATACCCGTCGCAATCGTGACCATTTTGCTCAACGCAGTGGCGCTGGCTGGCATGAGGCTGCTGGGGCGCTCTGTGCTCGTTCCGCTGATGGCAATGGTCGCTTATGCCATCCTGGGTGGCATAGACGACTGGGAAGGTATTCGCGGCAAACGCAAGGGCGAGGGGATGCGCATCCGCACGAAGTTCATGACGCAAGTGCTGCTGGCTCTAGGGCTGGCATGGGTGCTCAAATATTTGCTCAAGGCCCCAGATGTCATCTTACCGGGCATCCCATTCACGCTCGATCTGGGCATCTGGTACGTTCCCGTCGCGGCCTTTATCATCGTCAGTATGTCCAATGCGATCAATTTCACCGATGGCCTGGACGGGCTGGCCGGGCTGATCGCTGCCACCGCCTTTGCAGCTTACGGAGGCATCGCGCTGCTGCAAGGTCAAGTCTTCCTGGCGCGTTTCTGCTTCACGATGATCGGCGCGCTATTCGGCTTCTTGTGGTTCAATGTCCACCCGGCGCAGCTCATCATGGGAGATACCGGTTCCCTTTCGCTAGGCGCTACGCTGGCGGTCGTCGCGCTGATGACCGGCCAATGGGCGCTGCTGCCTCTCATTGCCGTCATCCCGGTTAGCGAAGCCCTGAGCGTCGTCATCCAGATCGCCTATTTCAAATTAACTCACGGAGGGCGCTTCTTCAAGATGGCACCCGTCCACCTGCACGTCGAGCTGCTCGGTTGGAGCGAAACGCAGATCGTGCAACGCTTTTGGCTGATCGGTCTGCTCGGAGCCATGATCGGTATTGGATTGGCGTTGGTGTGAACGCAAAACGTGAAATGTAACGATCTTACGTTTTACGAATTACGTTGTACGAAAAAAGTTTGAAACGACTGACAGAATGAAAACCAACTGGAAAGGAAAGCGTGTACTGATACTGGGCGGCGGCCGCCAGGGACAGGCTTTGGCGCGCTGGTTGACGCGTCACGGGGCGCGCGTGACCGTGAACGACCGCCAGTCCAGCGAGGCGATGCGCGCCGCTCAAGCCACCCTGGCTGACCTGCCCGTGACCTGGGCGCTGGGCGGGCACCCAATCGAACTGCTCGACGGCGCCGACGTGGTATGTCTTTCCGGCGGCGTGCCGCTCGCCAATCTGATCGTGGCCGAGGCGATCAAGCGTGGCATCCCGCTCACTAACGATACGCAGATTTTCATGGAAATCGTCACCTCCCGCACCATTGGGATCACCGGCTCAGCCGGCAAGACGACCACGACGACATTGGTAGGACGCATGGCGATTAAGGAAAAGGATGGAATCAGAAGGATGAAAGCTGAAGAAAAAGCTGATTCAAATGTCCTCCCTCATCCTTCTGCCTTCGTAGGAGGCAACATCGGTGACCCGCTGCTCAACTACGTGGACGACATGCAGCCAGACGATCTCGCCATCCTGGAGATTTCGAGCTTTCAACTGGAGCAGATGACCATCTCGCCAGACATCGCTGCTCTCCTGAACGTCACGCCCAACCACCTAGACCGGCACGGGACAATGGAGGCTTATACAGCCGCCAAAGCCCGCATCCTCCAATTCCAGACCGATCAGGATACCGCCATCTTGGGTCGCGACGATCCCGGCGCCTGGAGCCTGAGCACCGAAGTGCGCGGTCGTCTGTATTCCTTCGGCTTCAGCCCAATGCCGGCCAGCGGCCAGGGGACTTTCGTCCGCCAGGGCGTGATCTACCTGCGCACGAAAGACGGCGAGACCGCCCTGCTGAACGAGTGTGACATCCAATTACGCGGCGACCACAACCGGCTCAATGTCCAAGCGGCCTGCGCGATTGCCTGCGCGGCCGGCATACCAGTCGAGGCGATCCAAGCCGGCATCCAGGATTTCCACGGCGTGGCGCATCGCCTGGAGCTTGTGCGGGAGTGGAATGGGGCGCGCTGGTACAACGACTCCATCGCCACCACACCGGAGCGGACAATAGCTGCCATCCGCTCATTCGACGAGCCAATCGTGCTGCTGCTCGGCGGGCGGGACAAGAACCTGCTCTGGGAAGAGCTGGCTGCCCTGGTGCATGAACGAGTTGACCATGTCGTCTTGTTCGGCGAGGCGGCAGAGAAGATCAACGCCGCGTTGGGAGCACCTGTCCTGGGTCTCCCTTCGCAATACGGGGGGAAACGCCCGTACACGCTGGCACACTGCTCAGGTTTGAAAGAGGCTGTTCAGGCAGCGGCCCATACCGCAGAGCCGGGAGATGTCGTCCTGCTTTCGCCGGGCGGAACCAGTTTCGACGAATTCCGCGACTTTGAAGAGCGCGGGGAGGTTTTTCGCACATGGGTATCGGAACTTTCGTAAACCAGGCTGCCAAGAGCCAAGCAGCCGTTATTCGCCGGCCAAAACCGACGAATATTGATCTGCCTCTGCTGGTGGTTGCCATTGCATTGACGGTCTTTGGCTTGCTGATGGTCTTTTCCGCAAGCACGGATTTTTCTCTATTCGTCTACGATAAACCTTACTACATGTTCAACAAGCAGGTGTTATGGATGATCGTCGGAACAGGCATTGCCTTCATCCTGGCCCGCATGGACTATCACCTGTGGCAAAAATATGCCCTTCCGCTGATGGGCGTCACGATCGTCCTGCTCGTCAGCGTGCTGTTCAATAACCAGGCTCGCTTCGGCGCAGTGCGATCCTTGCTCGGCGGCTCGGTCCAGCCTTCAGAACTGGCAAAACTCGCCATAGTGGTTTATCTCTCGGTCTGGCTGTACAGCAAACGAAATTATCTCCAAAACATAGAATTGGGACTCTTCCCTCTCGCCGTTATCCTGGGCATCCTCGGCGGCCTGATCTACCTCGAGCCGGATTTGAGCGCCACCTTTACCATTTTCATCCTGGGTGGATTGCTCTTCTTTCTGGCCGGCGGCGATTTGCGGCAAATTGTCCTTTTCATGATCATCGCCTTGCTAGCCGGCGCGTTGGTCGTGCAGCTCAGCAGCACCGGGCGCAACAGGTTGAGTTCGTACATCACCGGCTTGAAGGACCCGTTGCAAAGCACCGATCAGGTGCGCCTCTCGCTGGGCGCCATCATCCGCGGCGGCTGGTTTGGGGTCGGCATCGGGCGCGGCAGCGGCAAGTGGACCGGGCTGCCGGTCGCGCCGACCGATAGCATCTTCGCCGTGGTCGTCGAGGAATTGGGCCTGCTCGGCGCACTGACGTTGGTCGGCTTCTATGGTCTGCTGCTGTGGCGCGGGCTGAAGATCGCGGCGAAAGCCCCCGATTCGCTGGGCGCGCTCCTGGCCGCAGGCCTGACATTCTGGATCACCATCGAGGCTTTCATCAATATGGCGGTCATGGTTGGTTTGCTGCCCTTCGCGGGTAATGCCCTTCCGTTCATAAGCGCAGGCGGTTCTAACTTGATTTCAACGCTTGCAGCAATCGGTATTTTATTGAACATCTCTCGGCAGACCAGTGAAAGTGGACCGGTCACCGAAGAATGGAGGTCGTACGGTGCGTCTGCTGATCTGCGCCGGCGGGACCGGCGGCGGCGTGTATCCCGCGCTCGCCGTGCTTGAGACGTTGAACATTGAAGGAGCAGCGTTGAACGTTTTGTGGGTAGGCGGAGAAGGCGGCATGGAGGCTGCGCTGATTAAGCGCGCTGGCATCCCCTTCCAGGCCATCCCGGCCGCTGGCGTACACGGCGTGGGTCTTGAACAACTGCCCCGCAATCTTGGGCAGTTGCGGCGCGGCTATTTCTCCTCGCGGCGCATCTTGCGCCAGTTCAAGCCAGACGTGCTGTTCTTCACTGGCGGGTATGTAGCCGTGCCAATGGCATTGGCTGGCTGGAAAATCCCGACCCTGCTGTACGTACCGGATATCGAGCCGGGACTGGCGCTCAAGACCCTGGCCCGCTTCGCGGACCGCATCGCCCTCACCGCTGAGGACTCGCGCAAATACTTCTCGCCCCGGGCACAGACTGTCTTCACCGGTTACCCGACCCGCGCCGGTCTCGCCAACTGGACGCGTAAGGATGCCCTCAAGAAGCTAGGCCTCGATAATGATCTACCTGTCCTTTTAGTTTTCGGCGGCAGCCAGGGCGCACGCTCAATCAACAACGCCGTGTGCCAAAACCTTCCCGCCCTGCTGGAACTTGCACAGGTTGTCCACATCAGCGGCGAATTGGACTGGCCGAATGTCCAGGCCGCTCGCGAGAACCTTTCCAAGACACAGGCCGCTCGCCACCACGCCTTCCCGTACCTGCACGAGGAGATGGGCGCCACGCTGGCGGCTGCCGACCTGGCAGTCTCGCGCGCTGGGGCCTCCACGCTGGGCGAGTTGCCCCTCTATGGCCTTCCAGCCATCCTGATCCCCTACCCCTATGCCTGGCGCTACCAAAAGGTCAACGCTGATTACCTGGTCAAGCGCGGTGCAGCGGTCATGATCGAAGATGCGCAATTAAGGTCGCGCAATCAGCGACCATTATCCGAGAAACTCATTCCAGCAGTGAAAGATTTGCTCAAGAATCCCACCAAAATGAAATCCATGCGCGAGGCGATGAACCACCTGTCCCACCCGCAGGCTGCCGCCGAGATCGGCCACCAACTGCTCGCCCTGGCTGGCGAGAGGAGATGAGACCATGGTAAGCCTGATCATTGTTTTCTGGATGTACGTCATCCTGTTCGCCATTATTGGCGGGATGCGCGGCTGGGCCAAGGAAATCCTAGTTTCGTGCAGCGTCATCCTGGCGATGGCCTTAACAGTTCTGCTGGAGCGTTACGTTCCGTTCATTCGCGACATCCTGGTGCCGGGAAAAGGCTCGGTGCTTTTCTGGCTGCGCTCGCTCATCCTGGGCATATTGGTTTTCTTCGGCTACCAGACCACCAATATCGCTCGTTTCGCCCCCAAATTGACCCGCGAGAAATTGCAGGATATCCTACTGGGCGTCATCATCGGCGCGATCAATGGCTACCTGATCGCTGGCTCTATCTGGTTTTATATGTCTGCATCTGACTACCCGTTTTCACAGGTTGTCGCTGCTCCCACCGGTGATCTTGCTAAAATAACCACTGCCATGCTCCAGTATATGCCACCCCACCTGCTGGGCATACCAGGCATCTACTTCGCCGTCGTCCTGGCATTCGTCTTCATCATTGTCGTCTTTATTTAGGATATGGAACACATTCACTTGATCGGCATCGGCGGAAGCGGACTCTCAGCAATTGCTCGTCTCTTGAAGGAGATGGGATACGCGGTGAGCGGCTCTGACCGCGCCGAGACGCCCTTGCTTGCGGAACTCCGGTCTGCTGGCATAACCATCGGCCTCGGACACAGCCCCCAGAATGTCTCGGACGCCGACCTGGTGGTGCGCTCCTCGGCCATACCAGATGACAACGTGGAAGTGGCGGCGGCGCGGGCGGCTGGCATCCCGGTGCTCAAGCGGGCTAATTTTCTCAGCAGGCTGATGGCTGGCAAGACCGGCATCGCCGTGGCCGGGACGCACGGCAAGACCACCACCACCGCCATGCTCGTCTGGCTGCTAACGGCTCTTGGGCAGGAACCTTCTTTCATCGTCGGTGGCGTGCTGAACAACCTGGGCGTAAACGCCCGCGCCGGGAAGGGCAAGACTTTCGTCATCGAAGCCGACGAGTATGACCGCATGTTCCTGGGCTTGAAACCTGTCATCGAAGTGGTAACCAACGTCGAACACGACCATCCGGATTGTTATCCGACACCGGCCGATTTCCAGGCCGCGTTCGTAGAATTTGTAAAGCTCCTGCCTCCCGATGGTGTTCTGGTTGCCTGTGTTGAGGATGTGGGCGCGAATGCCCTACTCGCAGAAGCGGGGAGGGCCGGCAGGAAAGCCGTTGCATACGGTATCAGTGATCAGTTATCAATGAACAGTGATCAGTGGGCGCTGGCAAAGAACGTGAAAGCCAATGAAAGAGGTGGCTTCAGCTTCGAGGCAATCGTAAATCGTCAATCGTCAATCGTAAATCTCCAAGTACCCGGCAGCCACAACGTTCTCAACGCGCTGGCCTCGCTGGTAGTGGTCAGCCTGCTCGGCCTTTCGCTGGAAGCTGCCGCCCAGGCCTTGGGACAGTTTACGGGTACGGGACGCAGGTTCGAGGTCCGCGGAGAAGCGAACGGGATCGTCGTCATTGATGACTACGCCCACCATCCCACCGAAATCCGGGCCACGCTGGCGGCGGCGCGTTCCCGTTATCCGGACCGTCACATCTGGGCAGTCTGGCAGCCGCACACCTTCTCGCGCACACAGACGCTGTTCGACCAGTTCACCCATGCCTTCGCTGACGCCGACCAGGTCATCGTGACCGAAATCTACGCCGCACGCGAGCCAATCCAGGATTATTCCGCCGCCCAGGTTGTGCAGGCCATGCCCCACCTCTCGGCGCAGTTCATCCCGGATTTGCCAGCCGTGAGCGATTATCTCGTCTCTCATCTCCGACCCGGCGATGTGCTACTGGTGCTTTCCGCCGGGGATGCCGACCTGGTCAGCACGCAGGTGCTGGCTGCCATGCAGACAAGTGAGGTGCGTCATGCTTGAAAAAGGACTTGTTTACGAAACCAACGTTGTCACTATGCTTAAACTTAAGACGACATCGGGCGACAAGCCCTCCGCCAAGCCCGAAAAGAAATGGCGTAGAGCCGTTCAAAAACAGCAAACATCCACCCCCGAAATGATCGCCATTGTGCTCCGGCTGATCGAGTATTTCGAAAACAGCTAGCCCGCTCGTAGGCGGCATGGGAGCCACCTCTACCGAGATTTAGTATAGATGCGAAAGACTCAAGACACACCTGAAATGCGACCTGCAACCCTCTCCACCCTGCGCGAACTGTTCGGCGACCGCCTGCAAGAGAACGCTCCATTGGCCGGTTACACCTCGGCGCGCATTGGCGGCCCGGCCGATGCGCTGGTTTTCGTCCATTCGGCAGACGAGCTGGCTGCAACAGCCACCAGGCTTTGGGAGATGAAGCAGCCCTTTGTCATCCTGGGCGGAGGCACGAACGTGCTGGTCGGCGATAAGGGCCTGCGCGGTGTTGCGCTCGTCAACCGGGCGCGACTGGTGCGCTTCGATACGCAATCCGAACCACCCAGCCTACGGGCCGAATCGGGCACCACACTCAATACCATTGCCCAGCGGGCAGCGCGACTTGGCCTGAACAGCATGGAATGGGCCGCGACGGTGCCGGGCAGTCTGGGTGGCGCGATCTACGGCAACGCGGGCGCCTTCGATGGCGACATCGCTGGGAACCTGATCTCGGTCGAAATCCTGCATCGCCAGCGCGGAGGCGAAGTCTGGCCAGTGGAGAAGATGGCTTACAGCTACCGCAGCAGCCTGTTGAAGCGCGAACCCCAACCGGTGCTCGTCCTGGCTGCTACATTGGGACTAGGAAGAGGAGAACCGAACGAGATCCAGGCCAAGATGAAGCAGCTATCCGCCCGCCGACGAAGCACCCAGCCACCGGGAGCGAGCATGGGTTCGATGTTCAAAAACCCGCTGGGCGATTTTGCAGGTCGCTTGATCGAGGCTGCTGGATTGAAAGGAACGCGCATCGGCAATGCGGAGATCAGCCCCATCCATGCGAACTTCTTTATCAATCATGGAAAGGCGAGCGCGAAGGATGTGAAAGGGTTGATTGATTTAGCCAGGAACGCTGTTGAGGCAAGATTTGGCGTCCGTCTCGAGATGGAGATTGAGCTGATCGGCGAATGGAATTCGTAAATGACAACAAACCCTTCAACCCGACTTAAAATTGCAGTTCTCTTCGGAGGACGCTCCGGCGAACACGAAGTATCCCTCGTTTCCGCGCAATCCGTTCTATCGGTACTAGACCCGGCCAAGTACGAGGTTCTTCAAGTCGGTATCACACACGAGGGTGCCTGGCTGACCGGCGATAATGTTCGCGACTTGTTGGAAAAAGGCGAGACCAAAGGCCTGATACCCTGCACCCTCCTGCCCGATCCCTCCAAGCCCGGCCTTTATGCTTTACGTATTACTGATCACGGCACAGTGCTGGAAAAACTCACGGACATTGACGTAATCTTCCCCGTCCTGCACGGTACTTGTGGCGAAGACGGGACGCTGCAAGGCCTGTTGGAAATGGCTGACCTGGCCTACGTCGGCGCAGGCGTGACTGGCTCCGCGGTCGGCATGGACAAGGGGGTTTTCAAGGATGTGATGCGCACAAACGGCATCCCGACGGTCGAGTCCGTGATCGTCTTGCGCAACGAAATCGAGAAGGATATGGAATCGGTCATCCGGAAAGCCGAGGCTGTGGCTGCCTATCCGCTGTTCGTCAAGCCCGCCAACCTGGGTTCCTCGGTCGGCATCACCAAGTGCCGCAGCCGCGCTGACCTGGCCGAAGGTCTGCTCGAGGCGGCCTCCTATGACCGGCGCGTTTTGGTCGAGCGCGGCGTGAACGCCCGAGAGATCGAGGCCAGCGTGTTGGGCAACGACGAGCCGCAGGCCTCTGTCCCGGGCGAGGTGCTGCCCAGCCGCGAGTTTTATTCCTACGAATCCAAGTACATAGACGGTACTTCCTGCCTGCTCATCCCGGCGCCCCTCCCGACCGAGACCGCTGAGAAAATCCGCCAGATGGCTGTATCTGCTTATAAAGCTATTGATTGCGCCGGCATGGCGCGCGTGGATTTCTTCATTGACAAAGTGACAGAAGAAATATTTCTGAACGAGGTCAACACCATCCCTGGCTTCACCAGCATCAGCATGTATCCCAAACTCTGGGAAGCCACAGGTCTGCCCTACGCCAAACTGGTTGACCGGCTGATCGAACTGGCGCTCGAACGCAAGGCCGAGCGCGACCGCACCGAACGACGATTCCGGAGAACAGCATGAGCCGTATGAAACAGGACCTACCTCGCGCCGAACTCGTCCGCGCGCGCCGGACGCAACAGACTCACCAGCGCCTGACGCAGACCCAAAAAACTGTCTACCGTCCGGAGACAGTGTTCCTGCCCGTGACGCCGCGCTTGGTCAAACAAACCCGCACGCCGAAAGGCAAAGCGGCGCGGCCAACCACGAAGAAACCTCGCCGCCAGCACTACGATATTGCCTTCAGCATGGGCAGAACAGACGTGCGCACGCCCGGCATCGCCATCCCACAATTCAGCACACGTATATTCTCAACCCTGCTGTGCGCCGCGCTCATCTTCAGTCTCTACACAATATGGACTTCTTCTACTTTCAAGGTGAACGGGGCCGAGATCAGCGGTAACCAGCGCCTGGGCGAGGACGAGATCAACGCCGCCTTGCAATTTATCGGGCAGCCTATCTTCATGGCCATCCCGACCCAGATCACGGCGAACATACTGGCTGACTACCCCGACCTCTCCAGCGCAGAGGTGCATATCGTTCTTCCGAACCGGATTATTGTCAGCGTGGCTGAACGCATCCCACTCATCGCCTGGTATCAGGACGGGACGATGGCCTGGATTGACGCCCAGGGTGTGGCCTTCCCACCGCGCGGCAAGTCTGGGAACCTGATCAGCGTCGTCGCAAACGGGAACCCACCTCCGGTCCAGCTTGACCCTCAGCAGGCCGCAGGTCAGACGCACCCCTTCCTCGACCCGGCCATGGTCCAAGTGATTATCACCCTGAATTCATTTATCCCCGGTGGAGCGCCGATGATCTACGACATGACGTATGGCCTGGGCTGGCAAGATACGCGCGGCTGGCAGGTCTACTTTGGACAAAATACGGATGACATTCCGATGAAGCTAAAAATATATCAAGCTATCGTTGATACACTCACCAACAAAGGCATCCGGCCCACGCTTATCAGTGTGGAATACCTGAATGCCCCATTCTTTCGTGAGACCCAGTGACACTATGGTAGCCAGGAGCTACCACTTATGGACGAGATTGTCGTAGGAATTGACGTAGGTACCACCAAAGTCTGCACCCTGATCGGGCGGGTGGAAGAAGAAGCCATCCGCATCCTGGGTGTGGGCATCGAGCCTTCGGAAGGCATCCGCAAGGGTGTGATCGTAGACCTGGCGGCGGCCTCGCAGGCCATTGTCCGTTCGGTGGAGAAGGCCGAACAAACTTCCGGCGTGGAGATCACCGCCGCGCTGGTCAGCTTGGCCGGGGCGCATGTTGCCTCGATAAACAGCCGCGGCGTGGTGGGCGTTTCGGGTGATGTGATTGACGAATACGACATCGCACGCGCCCTGGACGCCGCCCGCGCTGTCGCCATCCCCCACAACCGCGAGATCATACACATCATCCAGCGCGGCTTCGTGGTGGACGGTCAGGACGGCATCAATGTCCCCATCGGCATGCACGGCTTCCGGCTAGAAGTAGAGGCGCACATCATCACCGCAGCCTCCGCCACGGCCGAGAACCTGCGCCAGTGCGTGGGCGCGGCAGGCGTGGAAGTGCTCCAGTTCGTGCTCAACCCGCTGGCCTCCGGTGACGTGGTATTAACCGACTCCGAGCGCCAGATGGGTGTGGCCGTGTGCGACATCGGCGGCGGAACTACCGACCTAGCCATCTACGTGGGCGGCAACATCTGGCATACGATGGTGCTGGCCGTCGGCGGTAATCACATCACAGCTGACATCGCCCACGGCCTACGCCTGCCCATCCCGCAAGCCGAGGAAGTCAAAATAGAGTACGGCTATGCGCTGAAATCCGGGGTCGGCAGCGAAGAACACTTCACCGTCCGCCCCTTCGGAGAAGAACAACCTGCACAGATCAACCGCCAGGAGCTGGCCCACATCATCGAGGCGCGCGTCGAAGAGATCTTCCTTCTGTCCCTGCAGGAGATCAAACGCTCCGGCTACGATGGTCTGCTGCCAGCTGGCATGGTGCTAACCGGCGGGACGAGCAACCTGCCCGGAATCCGACAACTGGCCAGCCAGGTGCTCGGCCTCCCCGTCCGCACCGCCAAGCCGGAGAATCTGGTCGGCCTGGTAGACAAGCTGTCATCACCCGCATATTCCACAAGCGTGGGTCTGCTGCAATGGGCAGCAGCCATGCAGGATGAGGAAATGCCCTCGGCGCGTAATCGTCCGCGCCACCGCCCGAAAGGAGAGAGTCGTATGAACATTGAACCCATAAAAAATTGGTTCAAACGGCTGCTCCCATAGCAAGACGCGGTGATACAGGGATGCGCGGAAGCAGCGACGCCCCGTTAAACAAGTGGTCAATTCGACCATCAGACCAACAGACAATTAGACTATCAAACAAACCGACTATCGGACAAAATTACAGGAGGCACAACATGGACGCAAAACAAAATCAAGCTGAAACATTTGCCCGCATCAAGGTAATTGGAGTGGGCGGAGGCGGCAGCAATGCCGTCAACCGGATGATCGACGAAGGAATCCAGGGCGTGGAATTCATTGCCGTAACACCGACGCGCAGGCGCTGCTCCTTTCCAGGGCACCGATGCGCGTCCGCTTGGGGGATAAACTGACGCGCGGCCTGGGCGCGGGCGGCGACCCAGAGGTTGGGCGTAAGGCAGCCGAGGAATCGGCCGATGACCTGTACAGCGTCTTGAAAGGCGCGGACATGGTCTTCGTCACCGCCGGTTTGGGAGGCGGCACCGGAACAGGCGCGGCGCCCATCGTGGCGCAGATCGCCCGCGAGGTCGGCGCGTTGACCCTGGGCGTGGTCACCCGCCCGTTCACCTTCGAGGGCGGCAGGCGCATGACTGTGGCGGAAACTGGCATGACCAAGCTCAAGGAACACGCCGACACGCTCATCGTCATCCCCAACGACCGGCTGCTGCAGATCGTGGACAAGCGCGCCAGCCTGCAAGACTCCTTCAAACTGGCCGACGAGGTTCTGCGCCAGGGCATCCAGGGCATCTCGGAACTGATCACCGTGCCCGGCCTGATCAACCTGGACTTCGCTGACGTGCGCGCCATCATGTCCGAGGGCGGCGCGGCGCTGATGGCGGTCGGCAAGGCCTCCGGCGAGGATCGCGCCCGCGTGGCAGCCGAACAGGCCATTTCCAGCCAACTGCTCGACATCACCATTGACGGGGCGCGCGGCGTGCTGTTCAACGTGACCGGCGGCCCGAACATGACCTTGTTCGAGGTCAACCAGGCCGCCGCGATGATCCGCGAAACGACCCACCCAGACGTGAACATGATCTTCGGCGCGGTCATTGACCCAGATATGGGCGATGATATCCGCATCACGGTCATTGCTACCGGCTTCGAGCGCACCGGTATGCCGCGCCACATCACCACCGCCCGCCCGGCGAGCCACATGGAAGCCCGACCTATGTCCACACGCCAGATGGAATCCGTCAGCGTGGAAGCACAGAATGGCCAGTCTAGCTATGGCGAATTCCGCCCGCAGACCTTCAATACCGAGGACCTGGATATCCCGACCTTCTTGCGAAACCGCAGATAAAATTACGTGCCACACACCTTCGCCCTAAGCAAAGGGGCCAAGGGAGCGGCACAATCAAACCGTGGGCGCGGCACGAACGAGCGACGCATCGAAAGGTGCGCCGTTCGTTTTTCATGCCAGTTGGATCGTCCTTAATTCAACGCATCCAGCAGTGCCAGCAATTCCCCATTTTCGGGAATATCGCTCATCGAATCCCCATAGTGAACAAAGCGCGCCATGCCTTTCTTGTCCACCACAACCTGGGCGGGCATGCGTCCCAGTTTGAACAGGTTGACTTCCTGACCGTACAATTTCAGCACACTGTGTGTTGGGTCGGGTAAGCCGACGAATGGCAGTCCGTTTTCCTGCCAGTATCTGACGAAGGCGGCAGCGTTTTCCGGGCCGACGACCAGGATCGTAGTCTGTCGCTGCTCGAATTCTGCAAAGTCCTGGCGCAACTGCGCCATGTGCGCCCGACAGAACGGTCACATAAAGCCACGATTGAAGACCAGCAGAACATGGGTCTTACCGCGAAAATCCGAAAGGCACACTGTTTTGCCGGTGTAATCAGGCAGAGTGAAATCGGGAGCGGGAGTGTTAATAGCAACTTTAGACATGCTAGTACTCCTAAGACAATCAACCATAGACACTTGCACCTGCTGCAAGTGCAGGTGTAAACACAGATAAACGCGGATAGTCGGATGAACACGAAGGATGCGAAGTCTCAAGGGATTTTAAGGAAAAGAGCTATTCCGGCAAAACCGCCAAACCGGATTGCCGCGCGCACGGTCTCTTGAAACGATCACTGAAAACTGAACATCGATCACTGTTCTATTCCTGCCACTCCAACTCGTACTCCCCAATATGCACCGTATCCCCCTCCCTGACGCCCGCCTTGCGCAGGGCCTCGTCCACGCCGAGATGCTCCATCAGTTTTTGGAAGCGGCGCACAGAGCCATCCTGATCCCAGGGAGTCATGGCCGCGGCGCGCTCGATCCCCGCGCCGGAAAGACGCCATTCGTGCGCGCCCTCCCGCTTGATCGTGAACTGGCGGCTGTCTTCCGCTGGACGGTAGACCGGCATGGGCGGCGCGGTCTCTTCCAGCGGCGGAGTCTCGGCCAGTTTTCCAGCAGCTTTCAGCAGCAGTTCATGGACATCCGTTCGCGCCAGGGCAGAAATTTTCATCGCCGCGTAGCCGCGTTTCTTGAGTTCCTTCTGGATTTCCGGCCAGCGTTCCTGGACCTCGGGCTGGTCAATTTTATTCAGCGCTACGATCTGCGGCTTTTTGGCGAGGTTGGGGTCGAACAGCGCCAGTTCAGTGTTGATCTGTGAGAAATCCGCCAGCGGATCAGCCGAGAGACCGTCCAGGATGTGAATCAGGACTCGGGTCCGCTGGACGTGGCGCAGGAAGTCGTGACCCAACCCCGCGCCTTGACTCGCCCCCTCGATCAGGCCAGGGATGTCGGCCAGGACGACGGTCGTCTCCTCGTCCACGTTTGCCACGCCGAGATTGGGTTCGAGCGTGGTAAATGGGTATGGGGCAATCTTAGGCTTGGCGTTGGTTAGCACCGAAAGCAGCGTGGACTTGCCCGCGTTCGGCACGCCGACAATACCGATGTCGGCGATGAGTTTCAGTTCCAGGCGCAGACGCTTTTCCTCACCCGGCTCGCCCTTCTCCGCCGTGCGCGGGGCCTGGTTGATAGAGTTCTTGAAATGGGTGTTGCCGCGCCCGCCGCGCCCGCCCTTGCAGACGACGAGTCGCTGGTCGGGAGCGGTCAGGTCGCCAATCAAATCGCCTGTATGCGCATCGTATATTACCGTGCCGGGCGGGACCGGGATCACCAGATTTTCGGCGGACTTGCCAAACTTGTTATTGGTGCCTCCGCCTTTGCCGTCTTCGGCGATGTAACGGATGGTGTGACGGAAAGCCGCCAGGGTGTTGAGCGTGGGGCGGACTTCGAGAATTACATCGCCGCCGCGCCCGCCGTCGCCGCCATCCGGGCCGCCGCGCGGCACGTATTTCTCGCGATGGAAATGCACCATGCCATCCCCGCCCTTGCCGGATTTGACTTCGATCTCTGCCTGGTCAATAAACATGCTGTCTCCAGTCAGGCATGATTATACCGTCTCTATATGCAATGAT
>JALHUM010000118.1 GCA_022865905.1 Anaerolineales bacterium | reverse complement strand
AAGGGATGCTGCACGGAGCGGTGATCGAACTCAAACCGAAAAAAGTGGGCAACTATCTCCTCACGACAGGATGAGGGCATTGCGGAACGCACAAAACCTGGGAAAGGAGGCGGCGTATTGACCGATTGAACATTGCAGGGAATTTGCGGATACTGAATCGAGAAATATTCCATCGGTTTGTCTCCCCAAGGAGTCTGGGGATGATAAGCAAAAATTTCAAAAGGAGGTTCAGATGAGTACTGTAAGCCTGTTCGTTCGCAAGGCAAGCGGACTGGTACGGTCATGGTCGGTCTTTGACGCCTTCATTTACGCCACATTCTCGATCAACTTGATTACCCTGGGCCTGTTCATCTTTTCGTACTGCTACTACCTCCAGGGTAGTCTGGCTGCCGGCGTTGTACTCGGAGCGATCTTCACCATCTTCGAGGTGATCGTGTATGCCAGCCTGATCTCAGTCATGCCGCGCGCGGGGGGCGACTACGTATGGCAAAGCCGCATCCTGAATCGCGGCATCGGTTTCGTCCTCTCCGTTACCGGCTGGTGGTTCATCCTGTGGTTGTGGACGCCTCTCTATGGGCAAATGCTGACCTATGAGGTGTACACACCGTTATTGGCCCTCCTGGGCTTCAAGGATGCCGCCTTGTGGTTCACGACGACCGATATCGGCCTGCTGGTCGGCATGCTGTCCGTCTGCGTCATTGTGTTTATCTACATCGCCATCGGGATGAAGTGGTATGCCCGCGTGCAGAAGTTCTGCTTCTGGGGAGGCGCTGTGGGCCTGGCGCTCGTCTTCCTGCTGCTCCTGTTCGGGAATAACGCGACATTTGTCGCCAACTTCAATGCGATGGCGCCTATCTTCGGCGCCCAGGCCGGCAATGTCTACGCGGCAACCCTCACGGCAGGCGAAGCCGCGGGGACCGTGGCCGGGCCGCTGTGGCCGTTGGCGATCGGGGCAAGCATCTTCCTCGTTCCGATGCTGACATTCTTCAACCTGTGGCCGAACTGGGGTTCGACACTCTACGGCGAAGTGCGCGGCGCATCGGATTACAAGCGCAACTTCTGGGGCATGGCCGCCGCCATCATCGTCACGACCGTCGGGGCGCTGTTACTATTTGCCTTGATTGGCAAGACGATCGGCTGGGATTTCTACAACAAGGCCAATGGCGCCTTCTGGAACTACACCTTCGGTTACACAACGGAGGCAGCGCCGTTGCCAATCTGGCCCTACCCGGCGTTGTTCGCCGCCTTCATGGTGAAAAGCCCGGTGATCCAATTCATTGTCGTCCTGCTGATGAGCCTGTGGTGGTTCGGTTGGTCCGGCACGTTGTTTCTGAGTTCGACACGTGTCATCTTCGCCGCTTCCATTGACCGCATGCTGCCGGAGTGGGTATCGAAGATCGAGCCGCGCACTAAGACACCCCTAAACGCGCTGCTACTGATGGTCATCCCGTCCGCGATCATCTCGTTCCTGTACGCTTTCAGGTACTTCAACATGCGCACACTGGTGCTGGATGCGACCGTCGTCATTGCCATCACCTTCCTGGGCTCGACGATCGCTGGAACGATCATGCCATGGCGGGCAAAGGATGTCTTCGATGGCTCACCCATCGCCAAGTACAAGGTACCCTCCTGGCTTGGCTGGCTGGTCACGCTGCTGTATGCCGTCTTTGCCATTTACCTGATCTACATCTCCTTCCAGTACGGGTGGACGATACTAAGTGGGATTGGCGCCTTGGGGGCCGATTGGACGACCTGGTTTGTCGTGCTGGTGCTTGCCGTGTTGACGGTCGTCAATGCGGTGATCCTGCTCTGGATCCTGTACTATGTCGGGCGGAGGGTGTTTGGCGGAGCAAAGATGCCGGTGGTCACACTGGCGGGCCTGGTCTTCCTGGGCTTCCTCGACTGGCTGCTGGTCGAGTGGTTCTGGGATCCGCACGTGCTTCCAGAGTCGCTGCCGGCCGTCGGCACCTATGCCATTGGCTGGTCGAACGTCAGCTCGATGGTGTTCATGCTGCTGAACTACGTTGTTGCAGCCGCCATCTACTTTGGATTCAGCGCCTACCGCCGCAAACAAGGCATTGATGTTGACAAGATTTACAAAGAGATACCGGTTGAGTGAGTTGCATGGCGAGTATCCCCCTCGATGGGCATATGCCCTGGTGAAGGGGAGGAATTGGGGATGTGGGCGGGCCATTCGCACGCCCACTTCCCCATGTCTACAACCTCGATGCGGCAAATCGCAGGAGAAGCATTTGACTTCGGGAATTTATAATGCTAAAATGTACTATGCAATCAGAGGCTGTTGTATGTCCTGCGTGGTTTTTCACTACCGTGCACATCGAGGGAGGTGCTT
>JALHUM010000117.1 GCA_022865905.1 Anaerolineales bacterium | reverse complement strand
TCCTCGCCCTCGGAGGCGAGATAGTTCGCCAGCCCCTGCACAAGGACTCGGCCGCTCATGCGATATTGGCGGCGGGCTTCGTCGTCGAGTTTTTGGTACCACGGCTGGGCTTCCAGGTGGCCTTCGCTGATCTGAAAGCGCATCCGTCCCAGTGCGTGTTGGACAACGCTCTCCGGTTCGAGGGCACGCGGCTGGCGGGCGGTCTTGGCCCACAACTCGACCTCGGAGCGACGGTAGCGACGGTGCTTTCCCTGCGTGCGGTGGACGGGGAGTTGTCCCTTATCCGACCACAGGCGCACCGTGCTGGGATGCACGCCGAGCAGTTCAGCGGCCTGGCTGAGTGTGAGCCATTCTTCTTTTTCCTGCATGGCTAATTCTCCGCAACCATTGCAGCCGCCTCGATAAAGGGCGCTTGTTCAGCCTGTCGGCGAAAGTCGGATGGGTCAATGCGGCGCAGCATAGAAATGGCGATCAACATCAGCCCAGCTTCGATCCCGAATACGATCACATAACCCAATACGGAACTGTGGGTGAGTTGGGCGACGATGTCGCGTATTGCTCCGCCCAGGACTGAACCGCTCAAGCGGGATAAGGCATTCGATACGCCCCACGCCCCAATGAACAAGCCGACGCTGGCGGAGGTGGTCATATCCAGCATGAGGGAGAGGTTGGCGACCGTGGACAGGCCGGTGCCCAATCCGAGCAGGACGACTCCGGCATAAAAAACCAGCGGACTGGCGATGATCCCGCTGAACGCGATCAGGACAAAACCCAACAACGCGCCGAGGTTGCCTGCCTGCGCAATTTTTCGCTTGGAGGCGCGTCCTTCCAGAATGCCGCCAATTGACAAAGCGACCAACATGCAGCCTCCCCAGATGGAGGTGATGCGCGTGGTGGCCTGCACACTCAAACCAAAGGCTTCACCGGCGAAGGGTTCCAACAGCACATCCTGGCCGAGCAGGGCGATCAGGAGCAGCCAGAGATAAACAAAGAAAATCCGAGCCTGGGGATTTCCCAGAATGGCTTGCGCCATTTGGCGCAGGGTGTAGTGTTCAGCGCGAGAGGCTTTCTCTGCTCGTTTTTCGAGACCGATCAGGCCGAGCAAGCCCAGGATAAGCGCCATGCCTCCCACAATCTGGAAGGCACGCTGCAAGGCCTCCGGCGTGTAGGGGTCAATCATGTGGGCCAGGCTGAGGGCGGTCAGGATGATGCCGATAATCATCATGAAAAACATTACCGCTATGGTCCGGCCGCGTCCCTTTTCGCCCGAGATTTCAGAAGCCAGCGCCAGGTAAGAGACACTGGCGAAGTTAAAACCCATGCCCCAAGCCCCAAATACCCGCACGCCGAGAGCCAGTCCCAGCCACCAGTCCTGGGAAAATAGATAAGCAACCTGTGGCGAGAGGATCACTCCGCCGACACAAAACAGCAGGCCCAGCAGGATATACGGCGTGCGCCGCAACCCAAACAACGGGTGACGGTCAGAATACGATCCGATGGCCACCTGGATGGGGGAAAAGAGATAAGGCAGCGAGGCCAGCACGGCAACCAGCGTCGCCGAGAGCGCCAGTTCCTTGATCATCACCCGGTTGAGGGTGCTGTTGATCGGCACCAGCGTCATGGCCACGGCGGAATGGATCAATCCCAGTTGCAAGCGTTTCAAGAGCATCTCTTCTTCCTCATGAATGGTTGTGATGAATAGTACGGCATGAATCTATCACATGCCTACATCCCGTCAATGTAGATTTACGCAGAATTTTAATAGAATTAGATAAGAGGAAAATGAGCGTGGGGATTTTGACTGCCCGGTGCACGTACCTCACCTCCGGTCTTCTCTCCGTTAAGCGCCTCCCATAGGGGGAAAAGAGAGGGTAAAAGAAAGTTTACCCTCAAATGCACATCCCCCCTTCTTTCTCCTTTAGGAGAGAGAAGGGGGGACAAAGGGGGGATGAGAGAGGTCAAGCTTACGCCACCTTACGCTCTTTCGGCCGCGGCTTCTCGCCGGTCAACGCCGCCTCCAGCGCCTGGTGGACCGAGCGCGCCTCGATGATCTCGATCCCCTCCGGCCAGGGTTCGCTCTTGCGCAGGCGTTTGGGGACGATGGCGGTCTTGAAGCCTAGCTTGGCCGCCTCCCGTAAGCGGATCGGCATCTGCCCCGGAAGGCGCAGTTCCCCGGCCAGACCGATCTCGCCGATCAGCACCGCCTCAGCGCGCACAGGCAGGTCACGCATCGAAGAGGCGACCGCTGCGGCAATAGCTAGATCGGCGGCGGGTTCGTCAATCTTGATCCCGCCGACCACGTTGACAAACACGTCTTGCTCGGCCAGACGCAGGTTCAAGCGGCGGGTGAGCACGGCAGCCAGCATCAGCAGGCGGTTGATGTCCACGCCGTTGGGGGTGCGGCGCGCATTGCCAAACTGCGCCGGGCTAGTCAGACCCTGGATCTCCACCAGCAGCGGACGCGTGCCTTCCATCGTGACGGCAATCGCCGAGCCGGCCGCGTTGACCATCCGCTCGGC
>JALHUM010000116.1 GCA_022865905.1 Anaerolineales bacterium | reverse complement strand
TTCACAAAGGGTAGATTGCTGTAAAAGAAGTCATGGCTTACGACTATGCCAGGTATCTCTTGAAGAATGTCCATCATGGGGATGTGCAATTCGGAATTGCCCATTTGGTACAAAACCGCGTCATAGTTGTCACGCCGCGCAATCAGTTCGGTCCAAGGGTAGATGGCGAAGTTTTCTCTTAATGCAACGTCGGAGACCTGGAGACCGGGTTCGGTGAAAAGATCAATCTCAAAATGAGCAGCCAGGTGTGGCAGCAGAACGGCGCTGTATTCAGCAACACCCGATTTCTGTGGCGGCAAAGGCGAAACGTGAGCAAGGCGAAGGCGCGGCTGCCCGCTTGAGACGAAAATTGTCCGGGGCACCGCTAACTGGTTCCGCTCTTGTAAGGATTCAAGAGCATTCCAGGCGCGTTGCGCGGTGTTCTGCCAACTGAATTGCTTTGCGCGTTCAGGTCCGTACGCTGCCAATTCCGCCCGGAATGCATCATCTGTGAGAGCCTTGTAAATTCCGGCAGTTACCGCTTGATCATTGGAAGCGTCGAAGAGAGCATCCGAACGTCCCACCACTTCCGGCAGGGATGAATTGTTGGAGGCGATCACCGGCGCACCGCAGATCATGGCTTCCAGTACAGGCAATCCAAACCCCTCGTATAGGGAAGGAAAAATGAACAGCTTGCATAGATTGTAGAGAGCCGCCAATTCCTCATCGCTCCTGCGCCTGAAGACTACAAGGTCCGCATCTGCCAGACCCAACGCGCGCGCCTTATTTCTGAAAACAGTCTCATCGCCTACGTCATTGAGCACCAGTTGATGACTCGTGGTGATCTCACGCGGGAGCCTGGCAAAGGCGCGCAGCGCTCCATCCATGTTTTTCCTGAAATCATTGCCCCCGATGTAAAGGACAAAGGGGCGGGAAATACCCAGGCGGTATAACCAATCTTGTTTTTCGGCATCCGATAATACCAGCTTCCGGAAATGCGAGCTTGCCGCACCTGAAATGTTTACGACCCGGTCGGGATCAAGTCCGAGAATACTCATTGCATCCTGCCGTGTAGACTCGGATATTGCAAGTATGAGGTCGAATTTCTTGAGCAAATCCATTCTTCTAAGAAACCACTTGTGGATATAAGGATCTGGGTCAAGATAGAGTTCGTGGAATATGTAAGGAATCAAATCGAACAGGATCACAGCACGTGGCTGGAAAGGGGATTTCTTATCCGGAAGTGATACCCGGCCCTGTTCTCCGTCGGCCCAGCTATCAAAGAGACTGGGGGTTAATACGATATCCGGCGCAACCACCCGGTAGGCCTGTTCTATCAGCGTTTCGGCAACCTGGTAGTAGGATTCCATGTTTTGTTGGGGCGCGTATTTGATAGGCTCATGATAGTAGGGCAGGAATGCGCCGGGCGGCAGCAAGCGAATGAATTGCTGGCGGAGTTCGTCGAGACTTTCGGGGTAGAGAGCATCCGCGAGCACCGTCATCTCGTGGATTCCGCGAAGTTTCGCCATCTCGCAGGTAAGCGAAAGGGTATAGCGACCAATACCACGAAAACGTGAGTATGTCTGGCAGGCAAACATATCCACCAATAACTTCATAATTTCGTCTCCGTTTTATTTGTCTGACGGCGGGATAATTCGCGTTGAAATAGATCCAGGAAATGTTTATCGTCTTCCATAGTAAATTGGTCAAGAGCAACGGACTGCAAGGGCATAAATGGTTCAGGCTGGACACGGACATTGTTTTTTAATTGATGGGATGCTTTATGCCATATCCGGGGGAAACGACGTTTAAATTGATCCAGTAAGATAGCAATCCAGGAAATCCTACGCAATGTATCCACTATCTTGCGCAGGTCATTTTTTATATTCCCCTGAAAATTTGAACCCACCAGTGCGAATCGATCCTTCAAGTGTTTTAGCTTATCTCTCCATATACGTCCAGTGCCAAATATAAATCGCAGAGGGGCTGTAATCCTGTACGAACGGCAGTGATAGACATGATCCAACTCAGCCAGAACCTTCTCACGATTAGCTAAAACGTTATCCAAATCGGATCGAATCTGCTCTCGCTCAGCAGTAACTTTGTTCAACTCAGCCAGAATCTGATCACGATGCACTAAAACGTTATCCAAATCGGATCGAATCTGCTCTCGCCCAGCAGTAACTTTGTGCAACTCAGCCAGAACCTGATCACGATACACTATAACGTTATCCAAATCGGATCGAATCTGCTCTCGCTCAGCATCAACTTTGTGCAACTCAGCCCGCATCCCGTCACGTTCACTTCGGGCTTTAGCCAACCCGGTCCGTATCTTTTCAACATCTAACTGCATTTTATCTCGTTCATATTGGACGAGGTTTATTTTATCCAAAGATGTATTAAATTCGGTCTGTATTTTTTCTCGATCAGTTCGCATCTTGTCGAGATCCGCTCGAACTTCGTGCAGGTCGGTTCTTATTTCGTTTAAATCAGCTCTAGATCTGGTTAAATCTATGCGAGCCTCATCTCGTTCACCTCGAATCTGTTCTCGCTCAGCATTAACT
>JALHUM010000115.1 GCA_022865905.1 Anaerolineales bacterium | reverse complement strand
CTGAAAAATACCGAGGCGTTCGGCGGCAGGACGATCATCCCCAAGAGTGAGATCCCCGGCGTTGGCTGGTTCGGGATTTTCACCGACCCAACCGGCAACCGGATCGCCCTGTACACCAGCAAGGATCCTGAATTCCCCAAGTGACCATGTGCCTCCGCAGGTTCTCGAATTCTGCGGGAAGCGCGCAAATCTTTTTGAACCGCGAAGCAGCGAAGATCGCGAAGGTTTATAAAACTTCGCGGCCGCCTGCCCCCGTCCTGTGGGGGTCGTATCTTCGCGGTAAATCTTTTTGGTTGCGGCTGGAGGCCGCGCTATACGATTACTCTTAAAAAACTATCACAATCGCGAGGATTTTGTAGCGCGATATTTATATCGCCCTTTGGTTGCGGAATGAATTCCGCGTTACGGTAATGGGAAAGAAAATGGGGGGATGAGATTGAGGGCCAGCAATTTGATTTTGGGGCCGTCAATTTTCAAAATCGTCACCGAACCGGTATTGCATGTCAGGCGCTGAAAATTGTCCAATGGCAGGCCTATGTAGTGCGCCACAGCCAATTTAATGGGATCGGCGTGGAAGACCACGGCGACCATTTTGTCTTTCCTGTGCGCGGCAGCGATCCGCTCCAGCGCGGTGACAGCGCGTTCTTGATTCTCGGCGACACTTTCCCCACCCGGAAAGCGGAATTTCGACGGCGTTTGCTGGATCGCCTTCCAGGCTTTCGACCGTTCGAGCACCTTCCACGAACGTCCCGCCCACACGCCAACATCAGTGTCACTCAGGCCTGGTTCTACCTTGATTTCTAATCCCTTTGCCTGCGCCAGCGGGCTGGCGGTCTCGACGGCGCGCTCCAGCAGACTGGAGTAGATGGCAGCAATGGGGAGATCCTTGAGCGCAGCGGCCAGCGCCTCAGCCTGTTGGCGGCCTTTGTCATTTAGGTGCACGCCGGGGATTCGTCCGGGAAGGATGTTTTTCTTGAGGTAATCGTTTTCGCCGTGGCGGATGAGGAGGAGAGTAGTCACTTGATGTGCCGCTTCAACTCGTCAATCTTTTCCTGTGTCAGGTCGGGGATTTCTTCGCGGCGTGTGATGCCGAGGGCTTTGCGCTGCGCTTCGCGCCACATTTCCAGACGCTGGCGGACTTGTACCTCATAACCTACGCCGGAGGGTTTATAGAAATAGGTTCCGAGCAATTCCTTGGGGAGATATTGCTGGGGGATGAAGTGGCCTGCGTGCATGTGGGGATATTCGTAGCCCTTGCCGTGGCCTAGCGCGACCGCATCACGGCTGGAATCCTTCAGGTGCGAGGGTACGTCGCCGACGCCCTCTTGCTCGATGCGCTCGAAGGCCTTGAAATAAGAGGTGGCTGTGTTGGATTTGGGGGCGGTGGCCAGGTAGAGCGTAGCCTCGACGATGGGATACACACCCTCCGGCAGACCGATGAAATCAAACGCTTGTACGGCTGAAGCGGCCACTACAATCCCCATCGGATCGGCCAGGCCGATGTCTTCCCCGGCCAGGATGATAAGACGGCGCAGGATGAAGCGCGGATCCTCTCCCGCGTAGATCATCTTGGCCAGCCAGTAAAGGGCGGCGTCCGGGTCCGAACCGCGCACGGACTTGATGAAGGCCGAGACCGTATCGTAATGGGCGTCGCCATCCTTATCATAAAGCACAGCGCGGCGCTGGATGGATTCCTGGGCTACATCCAGAGTGATGTGAATGTCGCCGTTCACATATGGAGATGTGGACTCCACGGCCAGCTCGAGTGCGTTGAGGGCGTTGCGCGCGTCGCCGCCGGCCACATCAATCAAATGCTGGCGGGCTTCGGGGTCGAGGAGGATGCGGCGCATCCCGTAGCCGCGCTCAGGGTCCGAGAGGGCGCGATCCAGGATCAGGCCGGTTTGTTCTTCTGTGAGGGGATGAAGTTGGAAAACGCGCGAGCGCGAGACCAGCGCGCCGATGACTTCGAAATACGGGTTCTCGGTGGTCGCGCCGATCAGTACGAATGTGCCGTTCTCGACGTGCGGCAGGAGGGCATCCTGCTGGGCCTTGTTCCAGCGATGGACTTCGTCCACGAACAGGATGGTTTTCTTCTGGTTCAGGCGGCGGCGCTCGAGGGCGGCGTCAATCACGGCCCGTAGTTCGGCTTTGCCAGCTAATACCGCCGAGAGCGTCTCGAAATGGGACTTGGTCTGGTTGGCAATGACCATGGCCAGCGTGGTCTTGCCGGTGCCGGGCGGGCCCCACAAGATGATGGACGAGAAGAGCCGGTCGGCTTCGATGGCGCGGCGCAGGAGCTTGCCTGGCCCGACGATGTATTCCTGGCCAACGAACTCATCCAGGGTGCGCGGGCGCATCCGGGCGGCCAGGGGCGCTTCGTTCTTCATGCGTTCCTGCATGGCATGGGTGAAGAGATCCATGCCCCCATTATACCTGTATGCTCTATTCCAGCGGCAGCTCGAACTGTTGACCCGGTTGAGGGGGAACTTTACCGTTTTCGGTGGTCGCCCCGACGCGTTTCAAATCCGCGGCGGCGATGCGCGCCAACGAGGCCGCCTTGTCGCCTTCCTTGATCTCCATCATGCGGCCGCCGCGCGTGGCGCGCCCGGCCTGTTTCACGTCCCCGACTTTCATGCGCAAGACGATGCCGTTGGCTGAAATGAGGGTCAGGTCGTCGGCAGCCTGGACGACGCGCGCCGCGGTGATCACGCCGACTTTATCCAGGGCTTTCTTGTCAATCGTCTGGACGCCGCCCGTGGCGCGACCCTTGACAGGATACTCGCTCAAGGGTGTCCGTTTGCCGTAGCCCTCGACCGTGACCAGCACCAGCTCACCGCCCGGCTCGACCACGTCCATGCTGGCAACCTTGTCTTTCCCACTCAGACGGATGCCCGTTACGCCGCCTGCGGCGCGTCCCATAGTACGAACCTCGCCTTCGGAGAAGCGTAAGGCCTGACCTTGTTCGGTGATCAGGATGACATCATCCTTGCCGGATGTCAGCCTGGCCCAGCCGAGTTCGTCGCCTTCTTCCAGGCTGATGGCGATAATGCCGGAAGGCCGGACGGCGGATAATTCGGAGAGAGCCATGCGCTTGATGCGCCCGTTGCGCGTGGCCAGGGTGATGTATTCTGCGACTTCAAAATTGGGTACCGCCACGGCCGCGGTGACGATCTCACCCGGATCGAGTGAGAGCACATTCACCAACGGAATCCCCTTAGTTGTCCGGTCGGCATCCGGGATCTGGTAGACCTTTTCAGCGTAGACCTTGCCCCGGTCAGAGAAGAACAGCATGGTCTCCAGCGAACGCGCCGGGATGAGGGTCAGCACTTCGTCTTCTTCTTTCGTAACGTGACCGGTCACGCCGCGTCCGCCCACACCTTGCGAACGATAAGCCGTGGCAGCCACGCGTTTGACGTAGCCCATGGCGGTGATGCTGATCAGGACGGCCTCATCCGGCACCAGGTCCGCTTCGCTCAAGTCTTCGCTGGCGTCCGCGGCGATGTGCGTTCGGCGTTCGTCGCCATATTTTTCGGACAGTTCATGCATGTCTTCCTTGATAAGCTCCAGGATCTTCTTCGGATGCGCCAGCAAGTCTTCCAGATAGGCAATCTGTTCTTTGACCTGCTTGTATTCATCCTCGATCTTTTGGCGCTCGAGGGCTGCCAGGCGGCGCAGTTGCATGTCCAGGATGGCCTGGGCTTGCAGCTCACTCAGCTTGAAGCGCTTTATCAGGCGCTCTTTGGCTACCTCGGCATCCGGTGATTCTTTTATGGTCTGGATAACAGCGTCCAGGTTGTTCAGCGCTATCGTCAGGCCTTCAAGGATGTGGGCGCGGGCGCGCGCTTTTTCAAGCTCGAACTGCGAACGGCGGGTGAGCACCTGCTGGCGGTGTTCGATGAAAATCAGTAGAGCCTTCTTGAGCGGTAGCAGGTGCGGCTCTCCCCGCCCGCCTTCATCGGCGACCAGGGCCAGCATCTGCACGCCGAAGGTGGATTGCAGCGGCGTGTACTTGTAGAGCTGGTTGAGCACCTTCTTGGGCTGGGCGCCGCGTTTTAGCTCGATGACGATGCTCATGCCGCGCCGGTCGGATTCGTCCCGCAGGTCGGCGATGGCATCAATCCGCTCGTCACGCGCCAGGTCGGCGATGCGTTCGATCAGGCTGGATTTGTTGACCTGATATGGGATCTCGGTGATGACGATGCGATGCCGGTTGCCGGTCATCTCCTCGATGTGGGCCAGGCCGCGCAGGACGATGCGTCCCTTACCGGACCCGTAGGCTTGGTCAATGCCCTCCCTGCCGACGATCACGCCCCCGGTCGGAAAATCCGGCCCGGGGATGAACTTCATCAAATACTCGATCGGGACATCCTCGATGGTGTCGTAGTTGTTGATGAGATAAATAATGGCAGCCGACAGTTCTTTCAGGTTGTGCGGCGGGATGTTGGTTGCCATGCCGACCGCGATGCCGGACGAGCCGTTGAGCAGCAGGTTGGGCAGCCGGGAGGGGAGGACGGTCGGCTCTTGCAGCGTGCCGTCGAAGTTATCGGCGAAATCCACTGTTTCCTTTTCGATGTCCGCCAGCATCTCCTCGGCCATCTTGTGCAGGCGCGCCTCGGTGTAACGCATGGCCGCCGGTGCGTCGCCGTCCACCGAGCCAAAGTTGCCTTGTCCATCTACCAACATGTAACGCATCGAGAAATCCTGCGCCATGCGCGCCATGGACTCGTACACGGCCGCGTCGCCGTGCGGATGATATTTGCCCAGCACCTCTCCCACGATGCGGGCGGACTTCTTGTAAGCAGAGTTCGAGCGGATGCCCATATCGTGCATGGCGTACAGGATGCGCCGGTGGACGGGCTTGAGGCCGTCGCGCGCATCCGGCAGGGCGCGGGCAACGATGACGGACATGGCGTAATCCAGGTACGCGCTGCGCATCTGGTCGTCAATATCCACCTGTGCGACGGTGCCGATGATTTGCTTGATGGGTTCCGGGGTCTGACCGGTGGGTTCGGGTTCTACCATAGTTGCCTCATACGGTAGGGGCACGACATGTCGTGCCCCTACGGGTGAACGGAATAGCGCAGGGATTATACCGCAAACGGCTTGTCAAATCGTGGTGGGGCGGTGTATAATCTCGCCTGCCGAAGGCCTACTCGGCTTGTTCGGGGTGTGGCTCAGTTTGGCTAGAGCACGCGGTTCGGGACCGCGAGGTCGGCGGTTCAAATCCGCCCGCCCCGACCAATAGCAGATGACAGTCACTTCAAGAAGTGACTGTCATCTCCCTTCATATCCTCGTTAGGCGAGGCGGCTGTGTGGGACACAGGCCATTGCCCCGAAACGTCGAAAGACGCCAAGGGGTAAAACAGGCCGGGCCGGATTAAGGCCCCGCTCAAAGTGGCTGGGATGGAAATCCCTACGACGCACAGTGCCAAGGCTCCACCAGGAGGTAACCAGCGGCAACGGCTGCCGGTTATGATTGACTATGTCTTCCTCCTGGATATTAGACAGGAGGCTTCTCTTTATCCCCGTGTCCTGGCCGAAAGGTCAAATCCAACCTCACGGGTGTAGGAAGGAGGTGATTGCATGGACGCTGATGATAGTTCTCATAATCACCCTGACACGTTTTGGCGGAAAAGGTGCTCTGCTATGGCTGTCCCCGCGCGTCTGTGTTCTTGCCTCCGTCGGCTTGGCGGGGGATAAGTGGTAGCCAATGGCTACCATAACAAAAGGAATACCGGATTTTCTTGATAGCACGCCTCACGTAGGCTGTACCCAGCGAGGTTTATCCTGCAAGATCTAATGACACCGCCATCCGCTGGTCAGAATGGCGGCTTTTGCTGCCTGATTTCTTGAAATCATCATGAGAGGTGTCGTATGGCTTTCTTGAGTGAAATGCTCGGCAGACCGGTAACCGATATAGACGGCAAATTGATCGGGACGCTGAAAGATGTGATCGCGAAACCGATGCAGGAGTTCCCGCATCCCTTGATCCAGGCTATTCTTGTAAGCAAAAAGGGTGAAACCCTTACGGTTAATTATTCGGCTGTGGCTTCGCTGATGTCGCCGACCATTACTTTGATGAAACGCGTCGAAGACCTTCATCCGTATCCTGGGCACGAGGATGACATTTTCTTGAGCCGGGACGTGCTGGATAAGCAGATCATTGATACAGATGGGGCGCGCGTGGTGCGTGTTAACGATGTGGAGCTGATGCGGGTGAATGGCACGATCTATGTCGGCAACGTGGACATTGGGGGCGCGGGCATCCTACGACGGGTCGGGTTGGCGCGGGCGGCGAGGTGGCTAAAGCTGCGCCCAAATTCAAGTGCCTGGAACAACGTCGAACTGCTGCGCCGCGACAAGTCCATGCGTTTGCGTGTGCCTATTGAAAAGATACACGAGCTGCATCCGGCAGATGTGGCTGAGATCCTCAGCGACTTGAATAAATTGGAAAGCGGTCAGTTCCTCGCCGCGCTGGACGTTGAACACCTGGCGGATGCTCTCGAGGAAATCGAGACTGAATTCCAGGTCAGCCTGGTGGCGGGCATGTCAGACGAGAAGATGGCTGACGTGCTCGAGGAGATGGAACCGGACGAGGCCGCTGACCTGCTCGCTGACCTGCCCAAAGGCCGCAAGGAAGGCCTACTGGCTCTGATGGAAAAGGAGGACGCTGACGACGTCCGCAAACTTCTGACCTATGCGGAGGATTCAGCAGGCGGCATCATGACCACTGAATACGCCGCCATCCGCCCGGACCTGACGGCCGCCCAGGCCATCGAGGCCTTGCGCACCATGTCGGACGAGGTCGAGACCATGTTCTACGTCTACGTGACCGACACGGAGAATCACCTCATCGGCGCTTTTTCGCTGAATAATCTTATTTTCGCCAGCCCCGACGCTATGGTGGAGGATTTCATGGTGACGCGTGTCATCACCGTCAACCTGACCGATGACCAGGAAACCGTCGCCCAGACGGTGGCGAAATACGACCTGCTGGCTGTCCCGGTGGTGGACGAGCAAAACCGGTTGCACGGTATCGTCACCGCCGACGATGCGCTGGACAAGGTCGTCCCGACTGCCTGGAAGAAACGCCTGCCGCGCTTTTATCGGTAATCATCACGGGAGAGAACCATGACCAACACCGTTGCTCCTCGCAAGCGCGGCTTCTTTGCCCGTTACTGGAAGAGCATCCTGCTCTTCCTCTCAGTGTTTGGCCCGGCGACCATCACCGCCATGGCTGACAACGATGCCGGCGGCGTGGCTACCTATTCCATTGCCGGCGCGCAGTTGGGGTATCCCATCCTGTTCCCGCTGGTCATCATCACCATCCTGCTCGGCGTGACCCAGGAAATGGGCATTCGCCTGACGGTCATTACCCGCAAGGGGCTGGGCGACCTGATCCGCGAGAAATATGGCGTACGGGCGGCTCTGTGTATGTTCGGCGCGCTCCTGGTTGCAAACCTGGGCACGCTCGTCACCGAACTGTCTGCGGTCAAAACGACGGCCGCCATGCTCCACATCCCGGCTGTCCCGGCGGTGATCGTCATCGTGGTCGTATCCTTTTTCCTGGTCGTGCGCGGAAACTATAAACTGACCCAGTCGCTGATGCTGTTCGCCTGCTTGTTCTTCCTGGCGTACATTTTCGCGGCGATTAAGGCTCGCCCGGACTGGGGACTGGCGCTCAGCAACCTGGCCTATCCGCATGGCGTGGAGTGGACACCCACCTATACGCGCGAGTTCCTCCTCATCGGCATGGGTGTGCTGGGCACGACCATCACCCCCTGGGGACAGTTCTTCATCAGCAGTTTTGCCTTCGATAAAAAAATCGAAAAAGGCAAGGTCACCTATTCCCAGTTATCAACGTACTGGGGCGCATTCCTGACCGACTTCTTCTCGTTTTTCATGATCGTCGCGACCGCTGCGGCGCTCTTCGGCAGCGGCAAGCCGCTCACCGATGGCCTCCAGGCGGCGGAGGCGATCCGCCCCATCGCCGGGAATCTGGCCGGGACGCTTTTCGCCGTCGGCATCCTGAACGCTGGGTTCATGGGACTGGTCGTGGTCTCGCTTTCCACCGCGTACGCGTTTGCCGAGTTCTTCGGCGTTTCCGGCAGCTTGGACGACTCGTTCAAGAAGAGCAAAACCTTTTACGTCCTGTTTGGCCTGCAGATGGCCGCCGCGGCGGTGGTCGCCATGTTCGGGAAAGTATCGTTGTTCAAGATCGCGGTCTTCACACAGACGATCAACGCCATCGCATTACCGCTCGTCTTTTACTACTTGATCAAGTTAACCAACGATAAGGGGTTGATGGGCGAATTCAAGAACAACATCTTTCAGAAATATTTTGCCATTGCTTGTACAGTGGTCATTGTAGTCGCTTCGATATTTACGGTGGCGGCGTTCCTCTTCAAGGGTTAGCGTTCCGGACCTCGAACCGGTTCGCTGATAAATGAGAATGGGGCTGTCTGAATATTCTCTTTAGACAGCCCCATTGCGTTTGGTTATCTTTCCTCACTTTTGTGCAACCGCCAAGCAGCCAGGATAAAAAACAGCACGGTGTAACCGAGCAGCGCAGTGGCGGGTACGAGCACGGAACTGAACCCCAGGCCGCGCGAGATGATGTTCTCGAAACCGTCCATCGCCCAGGCGACCGGCGAGATGTGCCCGATGGTGCTGAATGTCGGACCGGTGATTTCCAGAGGCACCCTGGCACCGCCCAGCCCAGCCAGGATGAACATCGGGATGAGCGAGAACATGACCGCCTGTTCCTCCGACTTGGCCAGCACGCCGATGAGCAGACCCAGCGCGCCGATGCACAACGCAGAGGCAAGCGTGACCAGCAAGGTCGCCCCGGCTGCGCGCAGGTAATCCAGCTTCAGGATGAGTTGTCCGAAGACGATCAGGATGATGAACTGGCATAAAATCATCGTCACGATTGCCAGGTAATGGCCGAGCAGGCTGAAAATCTCGCCCTGCTCGACGTTGAAACTCACGCCGTCCACGGCGCGGATTTCGCTGAAATTTTTATGCAAATTCTGGACTTCGATAGCTTTGGGTCTCATATTCACTCCACAAACTTGCTGCCAGACATTTATTACAGAGCGTAGATTTCTAAACGCGAACGCCATGAATGAACGAATTTCGAGAATATTATTATGAAATTGGCGCTAATCGCCCACATCGTACCCGAAGGGTGTTAAAGCAATTCGTGTGAAAAAGTGTCAGGTAGTGAATCTGCAAAAACAATTTGCTGCTGAAGTATACAAGATTCAACCCGAAATTGTCATCCTATTGGCAAGTACGTGCGATACAATCTATGTGCGCTGAAAAAGTGATCTCGGAGAAGACCCGAAAGGATTGTCACCCGATGAATAGCCGCGAACGATTCCATGCGACGATGAATTTTGGTCCGACTGACCACGTCCCTTATTTCGAGGAAGGCCTCCGTGAGGAAGTGCTGGCAGCCTGGAGGGATCAGGGTCTTACCACCGATTCTGAACTGGCGAGGCTGTTCACCAGCGACGAGCGCGAAGAGATTGTGCTGGATGTGGATCCGCATCCCTGGCCGAAGCGCTGGCCGACGATCCTGGCTGAATTGAAAGCGTTCCAGCGGCGGCTCGATCCAAATGATCCTTCCCGGCTGCCGGAAAACATGCAGGCGAGCCTGCCAGCCTGGAAACAGCGCAGCCATGTACAAAGATAAATTTATTGAATTGAGCAGGAACAAACAAAAAAATGTATTTTTGAGCTGCAACAACTGGGATAAAATGATTGATATTGATTGCGATT